>CALWDY010000001.1 GCA_944376825.1 uncultured Clostridia bacterium
ACAGGTAATGCAAACATTTCAACATCTCAACCATCACCTTACGCCGTTACAGAACTTTGGGATAAAGCACTAAAAACACATGATGAGATTGTATATATTCCAATGTCAAGTGGACTTAGTGAATCATGTAATACTGCAAAATCTCTTGCAAAAAATTACGATAATAAGGTTTTTGTTGTAAATAATCAAAGAATATCAGTAACACAAAAAGAAAGTGTATATGAAGCACTAGAACTTGCAAAACAAGGAAAAAGTGCAAAAGAAATAAAAGATTACTTAAAACAAACAAAAATGGATTCAAGTATATACATAACGGTTGCAACATTATCATATTTAAAAAAGGGTGGAAGAATTACCCCTGCCGCAGCACTACTTGGTTCACTTTTAAACATAAAACCAATTTTACAAATTCATGGTGGAAAGTTAGATGCTTACGCAAAAGTTTTAAGTTTTGGTCAAGCTAAAGTTCGTATGATAAATGCAATAAAAAAAGATTTAGAAACAACATTTAATGAATATTATAAAAATGGCGAAATGGTTTTAGAAATTGCACACACAAACAATTTTGAAGAAGCTGAAAAATTTAAACAAGAAGTACAACGAGCTTTTCCAGACTTAACAGTTACATGTGTTGACCAACTATCACTTAGTGTCGCTTGCCATATTGGTCCGGGTTCACTAGCTATTGCAACAACAAGAATTGCAAAAAAATAATAAAAAACACACAAAAATGTGTGTTTTTTATTATTTTTCTATATTTTTATTAAATTTTTGTTTAACTTTTATAACAAAGTTATCAAACCACCTATCTTCTTTTTTAAAGGCAATTCTTTCATACACAAGCAAACAAATTGTGTATAAAATAATGAATAAAATGCCAGTAAATAACCAATTAAATATTGTACCTTCAATTAAAGGATTATAAATAACCATTGCATCACTATTTCCTATAATTGTTATACTAAAAATTCCATATGTCATAAAACAGCAAAGCCCTAAAACTAAACTATTCCAATTTTTCATACTCGGTTTAAAATGACCAAGCATGCAAATTAAAATAAAATTAAAAACCAAAAAAACATGATGCAAAAGTCCTGAAATAGTTTTATCATAGAAAATAGATTTATCTTGACCTATAAAATCTGGATAAATTAAAGTTAAAACACCACCTAATATTGCACAACTTGAAATAAATTGTAATATTTTTGAATCTTTTTTGCAAAAAACAATACAAAATGGAAATACAAAACTAGTTGTACCACAAAAAGTAGTTGGCAATAACATTAAAATATTTAAATCATATTCTCTAACAGCTAACCTATTCCAAACAACAAGCGAAAAATGTATAACTGCACAAATAATTATTAAAATTTTTTGATTTTTTTCACTTTTTACGTATTTTTTAATTAAAATTAACGAAATAGTTGCCAAAACAATCACAACAACCAAAAAAAGTATATGTTCCAATCCAAATATCTTAGGCATTTTTTATCTCCAATTTTTTATGTATTTCTTCAATATTTTCTTTTGCCCCATTAAAGTGTGGAAAACCATCAATACCATCGTTTTCTTTTCTAGGAACAATGTGTACATGAAAATGAAAAACACTTTGTTGAGCACATTTATCATTTGCATTAAAAATATTTACACCTTTATATCCACAATCGTTTACATAGTGTTTTGCAATTTTTTGTACTGCAAGCATAACATTTTTGTATGTTTCTTCATTACAATCAAGCATTGACTCACAATGTTTTTTGGGAATCACCAATGTATGTCCATCTACATCGCCTGCAATATCTAAAAAAGCATAAACATTTTCATCTTCATAAATTTTATAACTTGGTATTTCACCTTTTATTATTTTACAAAAAATACAATCCATAAATATCTCCTTTAATAAAACAATTATAGAAACATTTAGTTTTATATGTCAACAAAATTATAGTAGACAAAACATTCAACTTGTGATATTATTTCATTGTTTAAAACATATTTAATATCATGGAAAGGTGGCAGAGTGGTCTAATGCAGTCGCTTGGAAAGCGGCCGTGGTGCAAGCCACCGCAGGTTCAAATCCTGTCCTTTCCGCCAAAATAATACCATATTTTTTACTAAAAATTATATGGTATTTTTTTATTGTAAAAAAATAAAATATTATAAATTTATTTAAAAATTTCACAAAATTTAATGTTTAATACTTTTGCTATTTTAAAAAATGCAATAATTCTAAAATTTTCTTTATTATTTAATATTTTATTTAAAGACTTAAACATATTTTACACGTTTTACAAAATTTATTTTTTGTTAATTTATTTTCTTTTATATAATTATTAATTACTTCTACATTTATCTCATTTTTCATCTTTATCTCCTTATTGTTATACCAATCAGTATAAATATTATATTGATACCAATTAGTATATGCCAAGACTTTTGATACCAAATAGCATAAAATATTATTAAAGGGATAAAATGAATAAATTTTCGGAAAGATTAAGGGAATTAAGATTAGAAAACAAATTAAGTCAAAGAGATTTATCAAAAGCAACAGGTTTTAGTCAACCCGCAATTGCGCGCTGGGAAAATAATTTACAAGTTCCAAATATTGATGTTGCCATTATCTTTGCAAATTATTTTAAAGTTACAACAGATTTTTTGCTTGGCCTTGAAGATTAAAAAATACAACCATTCTGTTGTATTTTTTTTAATTATCCAAATAATTATTGTTTTATGTTAAAATCACATCATAAATTGTTTATTTTTCACAATCTAAAACAACTTTAATTGTATCTTTTGGTTTTTCTATTAAAAGTTTAAATGCTTTTTTGTAGTCTGTTAAGTTAAATTTATGAGTTATAAATCCATCTGTTATTAACTTTCCTTGTTTCATTAAATCTACAACCATTTCAAAAGTGCTTATTTTTTTACCATTATAATCTTCCATTCCATGACTATCGCAACCCACAATATGCAATCCTTGCCACCATATTGGCGTTTCGTCAAACTTTGTTTTTGTCATTTGGTATCCAACCTTGACAAGAGTTCCCTGTGCTTTTAACCATCTTAGCGTATCATTAAACAATGTCCCCTTGCTTACAGTATCATAAATTATATCAAAACCCCCTATTATCATCTTATTTTTTCCCTTTTGATATAATTTCGCATTTGTTGCCTTTGCAACTGCCTTATAATTATCTCCTGCCAAAATCTCATCGGCACCTAATTTTTTTGCAAAGTCATGCTTATTAGCATTTCTTTCCATAACATATACTTTGCAATTTGGATTTAATACTTTTACAAATTGAATTATGCCAAGCCCTATCATTCCAGCACCAACAACTAAAACCTTGTCATTATCTTTGGGAACACACTTTAAAACAGAATGTAAACTTACAGCAAATGGTTCAATCAAAACAGCTTGCTCGTTTGTTATTTCGTTTGGAACTTTCAATAGTTGTCCTTGTGGTGCATAATAATAATCACCAAAACCAGCACCAACAATTTGGTTAATTTTGCTTGGTTCTCCATAATTTTCACAAATTGCATAATTCCCTTCTTTGCAATTTTCACAATGTGTCTCAATGCCCTTTATATCACAGCAAGCCATGTATTTATGCATTGTAACCCTGTCTCCAACTTGCAACTTGGTTACATTGTTCCCCACTTCAACAACTTCACCTATTGTTTCATGGCCGAGGTAAGTAATTTTAGAACAAGGCATTGGTAAAAATGCAGTGCTTGGTCCTTGTTTACATGTGTAAAAAGTCATATCGGAACCACAAATACCTGATAAAATATTTTTTACTTTTACATAATTTTCATTTGGCAATTTATCGCCTTTTATTTTTAAAAATTTAATTGGCGAGACTTTAAAATGATAAGCTTTTTTAGTTATTTTACTTAAAACTTGAATCATGCCAATTTTTAAAATTTTTCCTTCAAAAACAATTGTTTTCATAATACCCCCTACAAAAACAATATATCACACAAAAAAAATTTTAAAAAATGAAAATTATAAATATATTTTTGAAAAAATTTATAAAAAACATTAGTTTTGGCAAAAATATAGCGAGGTGATTTATGCAATATGTAAAAGGAACTCCGTATTTTTGTAAAAAATTTAAAAAAATAAAAGAGTATCCATACTTAAATAATGATATAACAACCGACATTTTAATTGTTGGCGGTGGAATTTGTGGAGCAATTTTAAATTTCTATTTGGCACAAAAATTTGATGTTGTTTTAATTGATAAAGGAAGAATTGGCCAATGTTGTACTTCGTGTGCCACAGCAATATTAGAATATCAATTAGACGATTTTTACAGCAAGTTAAAAAAAGAATTTTCAAAAGATGAAATAATAGAAATTTACAAAATGGGTATAAATACGGTCAATAAAATAGAAAAATTTATAAAAAAATATGGAAATGAATGTGATTTTTATAAACGCCCATCATTTTTGTATACAACAAAAGAGAGTGATTATAAATTATTAAAAAACGAGTACGATTTAAGAAAAAACCATGGCTTAAAATGTGAATTTATTGACAAAAACAACAACCCTTTTAATTTTGAAGTTGCATATGGAATCTATGCACCAAATGGAGGAGCCGAACTTAATCCTTATCTTTTCACAAAACAACTTATAGAAAATGCAAAAAATCAAGATAAAATTTTTGAAAATACTGGTTATGAAAGCATGATTCAAAAAGATAATTATATTGAAGTTAGAACAAATTATAATCAAATAATCAACTGTAAAAGAATTGTCTTTGCAACAGGTTTTAATCTTGAAGAATTTGATAATCAAGATATAATTGAAAGATTTACAACATACACAATTGTTACTAATAAACTTACAGATTTCGAATGGTATAATCGTGCAACAATTCACGACACAATAGAACCATACCACTATTTAAGATTGCTTCCTAACAATAGAATAATTTTTGGTGGCGAAGATGCACCTTTTAAAAAATCTAATATGGAAGAAAAAAAAGCAAAATCAAAATACAAAAAGCTCTACAATTTCCTTCTAGAAATGTTCCCAATGCTCAAAGAAAAAATTGAAATAGAATATTCATTTTGTGGATGTTTTGGAGCAACAGACAACAATCTTGGTTTAATTGGAGAAACCGACACTGACAATGTATATTATTTTTTAAGTTGTGGTGCTAATGGAATTGTAAACGCCATGTATGGGGTTGAACTAATGGAAAATTTATTAAATAATAAGCAAGATAAGTTTGAACACCTTTTCACCCCACTTAGAGTTATAAATAAATAATATTTACTTTATTAAAATTGATATTTTTTATTATAATATTTAATTATGCACATGTTCCACTTTACAACAAAATATTATAAATTAAATGTGTAAATAAATTTTATAATATGTTAAATTGCAAAATCACACTTTATTGTTGTATTTATTTTTTTATTGTTGTATACTTTATGGTATAATTCATTTAGGAGAGCTTTATGGACAAAAAATTTTATATAACAACACCTATTTACTACCCTAGCAACAAGCTTACACTTGGCAATTGCTATACAACAGTTTTGTGTGATAGTATTGCAAGATTTTATAGAAATCTTGGTTATGATGTTTTCTTTTTAACAGGAACCGATGAACACGGTCAAAAAATTCAAAAAATTGCCGAAGAAAAAGGTTTAAGTGAAATAGAATACCTACAAGAAATCGTTAGTGATACAAAAAATTTGTGGCAACTTTTAAATATTTCTTACGACAAATTTATTAGAACAACTGATGATTATCATGTTAAAGTGGCATCTAAAATTTTTAACATGCTCTATGAAAAAGGCGAAATTTACAAATCAAAGTATGTTGGCAAATACTGTGTGCCTTGTGAATCTTTTTGGACAGATGAACAATTATTAGATGGCAAATGTCCAGATTGTGGCAGAGATGTTATAGAAGCAAACGAAGATGCATACTTTTTTAAATTAAGCAAATATGAGAACTATTTAAGAGATTTATATAAAAACAATCCAACATTTTTAATGCCAGAGAATCGTGCAAATGAAATGATAAACAATTTCATAAACAAAGGTCTTAAAGATTTGTGCGTGTCAAGAAAAACTGTTAAATGGGGAATCCCTGTTGAATTTGACAAAGAACAAACAATTTATGTTTGGATAGATGCCCTCTCAAACTACCTTTCTGCCCTTGGATATTTAAGCGAAAACGATGAAAACTTTAAAAAGTTTTGGCCTTGCGATGTTCATGTTGTTGGAAAAGAAATTGTTAGATTTCACGCAATCATATGGCCATCAATATTAAAAGCTCTTGACTTGCCACTTCCAAAACAAATTTTTGCACATGGATGGCTTACATTTAATAATGGAAAATTAAGCAAAAGCAAAGAAGTTGGAAAAAAAGAAGTTATTGACCCAAGAATTTTAAGTGCAAGATATACAAGTGATTCTGTTAGAAATTTTTTGATTGGAGATATATCCTTTGGACAAGATGGCCCATATTCACAGGAAATATTTTTAAATTCATATAATGGAATACTTGCAAACAAAGTTGGCAATATTGAATCTAGACTTATTGGAATGCTTATAAAATATAACAATGGCAAAATTGAGAATGGTAAGGTTTGTGATGAAGTTGATAATAAATTCTTTGACACAATAAAAACACTAAAAGCTGAAAGCATTTCAAAGATGAAAGAATTAAAACCAACACTTAGTTACAAAACAGCATTAAAAATGATTGATGAATGCAACACATATCTTGATTCTAATAAGCCTTGGGAATTATTTAAAGACGAAACCAACAAAGATAGGGTGAACACAATTTTATACAATGTATTTCAAGCGTTTTTAGAGACATATTCCCTTCTTAATGCCTTTTTGCCAGAAAGTACAACAAAAGTTTTAAAGAAATTTAATATAAATAATATTAAAATTGATGAAAACAACTCATTTAACTTTGAAATAGATGGACTTACATTCGAAAAAGGCGAACCTTTGTTTATAAGACTTGACATAAATAAAGAAATTGAAGAATTATATGAAATTGCAAATAGTTAAAAAAATCTCATTGAGAAATTCTCAATGAGATTTTTTTTAATATTGTATTCCCCAAAGTACAAGATGTTTTGCTTCTTTGCCACAAACAACACATTTGCCCGTGAGTGGTTTTTCATTTTCTAATATACATCTTGATTTTGTACCTTTAATTTCTTTGATTTTTGCTTCACATTCCGCATCACCACACCAATCTGCTTTAATAAATCCCGGATGAGTGTTCATGATTTGTGCAAATTCATCAAAGGTTTTTGCTGTATAAGTCATATTGTCGCGTCTTATAGTTGCTCTTTCTAACATTTCTTTTTGCATTATATCTAATGTTTCTTTTACAACTTTAACTATATCGCAATCTTTTTCAACCACGATTTTTTCTTTTGTATCTCTGCGAACAACTGTTATAGTACCCTTCTCTAAATCTCTGTGTCCAACTTCTATTCTAACAGGGATTCCTAATACTTCTGCTTCGGCAAATCTATATCCTGGACTTTGTTCACTGTTATCAACATCAACAGTTAGTCCTTCTTTTGACAACTTATCTAAATAATTATTTACATATTCATTAACATCTTCGTCTTTGCCGATTGGAATTATTCTTACTTGAAGTGGTGCAATGTTTGGTGGTAAAACAAGACCATCATCATCACTGTGTACCATAATTAAGGCACCAATCATTCTACTGCTTACACCCCAAGATGTTTGATATACATAACTATAACCATTTTCTCTATTTAAAAATTTAATATCATATGCTTTGCTAAATTTTTGACCAAAATAGTGACTTGTTCCCGATTGCAAAGATACGCCATTATACATAAGTGCTTCTATTGTGAGTGAATATTCTGCACCGGCAAATTTTTCTTTTTCGGTCTTTTTTCCTGTTATTGCTGGAATTGCCAAATACTCCCTAAAAAACTTTTTATAAACAGACAACATATCTCTTGTTTCTTTTTCTGCTTCTTCTTGTGTTTCATGAATTGTATGACCTTCTTGCCACCAAAATTCACGACTTCGTAAGAAGGGACGAGTTTCTTTTTCCCAGCGCATAACACTGCACCATTGATTATATTTAATTGGCAAATCTCTGTATGATTTTACAATGCTAGCATAGTAATCGCTAAAAAGCGTTTCACTTGTTGGACGAATGCACATTCTTTCTTCAAGTTGCTTACTTCCACCTATTGTAACCCAAGCAACTTCTGGCGCAAAACCTTGAACAAGTTCACCTTCTTTTTTTAGTAAATTTTCTGGAATAAGCATTGGCATTGCAATATTTTTGTGTCCTGTTTCTTTAAACATTTTGTCAAGAGTTTTTTGCATCATTTCCCAAATTGCATAGCCGTTTGGCTCTAAAATTATACAACCTTTAACATTAGAGTATGATGAAAGATGTGCTGCATTTATTACATCTGTATACCATTGTGCAAAATTTACATCTCTTTTTGTAATTTTTTTGTTTGCCATAAATTCTCCTTTGCATAAAATAAATAATACATGCAAAATATATCACAAATAAAGCACTTTTGCAACAATAATAACATCCAAGTGCTGTATTTTAATTTAATTAAAACCTTTTGCATGTATTTTTACATTTTTGATATTTTTGTATCACAAATCTCGACTATTGCTTTTACAAGATTATAAATATTATCAATTTGTTGATCTTGATTTATTTTATTACAAAAAGATTTAAAACAATATGCCAAATTGTTAAACGAAAGAATAGTATTTTCTCTTGCACTTTTCAGTTTTAAGAAATTATCTTCACTGATTATTCCTTGTTTATAAGCATTTCGCTCTAATTCTATTTGATTTGTTTCTTTATATGTATACTTTATTGCATGCTCTATAAATTTTTGGCAATAGTTTTCAAATTCTTCTTTGTTATTCATTCTTCACCTATTTAAAATTGTAAATAAACAACTTGAAATTTTAAATAGGAGAAAAACTTGCTTTTTGTCTATTTTTAAATATTATTGCATTTGATTTATAAAACTGTGTCATTAAACACATCAATAAACTCTGTATAGCCAAGCGTAGTTAAACTATCTTTTTGGAATTTAACATTTTTATTTCTTGGAGAAACAAGCACTCGTTCGCCGTTTTCTCTAAGAGTGGTTGCCTTTTTTAATGCTTTATTAAGTTGGTTTGGTTCTATGTCTTTTGCAATTAAAATTGCAGTTGATTTTATTTTTTGATTTGCATCAAAATTATTTTCTTTTAAAATTTCAATAATTCTTTCAAATCCAATTGAAAACCCACACGCACAAACTTTTGTTCCACAAAATTTGCCAATCATTTCGTCATATCTTCCACCACCACCAACTGAAAGATGATAATTTGAAAGTTGAATTTCAAAAATTGGTCCCGTATAGTATGACATTCCCCTAACAAGTGTTGGGTCAAAAACAACATGGCAATCATTGTTAGTTAGCATAGATGCATTAGAAATTATTTGGTCTAAGTTTTCTAATGTTTTTTCTTCAATATAACCATTTAAACTATCGCCAAAAAAATCCTTGCAAGATTTAAACTCTTTATCTTTTTCAAAATATTTACAATACTTTATAACATCGTTTTCATTAAGATTAAGTTCAATTAAACTGTCTTTAACTCCATTTACACCGATTTTGTCTAACTTATCTAAAACAATAAAAATATTATCAAATTTATCTTCTGGGAAATTGCAACTTTTTGCCATTGCTTTTAAAATATTTCTATCGTTTACAATAATTTTAATATCATTTATTCCTAAGTTGTTTAGTGCTTTTGTTGTTGCTGAAATAAGTTCAATTTCAGCAAGGTTTGTGCTATCCCCTAAAATATCTATATCGCATTGTGTAAATTGTCTATATCTCCCCTTTTGTGGTCTGTCCGCTCTAAAAACGCTTCCCGTTTGGAATGCTTTAAACGGAACAGGTAAAACAGAGAAATTATTTGCATAAAACCTTGAAAGAGGAACAGTTAAGTCATACCTAAGTCCACTATCACACAAATCATCTAAATTATTTGTGTTTTCTAATTTTTCTCCACGTTTTAATATTTTAAAAATTAGTTTTTCATTTTCCCCACCTTGATTGCTTGTTAAATTTTCTATGTGTTCAACAATGGGTGTTTCTATTTGGGAAAAACCAAATTTAAAATATGTTTGTTTTATTGTATTAAGCACATATTCTCTTAAAATTGTATCGTTTGGCAATTGTTCTGGCATGCCTTTTACTGGTGTTTTTATAAAATTCATATTGTCTCCTAAAATTTTTTCATAGTATATTAGCAAACTCTTATATTTTTTTCAAGTTAACTTATTTAAAACTAACTTTTCATTGCTGTTTGAATTGAAGAAATTACATAGTAAAAATATCTTTCGTTAATTCCAAATAGATTTAAACTTTGTGCTTTATTTGTGATGTATTTTTGCTTATCCATCATACACTGGTTTAATCTATAAAATCTTATATTCCCCATTGTTGCAGTTGAAGAAATTGTTGTTATCGCTTTCTCAAATTCAAGTTCAACCAATAAATTTAAAATTTCGTTTTTGCAAACCAAACTATCAAATAGTACTTCACTGTCATTTAAATTTGGCGTAAATCCAAACTTTGATAGTTTTTTAATGAAACTTTCCCCTTTTACAATAGTACCCTGATAATTAGAAAATGAGATATTTGACTTATTTAAACTGTTTAAGTTAATTTGGGATTTATTAAATTGCACAAAAAGTGGGTTATTTAATGATAAATCAACCTTATCAAACCTTTCGTCCAAATCTAAATTATGAACAAGTGATATATAAACTTCATTGTCAACCCCCTTAATTTCGTTGCCATAAATATATATAATTTCTTTATTTGAAACAACAAACACTGAATATAGTTTGTTTTGTTTATATTCTCCAAATACTAAGCGTTGGGCAAATTCGTTGTAAATTTTATTGTGTATAAAGATTTTCTTAAACATTTCTTTTGTATATTTTCTGCCTGAAATAAAATTTAAATAAAGTCTATTTTTTTCTTTTTCTATCTCTTCATCATTTAAATTTTCAAGCACACACAAATCTTTTACTTCTTCTTTATTTAACATATTAACACTAGCAAAAATATCAACATATTCGTCAAAATTTGCATTAAACGCCTCATATAGTTTTAATCGTTTAAACATCTCAATAAAATTAGGTTTTTGACTATATAAAAGGCACAAAGTTAAATATCTCGCTTCTTTTTTTCTTCCAATTCTATACAAAATGTTTAGAAATTCGTAAATACTCCTTTCAAAAAGACCATCGCTGAACAAACTGAACATTCTTATACACCATTTTGCAGAGTTGATATCATCTTTGTTAGACAGTTTGTTGAAAAGTTTTTCTGCAAAATCATGCAAGCTATCTTTACTAAAAATTGAATATAGAGATTTTAAACCATTTAAATTTAATAAATTATTTTCTTCTTTAAATATTTGAATTAAATAAGTTTTTTCTATATTGTTTGCATTTTCTCCACTCAAATAAGCCAGTGGCAAATTGTCAAATGCTACACCTAGTGTTCTTTCTTGTACATTTTGCACTTTTTTTTGAGCCAAAACTTTAAAATGTCGTTCTGTGCCAAAATTTAAAACTTCAGTTATGCCAAGTCTTTTTGCTAAAAATTCTTTAATTTCGTCATCTTGTTCATTCTCATATAAGTTCTCAAGTCGAGTTTCAACTTCAACATTATTGCTAATTCCTGAAAGTACTTTTATATAATGAAATCTGCTTTGGTTATCATTTGGCAAATGTTTATCAAAATATGAAAGTGTGTCGCCAATATAAGTTTTTAAAAAATATTCTGCTTTTTCTTCACTTATTTTTTCGTGTGTTTTATCATTAAATAGAATACTTATTCCTTTTTGTGTGTTAAAGTTTAAAATCAAAGTTAAATATTCTAGTTCATATTTGCCATTTTCTGCAATATAATCACCTATCTCATCTTCGTTTTCACGCATAAAGTTTTGCATGTATTCCATTGCAATATCATGCCAAACATAAATAGAATGTTTATCATCAAAAATAGCACAAAGCACAAGTGGCATATATAGTTCAACTTCAATGTTGCCAATTTTCACAACTTCAATAAACCTGTCAAACAATCTCTCGTTTGCATTATATTGTTTGTTTTTGCTTTGATAGTTGGCATATCCAACATGTCCAACATATAATTTTGAAATAAACTCTTTTACTGCATCAAATTTTTGCAAATATAAAAAAATTTTTGTGTAGTTTACAAGTGCTGGCACGTAATCATTTAACTGAAAAACAAGTTCACTAAGTTCACCGATTCGTTTTATATCATCACACAAATTTGAATGATTTGCTATGTATTCAAGATCTGCATCGTTCATTTTATCTAGCATAGGCGTTTCGCTTATATCATACGACAAAACATTTTTTGTTTTGTTTACAAGTTGACTGTATTCTCTTAATATTTCCATTTTTTCTCCATCATGTGTATTTTAACAAATAACGCTCAATAAATCAAAGATTTAAAGGTTAATTCTTTTCAACTTGAAACAAAAATTCCAGTCTTTCGCCATATTCACCAAAATATATGCACTTTTTATAATATTGATATTTTAAATAATTAGATGAGAAGCTTTCATCAATACAAGTCTTAATTAAATTTCGATAATATTTCTCATCGTTTATTTTGTTTAACTCAAAACAATTAAAAAATTGTGCTTCGAGTGGAAAAAAGTCAAATATATTATTTTGATTTGGTTTAAATTCTGTTCCTCCCATACAAAGCACAAAGCAAGAATTGGTTTTTGTGTACACAAAACAAATATTTTTTATTTCATATGGAATAGGGTCGTCTTCTACAATACTTTCAAGCCAAAAGGAAAAATTTTTAATTATATCATCAATCATATCAAATTCCCTTTTATGCACACAACAACAATTCCACAAAACAAACTTAAAAATAAAAAAAACAATGCATAGTTAAAATAACTAAATTTAATGTATAATAGTTTTGCTGTTGAAATTACTTGCCTTGCAAGGTCTAAGTCCATCTCATCAACTTTATACGATGTTGGCAAATTATATTCTTTTTTTATTTTCTTTACATAACTCATTTCATCATATTTCATTATAGTTTTATAAAACATCAAATTATTTTGTTTTATTTCTCCACTATGAATTTTAATTCTTACTTCCCTAGAAATCAACGCAATAAAACTATAAATAACAGAAATAAGTGCAAGCATTATTGTTGCACTTGAAAGTATATTTATTAAACTATTATCCGAAAAAAATGTACTCGCAAAAGCAATTACGGCAGAAGCAAGGGTCATTGTTATACTGTGTTTTGTTTCTGCATATTTAAGGTTATCAAACAATCGTTCATAAATATATTTTAATGTTTGTTTCATAAAAATATATTGTGCAGAAATTTATTAAATAATCATTTCTGGAATTTCGTTTAAACAAAATGTTGAGCCATATTTTATTGCCAATTTATTTAATGTTATTTGTGTAATAATTTTTATTTTTTCATTAGGAAATAAAACATAAAATACATTAAATTTATTTTTTGACATTTTTGCCATTATTTTATATATTTTTTCATCACTTTTAATAAATGTAAATTTTATTTGCATCGCTTTATTTATATGATATGAAGACGTATTTATAACAGAAATATAATTATAAGAAGTTTTATTATTTGGCTCTAAAATTCCAACAAATAAAAACATTGAAATAATAAGTAAATTCATATTTATTATGTTAAAAAATAGCCCAAATATAAATGTTAAAATTAATATCAAACTAA
This sequence comes from uncultured Clostridia bacterium, assembly GCA_944376825.1. Classification (GTDB taxonomy): domain Bacteria; phylum Bacillota; class Clostridia; order Christensenellales; family UBA1242; genus UBA5893. Next base: position 13,862 of record CALWDY010000001.1, read on the forward strand.
ACCCAACATTAAAAATTAATGTAACTTTTATTGCAGTTTTTCTATTGTAAATTTTAGAAAGTAAACCTGCCAAAATTCTTCCTCCGTCAAGAGGAAAACATGGAAGTAAATTAAAACAAAACATAACGACATTAGCATAACAAAACAATTGTGTAAATGCCATTGTTATTGGAAAAATCCACCACATCGCAAAGCAAAATGTTGCCAAAAAAAAGTTTAAAAGTGGCCCCATTAGTGCAATTATAATTTCGTCTTGCGATGTAAAAGAATTTGTTTTATAGTTTAAGCATACTCCATATGGCATAAGAACCATTTTATCTAGTTTGTAACCCAATTTTTTTGCTGTAATTGAATGTGCTAGTTCATGTAAAATTACCACAATTAAATAAATTAATATACTTAATATTTGACCTATAACAATTAGAAATAATAAATATAGAATAAATAAAGGATGCAGTTTGTATTTCTTCACATGACCACCCTTATTATAAATTTTACTAAATTAAAAACAGAAAAAAACATCACAATAAACATTGTGATATTTAAAACCCAATCATAAAAAACACTAATATTTATAGTGTGTTTTAAAACAAGATCGTCATGTTTTTTTAGTGTAATTATGGTTACTTTTTCGCCAAAATTATCCATACTAAAAATATATTCACAAAATATTTATAATATTCTTTTCTATTGGGCAAGCACACCTATTGATTTAATTCTATTTGATTTTATAACAATATTAAAATTTATTTCGTCATTCTCATCTTGGCTTGCATCAATAATAACAATTGGTTCGTCCATGTAACATTTTGCCACATTTGTTATATCGCTTTTTAGAACATCGCATAGTTTTTCTGGACTGTTATGCTTATCTTCAATAAGAACTCTTTTTAGTCTGTTTTCACCTATTTGTGCAATTGTAAATTTCATTACATTCTCCTTTTTATATTCCTTCTAAGTGTTCCCCAAAATCCCCTATACTTTTGAGTGCAATCATATACTTTTTTTGTACCATTATGTAAATTTTCTGCAAGCAACATCCATGCTCTGTTTGATGCACTGCCACCAAGAGCCCCTATGCTTGAAAGTGCTGTAATGTCATCATCTTCTGGTATTACTCCCAATATTTGAGTGTGCAAAAACTTTATTATTTCATCAACATCAATCATTTCTCCATTCATCAGCATATCTCCACGCACTCTGTTTACAACAAGATATTTTTCATTTAAATTATATGAAGACAGAATTGACAATACTTTATCCGCATCACGAATACTTGATATATGTGGAGTAACAACAATCACCGCTTCGTTTGCGCACGACACAGCCCTATTAAATCCCTGTTCCACTCCTGCTGGACAGTCTATAAATATGTAGTCAAAACTATTTTCCAAACTTTCAACTACCCTTTTTATATCGTTTGCACTTACATCTTCGCCTCTATAAGAATGAGCGGATGGGAGCACAAATAAATTTTCAAAATTATTGTCTTGAACAAGTGCTTGTGACGCCCTACACCTACCTTCAATTACATCAATTATGTCAAATACAACTCTGTTTTCTATTCCCATTACAACATCTAGATTATTAAGCCCAATATCAACATCTAAAATAACAACCCTAAACCCAAGATTAGAAAGCGTTGCACCCAAGTTTGCACATACAGTTGTTTTTCCTACGCCACCCTTGCCACTTGTAAAAACTATTTTTCTTGCCATTTTTACCTCTATTTAAGTTTATAATGCGACTAAAAAAAATCAAAGGGACATTTTGTTATAAAATGTCCCTTTTAAACTATTTTTGCACATTATAAATTGAGCAGTATTTTTTCAAGAAGATCGTGTTGATTTACAATTTTGTTTAATCCATTAATTGTTGCACTTTCTGAATTATCACTTATTAAAATGTTTAAACCAAGTTTTTGTCTTAAATATTTTTCAAGTCCAACCATTTTAGAATATCCACCACAAATTGTAATTCCATTCCTTACCACATCGCTTGAAATTTCAGGCGATAGCGTGTTTATTGTTGTTTTTATAATTTTTATTACTTCATCTAAAAACAGATATGTTGCTTCAAATATGTCTTTTGCTGTTATTTTTAAAAATAATGGTGTGTTTGTTGTTATATCAACAGCATTAACCTCCATTTCTGCACCATCATTTGGATATAAACTGCCTATTTGTTCTTTTAAGAGTTGTGCCGACTTTACTCCAATTAACGCATTATATTTTTGCTTTACATAATCTACAATAGTTGTATCCAAATTCCTCCCACCAAGTGCAAGTGTTGAACCTTCAATTATTGTATATAAATTAATTACAGCACAGTCAACGGTCCCGCCACCAATATCAACAATAAGCCTTGCATTGTTTGCTCCAATATTAATATTTTCCCCCAACGCACTGCAAATAATTTTAGGAATCAAAATTACATCTTTTGCCCCTACACTTTCACATAGTTCAATATATTTTTTCTTTTCTTCTTTATTTAAAGCTGTTGAAACCGCTAAAATAATTTGCGTTTTATTAAACATGTTTCTTTTAACTTCAAGTTGATTTAAATACTCTTTTAATTCGTAAATCGCATGAGGCATACTTATTATTTCGCCACCGTTAACAGGACTAAAAACAACAATTCTATCATCCGTTTTGTCAAGCAAATTTTTTGCTTTTTCTCCAACACAATAATTGTAATAATTATTATTTTGCTTTTTTACCGCAACCAAATTGGATTGTTTCAAAACCATTCCTTCGCCATGTTTTACTATGGAAACATATGAACTTCCAAATTCTATTCCAAGTACTGTTTTTGCCATTGTTTTTCCTTTTAATTTAGTGTTATTTCTACACTTGAAAGTTTGTTATTTGTTTGAACCGTAACGGTTATGCTTTTATTATTTTGCACCATTAACAAAATATAAATTAAATCATTTCTACAATTTACCTTGTATGTTATATCGTTTATAGAAATTTTTTTAATTATGTCGCCACTTTGTAATATAGAATAAGAATTACTACCCATTGCAAGCTCATAACATAAACGCCCTGAGAGTCTATATAGTTTTCATTATAAAACATACACATAATTTCATCGCATAGTGTTATACCCAGTTGAGGCATTTTATAGGCTTGTCTTGTTGATTGCTCGTTAAGTTTTATAACTTCTTGCAAAATTAGTTGTGCGCTATAAACAGGAACCGCAAAATAAATATCGTTTCCTTCAACCGAACCCAATGTGTTTAGCCCAACCAAATTTCCCTGCATATCAAAAAGAGGTCCACCACTATTGCCCTTTGAAATTGATGCTGTGTGTTGAATTAGATGTTCATACACATTATTGTCTGCTGTTGAATATCTATTTAAACCGCTAACATAACCATATGTACATGAGTTCTGCAAACTATAATCAAGCGGAGTACCTATTGCAATAACAGGTTCTAAAAGTTGTAAAGATGGAACAGTTTCATCTATTAATCTATCTTGAATTTTTACAAATGGAATATTGCCATTTTGACACTGAATTATTGCAATATCTAAACTTGCATCTGTCCAAAGCACTTCTGCATAATAAGAGGTGCTTTCTCCATTTAAACAAACTCTAAGTTCGTAACTTGAATTAGATAAAACATCACTAACAACATGGTTGTTTGTTAAAATATAACCCCCACTATAAACACACACGCCACTACCAAAACTAAGTTCAATATCATAAGAATTTACAACAAAAACCGTTACAACACAATCTAAGTAGGCATTTGCTATATCACTTGCCGTTGCCCCTTCTTCTATTTTTACCGGTTCCTTATATATTGAATTGGAACTTTTTGGCATTGCAACTTGAGGATTGATATTTGATGTAATTGAACTTGTAGCAGTTTGATTGTTTGTTGTTGTATCTTTGCTTGTTGATGGAAATCCCAAACAGCCGGTCAAAACAACAGAGATTACACATATAAACAAAAATATTATATATTTTTTCTTCATAATATCACCTCTTTATATATGTTAAACCACACAAACATAAAAGTCAAATATAAAAAAAGATTTGAGTTATCGTCAAACCTTTTTTAATATAAACATCGTTTAAATTATTTGCAAATATTTTTTTAGAACTTTTTTGAAATCTGATCCCACTTTCATGCCTTGTCTTATATCAAATGTTGCATCATCTTTAACAACTGTTTTCATAATTATTGAATCGCCCAATATGTCACAACATATGTCAATCACATTTTGACTTCTAGATCTATCTAAACTTGCAGCCAAATTGATTATTACTCCAAGTTTTCTTACCGCATCAAGATCTTCATCTGTTAAAATGTCTTTGTATTTTACCCATTCACTAAGAACTATATTATCTAAGTTTTGGAATTTACAAGCAAAGCCTGCAAGTAACAAGTCTTTGTGAGAAACACCGTTAAGTCTTGAATTTATAATTATTTCAAAACTATAATTTGAATAATTTTCAAAGTTTACCCTTGTTCCACAATCATACATTGACGCAGCAATTCTAAGCGCTTTCACATATGCCCTTGGAAGTTTGTGCATTACTTTTAATTGTTTAAATAAAATTATGGCTAAATTATAAACATTTTCTGTGTTTGAAAGTGGTCTATCATAAAATATTCTTATTGTGTCAAGACTATATGTCAGCATATCACTAAGTGGTTTTTCATTTGTTTCTGGAACAACATAATTATATATTAAACCTTCTTCCAATCCTCCAGCAGATATAGAAAAATTTGTAATGTTCAATTGCTCTATTATCGCCTTAACAATTGCCATTCCCGAAACTAAAGAATCTGCTCTATCTTCGCTTATACCTTTAAGTTTTTGCGTTTTATCTAAATCTAAGTCTTTAACTTTGTTAAATACAGCATCAAAAACATTGTTTACAACAACATAGTTATTGTCAATGTCTAATGGATAATGTGAAACTTTTTTAGCCAAACGGCCAACACTTATCATTGTTGAACCTGTACCAACAAACATTGTTTCCGGGTCTAGCGTTTTTAGATATTCATGTTTTGATAGTTCTGCTTTAACTATCTCTATTATTTTATCATAGCCAACTTTTTCATCAGCGAAACTAACTGCACCGTGCTTTAAAGTTGTAACGTTTATAAGTGTTCTTCTATTGTAATGAATAATATGAGTGAAATTAGGTTCTACATCAATGATTACACCTTTTGGAACATCAACATAATTGATTACACCGCTATATTCCGCCTTTACTTCTTCTTCCATTGAAAGAATTGTAAAAGAAAATGTTGTATTGTTATAAATTTCATCAAAAAAACTTTTTTGGTTTTTTGCTTCTTTAATAAAACTTGTGGCAATTGAAATAACTTTTGTTACTTTGTTGTTATCGCACACTTTTCTAAACAATTTAAGAATTGTTAGCGTTTCATTAACTTTATTTGAAGGAACTATACCCTCTTTTAAAACATATTGACCAAGTTTTATGTTTTCACTTATTCTGTCAAAAACATTATAATATCCACCTTGTTCCACATCTAAAATCAACAATTTTAGATGTGTTTCATTCATCTCTATAATTGCAACTTTTTCCATTTCTTCCTCTTTAAATATTATCTTTTTATTTCAATGGCATTAACTGGGCATACAGCTTCACATGTGCCACATTTTATACAAATTTCTGGATTTATTTTCGCCTTGTTGTTTTCATCAAAAGAAATTGCACCAACCGGACACATCCCAACACATGTTCCACAGCCTATACATTTTTTAGGGTCTACCATATAAAATTCTCCTTTAACGACTAATTTTAGCATAATATATGAACTTTGTCCACTTATAATTTATTTATTTTTAAATAATTTAACAAATTCAATTACACTTAAAACTATTAGGAATATACCAAATAATATTTTTAGTATATCTTTATCAATTAAATTAGCCAAAAAACTACCAACAACGGCGAATATAATTCCAGAAATTATAATAAGAGGCAAAAAATTGGTTTTTATCAAATTGTTTTTATAATGAATATAAATTGCAATTAAAGACATAGGTAAAAAAGCAATTAAATTGTATCCTTGTGCAACTATTTGATTAATTTCCATAAAAATAGTTAATAATGGTATGAGAATTGTTCCACCGCCCATTCCCATACCTCCAATTGTCCCCGCCAAAAAACCAAAAATTAAAAGAATATACCACATCATATCACCATTTTTATTCCTGCAACCAGCATTATTATTGCAAAAATAACCCGTACCCACTTTGAATTTAGTTTTTTTAATAAAAACGCACCAAGTATTCCACCCAAAACTGCACCACCTGTAACCAATATCAGTTCAATAAAATCTAAACTATTATTATATATGTAAACAAACGAACTGACCACACAAAGCGGAAGAATAACACAAAGTGTTGTTGCATGTGCCTCTTTGTTTTCAAGTTTTAAAACTTTTTCAAAAATTGGCACACAAAGCATTCCTCCACCCCCACCAAAGAAACCGTTTATAAAACCTATTACCATTCCACATAACGCAACAATTATTTGTTTTTTTGAATTGTCCTTTTTTTTCATAAAAATATTGTTGCACAAATGCTAAAAAATATTTGCAAATAATTGCAATATGCTTTATACTTATCAAAGTTATTATTATATATAAATTAAAAGGTGAATTAAATGACTAACGCAAAAAAAACTAATCAATTTTTATTATCAATTTTTACTATTTTTATAGCAGTTTGTATAGCACTAGTTTGTCAACTACCTGCAAAAAGAACCGTTGTTGCACAAAACAGTGCATCAAGCGAAGTTACAATAACAAACAACGATTTTAACAGTTCTACATCAACAGCACTTCAAACAACACCAAATGGTTGGGAAAAGCAAGGTTCAAGCACAGGAAAATCTGGTGTAATTAGCACAAACGAAGAAACATTTTCAAATCGTGCTTCTTCCTATGCTCTAACAACAACTCAAAATCCTGGTGTTCCTTATACAATTCAAGGCATGGAACTTGATGACCATGTGCTAATGATAAACGCAAAATCAGAATCAACAACAAACGAATCAAACCATTTAGGATATAAGTCAAACACAATTGGACTTGAAAGTTATTCATTTTATAAACTCAGCATATGGACACTTACCCAAGAAAACGCAGTTGCATCTATATATATAAATGGTCTTGATGAAAACACACAAAACACATCTTTTGAAAGATACACATCAACTGTTTGGACAGAATACAGATTTTATTTTGCAACCGGAATAGACCAAAAAGATATATCAATTGAACTTTGGCTTGGAAGTAAAGAAAAAGATTCTTTAAATGCAGTATTTTTTGACCATTTAACGATGCAAAAAGTTTCTGGAAATTATTTTGAAGAAGAAACAACAAACTCATTTACAAGAAAAAATGTTATTGATTTAAGAGATTATGAATCAAGTTTAATTGAAAATGCAAATTTTGAAACCGGCGACAAAACAGGTTGGAAAGTTGTTGACTATATGCCAATAGGCGCAGACGCAAAAGTTGTCAGCGTAAACAACCGTGCAAGCATGGAATCACTTGGAATTGAATATCTTGGTGCCGATTATAGCGCAAATAACAATTTTGCATTAGTTTTATATTCAACATCAAACAAAGCAGTAAGTGTTGGATATGAAAGCACAGCATTTAAAGTTTTACCTTTTGAAACATACAAAATAACAGTTTGGGCAAAACTCTCTTCAAATTTTGATGGCAAAGCTAATCTTGTTTTAAAAGAAGGAGATGATGTTTCATTATTCTATGGAGAAGATTACAAAGACTTTTACACCCCTGTTAGTCAAACGGTTGAAATTTCATCTAATACGGAAAATGCCCTAACAAACAACTACACTCCTTACTATTTCTATGTTAAAGGTCATGAACTTTTTGAAACATCATTCACTTTACAACTTTGGCTTGGTGATAGTGAAACCGGAGCAAATGGCAGTGTTATATTTGACAGTATTAGTTTTGAAAAGATATCTTGGGAACAATTTGAAAATGCCGAAACAACCAATGCAAGTTCAATTACACTTTCAACAGTAACCGGCACTCCAACAATATCAAATGGGACATTTAACAGCGCTACAAACCTAGAAAAAAACTTTGCTTATCCTGTTGCTCCTAGTGATTGGACAAGCACAATGGAAGATGAAAACAAAGCAGTTTACGGAATTATAAACACATACTCACCTATTTATGAAGCAAATAAAGAAAATTTTGGTGGAGCAAGAAACCCACAAAATCCAGCTTCTTCTGCATCAAGTGTTGAAAGCGATGTAAACAACATTTTAATGATGTACAACAAACAAGCAACATATCAAACAGTAACAAGCAGTGACATTACCACAACAAAAGATAGTTATCAAAAAATCTCATTTGATTATAAAACAGTTTTACAATCAACAAACAGCAATTTAATGTATGTTTATGTTGTTGATAGTGATAACAACATTTTATATAGCGATGAAGGAATATATAGTTCTAACTGGGCAAAATATGAACTTTTAATAAGATCAACAGCCTATTCAAACACAATTAAATTAGTAATTGGTCTTGGAAGTGAAGAAAATCCTGTTTCTGGTTATGTATATGTAGACAATGTAAAATTTGAAACTGATGAAACAATGACAGATGAAATTTATGAAGAATATGTTGATTCTCATAAAACACTCGACTACTCATTATCAAACTTCAACTTTATATCACCTGACCAAAAATATGGAATGTACACACCATATAGATATGAACAAAAACTTGAAATTGGCGAAGAAGTATCATCTGGAGACCCAGTTGCATGCGGTGGAATAATAGATGGCGAAAATAACATATTTAACATATCTAACAGCGACAACAATGATGAAGCATTAAAATATATGCCAGCATTTGTTGCAAATACCGTTTCAAAATATACACTCACTGCAAAAGAACAACTCACTCTTGAAACAGACGAATATTATAAATTTAGCATTGATGTTTACACAAGATTTACGGGCGACCTTGAACAAGCTGATAAAGAAGAAGATGAAAAACTCGACTTTGGTGCTCTATTTAGTTTAAAAGGTATAGACAAACAATTTGATAGCATTGTTTCAAACGACACATGGACAACTTATACAATGTATGTACAAGTATCACAACAAACAATGGTAAATTTAGTATTCGGTATATTAAATGAAAGCGCAGAAATTCAAGGTCAAGCATTTTTTGACAACTTGAAATTTGAAACAATAGAAGAAAAAGAATACAATCAAGCACAACAAAAAGCAGAAGATGATAAAACAATTCTTATGATTTCAAAAATTGATACCGAAACAACAGATGAAGATACTGATGGAACCGACGAAGAGGGACCAGATGCAAGCACAATTTGGTATCTTATCCCTTCCCTAATATTGTTTGTAGCATTAGTAATTGCACTTAGCTCATATTTTATGAAAAAAGTTACAATTAAAAAATGGGAAAGAAAAAAAGCAAGTGAATATGATAGAAATGCAACTTTATATCGTGATGTTATAAGAAGAGAAGCTGAACAAATTAGAGACGCAAAGATAAAAGAAATTGAAAAAGAAATACAATCTGTGCAAACAGAAATAGAAAGAATTGAACAACTTCACAAAGAAAACTTGAAAAAACAAAGACAAACTGTTGACAGAAGTGTAACAAGAGAAGCCGAAAGAGATTTTAAAGCTTATGCACAAAGACACACAAAACTTGAAAACCAAATAGAATCTTTAAAGGCAAAAATTGAATCGTACAACATGCCAGAATATTTACTTTCTGTTCAAAGAAGCATAATGCTTGAAAAAATTAAAAAGGAAAAACAAGCAAAAGAAGAAGAGCTTAAAAAACTTAAAGAACAAAAGAAAGCAGAAAAACAAGCAAAAAAACAAAACAAATAAACAAATAAAAAATCTACAATAATTGTAGATTTTTTATTTTGCCCCCTGCAATTCATTTAATATTTCCGTTAAAATTATCACATGCTCTTCTTCTTGCCTTACAATTTCTTGTAGAACGGTTTTAACAATTTTATTATCCAGCAATTTTATCATGTTATTATAATCTTTTATTGCAAACTGTTCTCCTGCAATCGCAGTTTTTATCATAAGAATTGGATTTGTTACATATGGAACTGTTCGAGCATTATAAAAGTTTAATGGCAATGGAGGAAATTTTGAAAATATTGGAGAAACACCCAAGCGTATTAACATCTGTCCAAGCCATTCCATATGTGTCATTTCTTGAATTGAAATCTCTTCCAATTTTTTGGCTATATCCTCTCTTTTTTGGTAAGAAAATTGAAAATATTGAAAAGTATATAAAAGTATGGCGCCAAGTTCACTTTTGCTACTCGCATAAGCAGGAGAGATAATTCGTGCTGTTTTTAAATCTTTTGTTAATTCTTCAATATTAACCCCCGCTACAATTAAATCTAGTTTTTTTATTTTTATATTTTCTTGTTTGTCTTTTTCTAAATCCAAGCTATATTCTTTATCATCTTCCATAAAAAATAACTCCTTTTCTGCAATATATATGCAAAATAGGAGTTATTTGTGAATTAAACATTAAATCTAAACAACATTACATCGCCATCTTGTACAACATAATCTTTGCCTTCTATTCTAACCTTTCCTTTTTCTTTTGCTTGCAGAAGCGAACCCGATTCAATTAAATCATCATAACTTACAACTTCTGCCTTAATAAATCCCCTTTCAAAGTCTGTGTGAATTTTTCCAGCAGCTTGTGGAGCTTTTGTTCCCTTTTTAATTGTCCAAGCTCTCACTTCTGTTTCTCCTGCCGTAAGATAACTCATAAGTCCTAAAAGACTATAACTAGCTTTAACAAGTTTATCTAAACCGCTTTCTTTAATGCCAAGTTCTTCTTTAAACATTTCTCTTTCGTCTTTGTCAAGTTTAGTTAATTCTTCTTCAATTTTTGCACAAAGAGCAATTGTTTCCGCATTTTCTTTTTTGGCAAATTCCTTAACTTTTAAAACATATCTATTATCGTCTTTTCCAATATCTTTTTCTGATATATTTGCGCAATATATAACGGGTTTTGTTGTGAGCAAAAAAAATGAATTTGCTATTTTTTGCTCTTCATCATTTAAAACAACCGTTCTTGCATTTTCACCATTCTCAAGAACAGATTTTACTTTTTTTAACACATTTAGTTCTTGCTCCGATTGTTTTTCGCCAACTCTTGCCAATTTAAAAAGTTTATCATATCTTTTTGAAACGGTATCAAGGTCTGCAAGTATTAGTTCCAAATTTATTATTTCAATATCTCTAATAGGGTCTACACTGTCATTAACATTTATAATATTTTGGTCATCAAAACATCTAACAACATGACAAATTGCATCAACCTCACGAATATGGCTTAAAAATTTATTTCCAAGACCTTCGCCTTTGCTTGCACCCTTAACAAGTCCAGCAATATCTACAAACTCTATTGATGCAGGAGTTATTTTTTTTGTGTTGTACATTTTTCCTAAAACATCTAATCTTTCATCTTTAACTTCTACAATACCAACATTTGGTTCTATTGTACAAAACGGATAGTTTGCACTTTCCGCACCAGCTTCTGTTATTGCGTTAAACAATGTACTTTTTCCTACATTTGGTAGTCCAACAACACCAATCTTCATTTTAGTTCTTCCTTTTGTTTAATATAATTGTTTAATGTCCCACTCCGTTGAATCTTTGCTGTCTTTAAGCAATATCCCTAAACCGAGCAGTTCATTTCTTATTTCGTCTGCCAAAACATAATTTTTTTGTTGTTTTGCAACTAACCTTTCATTTATCTTTAAAACAACATATTCTTCATTTACATTTAATTCTTTCAAATATTTTTGTTTTATTTTATCAATAAATTTATCTGGGTCATATCTAAATATTCCAAGTATGTTTTTAACTTTATCTAATGCATACATAATTGAATTTAGTTGTTTATAATTATCATATTTGCCAAGTTTAGAAAACATAGAAAATAGTTCAGCAATAAATTTAGCACTATTAAAGTCGTCGTCCATACACTCGGTAAACATATCTAAAACGCTTTCATCATAATCGTTGTTTGTGCTTTGTTTTCTTGCTAGTTCTATGTTTTTTATCACATTGTAAAAATAATACAAATTTTTTTCGGCTTGTTTAAATGAGTTGTCTCCCATGTCAAGAGTAGAAGTATAATGATTAACAAGCACAGCATATCTAAACACTTCTGCATCGTATTTATTAAGAACATCTTTAACTAAAACAAAGTTTTTAAAACTTTTGCTCATTTTTTGGCCATCAACAGTTATAAGACCATTATGAATCCAGTATTTAGCAAGTGGAGCATTATTCTCACAAGTGCTTTGAGCAAGTTCATTTTCATGATGTGGGAAAATCAAATCTTTTCCTCCACCATGAATATCTATTGTATTGCCAAGAATACTTTTAATCATTGTAGAACACTCTATGTGCCAACCCGGCCTTCCTTTTCCCCAAGGAGAATTAAAACCAAATTCATCTTCACCAACTGCCTTCCAAAGTGCAAAATCTAATGCTTCTTCTTTATTTTCAGCATTTTCAATTCTAACAGAATTTTTTAATTCGTCAATTTTTCTATTTGATAATGTACCATATCCTGCATATTTTTTTACACTAAAATACACATCTCCAACTTCTGTTGAATATGCATAGCCCTTGTTTATCAGGTCGCTTACAAAATCAATTATTTGTGGAATAAATTTTGTTACTCTTGGCTTAAAATTAGGCTGGCATACGCTTATTTTACTCCAAACATCTTCAATTATTTCAATTCTTTTGTCGGCAAGTTCCAATGGTGATATATTAAGCTCTTTTGCTTGGTTTATTATTCTATCATCTACATCTGTATAATTTGATGCATAAACAACATCGTAGCCTTTAAAACGAAGATATTGTGATATCATATCAAAAGTTATTACTTGCCTTGCGTGTCCAAGATGTGGTTCCCCATTAACAGTCATTCCGCAAACATACATTTTTACTGTTTTATTATCTTGTGGAACAAATTCTTCTTTTCTTTTGTGTAAAACATTATAAACTCTCATATAAATTTCCTTATTCTTCTATCTGCGATATATTTTCTTGTTCTTTTTTTATTTTTGTAATTTGAAATTTTGAAACAAAATTCTTATATTTATATGCACAAACAGCACAAAACATTGCAGAAACTATTGCGCCAAGAAAGTCAAATACAATGTCTAACATTGTGTCTAAAAGTGCTTTTTGACCAATATAATTTAATCCGCCTTGCGCTGCATATCCTTGCATATTTAGTCCTAGTAAACTATCAAATGTAAATTCATATATTTCCCAACACGCACCAATTGCAAGTGCAAAACAAAAAACAAAAATAAAAACAAACAAAGGATTAACATTTTCTTTTTTGGTATTTAAAAATGTGTTTATTAAAAACATTGCAAAAAAACCAAAAACTACACCCGACAAAAAATGAACAATAATATCCCAAACTTCTGTTTTTGTGTACAGTCCTATGAATGTGCCTAAATATATACTTAAAAATAAAAATAAATAATATACACTTGTTGCAAATTTTGGAAATGAAATTTTATACACCTTTTTTAAAAATAGTGGGATAAAAGCAACTATAATTGCTAAAATTCTTTGCAATAGTGGAACAACAAAATCGTTTTTATTTGTTGCAATTACCATATCTCTAACACAAAATCCAAGAGAAATTATAAACATAACAACAACACCAACAAAAAGCATTAAATTTATCACATTAAATGCATCAAATTTACGCTGTTGTTCTTTTTTTTCTAAAAAACTTTCTTTATTTTTCATATGGATATTATTGCACATTATATATAATAAATCAAATTATTTTAAAGAAAACAAATGTATCTTTTTGTATAAAAAAATCTGTACATATGTGCAGATTTTTTTTATTTTTTTATTTTTCAATTGCATCTTTTATTGAAAGTGAAATTCTTTTTTTCTCTACATCGACAGACAGCACCTTAACTTTCACCATATCTCCAACTTTAAGTTCTTCGCTTGGATGTTTAATATATCTATCACAAATTTGAGATATATGAACAAGCCCATCTTGATGTACTCCAATGTCTATAAATGCTCCAAAATCTATAACATTCCTTACCGTGCCAGTTAAAATCATACCTTCTTTTAGGTCTTCAAGCGATAACAAATCACTTCTAAGAACAGGTTTTGGCATTGTTTCCCTTATATCTCTGCCTGGCTTCATAAGTTCGTTTACAATGTCTATAAGCGTTGGAACTCCAATTTTACAATAGTCAGCAATTTTTTGTTCACCTTCTTTTTGAACTAAATCTTTAAGATTTGATATTTTTTTCTCTTTAACATCTTGACTTGTAAAATTAAAGTAATTTAATAATTTTTGAGCGCTTTCATAACTTTCAGGGTGAACTGCTGTGTTGTCTAAAACATTTTCGCCGTCTGTTATTCTTAAAAATCCTGCGCATTGCTCGTATGCTTTTTGACCAAGTTTTGGAACATTTAAAAGTTCTTCTCTTGAACTAAACTGTTTTATTTTCTTCCTATACTCACAAACATTTTTTGCAATTGCACTATTCATTCCAGAAACATAACTAAGTAAACTTGGCGATGCAGTATTTAGGTCTACTCCAACACTATTAACACAATCTTCAACAACACCTGTTAACACTTCCGTTAGCCTGTTTTGTGGCATATCGTGTTGATATTGACCTACACCAATTGATTTGACATCAATTTTTATAAGCTCGCTAAGCGGGTCTTGCAATCTTCGTGCAATGCTGACTGCACTTCTTAAACTAACATCATAATCAGGAAACTCTTGCGCCCCCAGTTTTGATGCGCTATAAACAGATGCCCCTGCTTCATTTACAACAGCATAGTTCACTTTTCTATTTACATGTTTTATTAGTTCGCAAACAAATATTTCACTTTCTTTGCTTGCTGTTCCATTTCCAATTGAAATTGTATCAACATCATACTTTTCAATTAGCGTTTTTAATTTTTCAATGCTCTCTTCAGTTTTTGATTGTGGTGGAGTTGGATAAACAACAGTTGTATCTAGCACATCCCCTTTTTTGTCTATAATTGCAATTTTACAGCCTGTTCTATATGCTGGGTCTAGTCCTAAAATTACATTGTTTTTAAGAGGTGCAGTCAAAAGCAATGGTTTTAAATTGACTTCAAACATTTTTATTGCTTGTTCATCTGCCCTATCTGTTAAAAATGTTCTAAGCTCTCTTTCAAGAGATGGGAACAAAAGCCTTTTATAACTATCTTCAATAGTTTCTTTCATTATTTCATAGGTAGACTTGTTTTCTTTTAAATAAAATTTATATATCTCACCCAACGCAATATTTTCATCCAAAACAACATTAACCTTTAAACAATCTTCTTTTTCTCCCCTGTTTATTGCAAGTATTCTATGACTTGGCATTTTGTTTACAGGTTCAGTATAATCTGCATACATTTCATAAGTTTTAGATTTCTCATTTTCTATAATGTTAGTTTTAATGTTTGCCTTGTCTTGCAAAAGTTTTCTTAATGCCTTTCTTAATTCACTATCATCACTAATTCTTTCAGCAACAATATCTTTTGCACCACTAAGCGCTTCTTCGCTGGAACTAACTTCTTTTTCTGGGTTTACATATTTACTTGCAATATCAAGCATGTTTTCTTTTGTCTCTTGTGCCATTAAAATATCTGCAAGCGGTTCTAATCCTTTTGCAATAGCAACAGAAGCTCTTGTTTTTCTCTTTGGTTTAAAAGGTCTATATATATCTTCAACTTCGGTTAATGTTTTTGCCAAACTTAATTTTTGCTCTATTTCTTCGGTCCATTTATCTTGTTCTTTTATTGAGCTTTCTACTTCTTGTTTTCTTTTTTCCAAATTTCTAAGATATGTTAATCTATCATAAAACTCTCTTAAAATTTGGTCATCGCAACTGCCCGTGAGTTCTTTTCTATATCTTGCAATAAAAGGTATTGTACACCCTTCATCAATTAAATTTATAATGTTTTCAACCCTATCTAATCTTATTTTAAATTCACTTGCCAATGTTTCTTGTATATTCATTATTTTGTTATTCTCTCCCTTATTTCGTTTACTTTTTTATAAATAGTTTCTTTATCTTCTCCAATGAAGTACTCTCCATTTTCGTAAAGAATTTTGCCATTTACCATTGTTAAATACACATCACCACTCTTTCCTGCATAAACCAAATGCGATAGTAAATTTGCGTGTGGATAGTAATGCGGTTTATTTATGTCTACAAGTATTATGTCTGCTTTTTTCCCAACTTTAATTTCTCCAACATCAAAACCAAGAGCTTTGGCTCCATTTATTGTTGCCATTTTTAAAACATCTTTTGCCGACACCACGCTTGCGTCATAAATATTTACTTTGCTAAGTGTTGCAACCAAAAACATTTCTTTAAACATATCTAAACTATTGTTTGATGCAACCCCGTCGGTTCCAATTGTTATATTTATGCCTTTATTTTGCATTGCATAAATTGGCGCAATACCACTTGCAAGTTTTATGTTTGATGATGGACAAGTTGAAACACTTACATTATAGTCTGCCAATATTTGCAAATCATCTTTGTCCATATGCACACAATGATAACATAACGCCTTTCTATCAAAAAAACCCAATTCTTCTAAATACATAGGTGGAGTTTTTTGATTGTTTTTTACCGTGCAGTCGCCCACTTCTTTTAAAGTTTCGCTTAAATGAATACTTCTTGGAATGTCATTTTTTGCAGTATAATCTACACACTGAGATATTTGCTCCTCACTTGTTGTATATATTGAGTGAACAAAACAAACTTTTTTTATTAGGTCAGTTTCCTTTATTGTTTCACTCTCGTTTTTAAGATATGTTAAATTGTCAACACCAACATCTCTTGTTGTTGGACCAAATCCAACTCGTGCCCGAAACTTGCATTCTTCTAGTGCTTTATAAATTGATTTGTTAAAAAAATAACCTTCTTCTATACAAGTTATACCCGCACTTAAATATTCTAGTATCGCCAATTTCTCTCCCCAATATATATCCTCATCGGTTAGTTTATTTTCACAAGGTATAACATTGTCAAAAAGCCAAGCATCTAGTGTTGCGTCATCTTTGATTCCTCTTAAAATTGTCATTGGAGAGTGGCAATGAGTATTCACAAAACCAGGCATTAAAATATTCCCTTTAACATCAATAATTTTGTCGTAATTATCTTGTTTTATTTCCTGTGAAATGCTTTTTATTGTGTCATCTTCAACAACAACATTTCCAATTACTATTCCATAATCACTGTCAAGGTTTAAAATTTTTGCATTTTTAAATAAAATTTTCATAAATTGCCTTTATTTTGTCATATTAAAATTAATATTATATATTAAATTTTGCAAAAACATTATATCAAAAAGGAGATTTAAGTGCAAATGAAACATAGAATTATATTGCATTGTGATGTAAACAATTTTTTTGCTTCTGTAGAATGCGCTTTAAATCCAAGTTTAAAAGATTTACCACTTGCAGTTACGGGAGAAAAATCTAAAAGAAATGGAATTGTTCTTGCAAAAAATAATTTGGCAAAAATGTGTGGCGTTCAAACAGGAGATGTAATTTATAAGGCAAAGCAAAAATGCCCTGATCTTATTTGCGTTAGACCACATCACGATATATATGAAAAATACTCAAAAAAAATAAGAAAAATATACGAAGAATATACCGACAGAGTTGAGCCTTTTGGAATAGATGAGTGTTGGTTGGATATAACCGATACTGCAAAATTCTTTGGCACTCCACTTGAAATTGCAAATATGCTTAAAAAAAGAATAAAAGATGAAATTGGAGTTACAATTTCTGTTGGAATAAGTTTTTCTAAAATGTTTGCAAAACTTGGAAGCGACATGAAAAAACCCGATGCAGTCACTCAAATTCCTTATCAAACTTTTAAAAAACAAACTTATCATCTTCCACTTAACAGTGTTATTGGAATTGGCAAAAAACTTGAAATTAAATTAAATAAAATGAATATTTATACCTTGGGCGATTTGGCAAATTATGATACAAAAATTATAAAAAAGAAATTTGGTGTTGTTGGAGAAAATTTACAAAAAAAACTACAAGGAATTGATGATGACGAAATTGCAAGTGCGTTTGATGTTAAACGAGTTAAAAGCATTGGCAATGGAACAACAACAATAGTTGATATAAAAAATATGGAAGAAATGAAAAGTGTTGTTATGTTTTTGTGCGATGAAATTGCAACACGTTTAAGAAAGAAAAATTTGGTTGGATGCACAATCCATATTGGTTTAAGAAAAAGCGACCTTACACATATTTCCAAAAGCCATACAATTGAACAATTAACAAACACAGCAAAAGACCTTTTTGAAGAAAGTATAAAAATGATTGAAAAAATGTGGGATAACTATACTCTTATTCGAAGCGTAAGAATAAGCGTTTCAAACCTTGAAGATGAAACCGCAATAAATCAATTAAATTTTTTTGATAAAAAAAATAATAAAAGTCAATTAAATAAAGCAATTGATAAAATAAGAGAAAAATATGGATACAAAAGTATTCAACCACTTATAACAAAAAACGAAGAACTGATAAATAATAACGCTCTTCGCCTTGATGAAAGAGATTAAAAATAAAATAAAAAGTATTTTAATTAAAACAATTTATTAAAAATGTAATTTAAAAATAATTTTATAATAAATATTATTTATAAAAAAAATAGTAATAAAAAAATAATTATTAAAATTATAAAATAACAAAAAAATTAAATATTAAAAATTATTTTAAAAAAACAAAACAAGACTCGAAAAACAGGCGAAAGCGTAGTTTAAATAACAAAAAAAGAGCCACAAGTTCGAGGATCATGTAGTTTGCCAACAAAGGCTATAAAGTAAAAAACTCATTTCAAACAAGCAAGACAAGGTTCGAAAAATAGACACACGCAGGAGTTAGTCTAAATAACAAAAAAAGAGCCATAAGTTCGAGGCTCGGCGACTCGTCAAAACAATCGCTTTTGGCTTTAATTTGCTTTCGCAAATTTTTGCTTTACGCTCCGTTTCTCCTCTCCCCAAAAAGTTTCCGTTGGTACTTTTTGGGGTCCCCTAAAAATTTGCAGGAGTTTGCTTTCGCAAATGACTGTGTGGTAATTCTTTTTAAATCATTGTTAAGTAATATAAAAAACTCATTTTAAACAAGCAAGACAAGGCTCGAAAAATGGACACACGCAGGAGTGTAGTTACCTACATGACTGTGTGTGTCCGTTTTTCAGCAAACGCAGTATTGCGAAGTTTAAAATGAGTTTTTTTATTTCATTAGGGGGAATAACACAACATCCCTAATAGATTCTTGATTATATAGTATAACCATAAGCCTGTCAACTCCAAAACCAAGACCACTAATTGGTGGCATGCCATGTTCCATTGCAAGGACAAAATCTTCATCTAGTTCCATTGCTTCATCATCACCCTGTGATTTTGCTTTTGCTTGTTTTTCAAGTTCTTTTCTTTGAACAATTGGGTCAACAAGTTCGCTATATGCTTTTGCAAGTTCATTGCCCACACAAAGTATTTGGAAAACATCAATAATTTTATTGTTTTTATCATTTCTTCTTGCAAGTGGTATTAAGCATGCTGGATAGTTGTAAAGGATTGTTGGTTGAACAATATTTACTCTTATTTTGCGTTTATAAATGTAATCTATAACCCCACCAAGAGTTTTTATTCCTGCAAAATCTTCATTTGTAAATAGCCCCTTTTCAACTACTTTTTCAATTAGTTCTTCGGCTGTTTGACATTCCAAAAAGTCAAAACCCAAAATTTCTTGCATTTTTTCTACGTAGTTTATTCTTGGCCAAACTTCTTTTGAAAAATCAAGAATGGTGCCTTGATATTCAATTTGCATTGTGCCTTTCACTTCCATTAAAAGTGATTGAATAAACTTTTTATAAAATTTGATATTGTCTTCAAAATTCCAATATGAAGCATACCACTCTACCATTGTAAATTCTTGCAAATGTTGAGTATCCATTCCTTCATTTCTAAAACATTTTGCAACTTCATACACTCTGTCAAATCCACCAGCAATAACTTGTTTTAAATATGTTTCTGGTGCAATTCTAAGGTTGCATTGTTTATCAAGTGCATTGTGGTGTGTTAAAAATGGTTTTGCACTTGCCCCACAAACTGCCGATTGAAGAATTGGAGTTTCCACTTCAGTAAAACCATTTTCGTTTAAAAATTTTCTTAAAAATGTTAATACCTTGCTTCTTCCAACAAATACATCCCTTGCTGTTTGATTTGAAATTAAATCTAAATATCTTTGTCTATATTTTGCTTCTTGATCCACAAGTCCATGGAATTTTTCTGGAAGTGGGCGAAGCGCCTTGCTAAGTAGTGTAACGGAATTTGCTTTTACTGTTATTTCTCCCGTTTGTGTGTGGTATATTTCGCCATCTACACCAACAAAGTCGCCTATATCTATCATTTTTTTGTAATAGTCGTAAGCCTGCTCATCTAATTCGTTTCTTCCAACACTAATTTGAATTTTGGCATTTATATCTCTTATTTGCATAAAGCCAAACTTGCCCATTACTCTTCTAAAAACAATTCTTCCACAAACTTTAACTTTATCGCCGTCATTAAGTTTTGTTGCTTCTTCTATTGTGTGAGTTCTGTCAAATTTTTCTTTATAAACAATTTCCCCATTATTTTTTAAGTCTTTAATTTTTTGTGCACGCACATCTATTTCACTTGAAAGTACTTGTGTTTTATTTTCCATTTGTATCTCCTAAAAATTAAGATATCACAACTAAAACACAAAGTCAATTTATATAATAATTTATTTAATCTTTAATTATATGTTTATATTATTTTAATTTTTTTTCATAAATCTTTAAACTATTTAAAACTTTTTGCGTATATGCTTCTGTTTGACTATACGGAATAACATCAATTGTTTTGCCATCTTTTGAGTACTGGATGTTATTTAACCAACCTTGAACAACGCCTTCGCCAGCATTGTAGGCACAAAGCACAACCGTTGTATCTTCAAACTTGTTTTCTAGATATGCAAGATAATATGTCCCAAGTTTAATATTATAATCTGCTTCAAATAGATATTCTTCTTTATATTCAATATTCAACTTTTCTGCAAGCCATTTTGCCGTTGTTGGCATTATTTGCATAAGTCCTATTGCTCCCTTGGATGACACTGCTTTTGTGTTAAAACTACTTTCTGCATTTATCACACTTGCGACTAAACTTTTTTCAACATCATATTCTTGCGAATAAGTTATTATGCTTTCTTTATATCGTATTGGATACAAAATGTAGCCAATACACAAAAAAAGGTATATGCCTATAACCAAGATTGTAACTAAAACTATTGATATTATTGTAGCCTTTTTTTTCACACTAATATTTTATGGTATTTTATTTTTTTTAATACATTTAAAATTGACAAAACATATAAAAAATGATTTATTATTAAACAATAAACAAGTATTTTATCCTTTTAATATTTTAATTTTAATGTTTTGAGATTTAGCGTATTCAATTGTTTGTTTTGTTCCACCATTTGTACCACTAAATACAGCAATTAACAAAGTTGAATTATCAATCATGTACTTATTTCTTTTTTGCATACAACCTTTAAAGTAGTTGCAATTGCTAATATATGTAACTTTATCTGCAAGAGAAAGTATTTTATCGTATCTAACTATGTTTTTATCACTCCACCTGTTTGTTTGATTTTTGCACGGAATAGCACACTCTAACTGAATATTAAAATATTTTTTCTTTAGTTCTAATATAAGTTCAGCACACATAATATCTATTCCTAAAGCCATGCCAGAAATAAAATAAATATAACCCTTTTTTATAAAGTGTTTAATAGTTCTTTTTAATTTAAATTTTAAAAATAAAAATTTAATACTTTTTTTATCGTAAATGTATGATAATTTATTAGGTCTATGACCTGTAAAACTACATGTATAGAATTTTTTGTTCATCATAAAAATATAATAGTATAGAAAATTCTATAATGCAAGTATTTATATAGAAATTTCTATAAAATTGTAATGATTGAGGTAAATTATGGATTTTATAGATATACTTAAAGATATAATGATAGATTTCAACTTAAATCAATCGCAACTAGCAAATATTGTAGGTTTAAAACAAAGTCAAATTAGTGAATGGCTTAAAGGAAAAAGTAAACCGGGCTACGACAATATAAAAGCTATTTGTTTAGCACTTGACATTTCGGCAGATAGACTACTTGGATTAGATGATAAATAAAAAAACTCACAAATTTTGAAGTGAACCCCGAAGGGGTCACTCAAAATAAAAAACCACTAGGAAGAAATTTTAGATTTCTTCCTATTTTTTAATCTCTTTGTATTGTAAAATTCTATCCAATCTTCAACTAATGCTTGA
>CALWDY010000002.1 GCA_944376825.1 uncultured Clostridia bacterium
AATGTGGAGCAAACCTCAAAAACCTGGTCCCAGTTCAGACTGTGGGCTGCAACTCGCCCACACGAAGACGGAGTTGCTAGTAATCCCGAATCAGCATGTCGGGGTGAATGCGTTCCCGGGTCTTGTACACACCGCCTGTCACGCCATGGGAGTTGGGGGTACCCAAAGTCGGTGAGCTAACCGCAAGGAGGCAGCCGCCTAAGGTAAAACCAATGACTGGGGTGAAGTCATAACAAGGTAGCGGTATCAGAAGGTGCCGCTGGATCACCTCCTTTTAAAGAGAAATCTTTAAGTCGAGAAGGTAGAAATATCTTAAAAAAACAAACAGATGGGTATACAAGAAAGTTTAAGATAAACAAAGAAACCCAATTCTTAAAATTATTCAATTATATGTAAAAAGAACAACAAATTGTTGTTCTTTTTTTTTGTAAAATAAAGCCCCTAGAAATATCTAGGGGGTTTATTTATATTTGGTTTTAAATGACCATATGCAAAAAATATTACAAAAAAACAAATCTTATATTAATTTCTATGCATTTTTTGTAACTGTGTGATTATTGCTATTCTATTTTTTATTGTTATTTACTTATAAGATAATTATTTCTTGAAATTTAATATTAGTTATAAAAAATAATTGCTGTATTATTTCAATATTTTTATTATTTTTAAAATTACATCCTGATTTTTATGATTTAAAAGCCGATAATCTTTTATTAATTCACTTTCTTTATCATTTAAAAAAATTTTTTGCGTATCTTCTTCAAAAAATTCCGACATTGTAATTCCAAACGCAGAGCAAAGCATGCTCAAAGTTTGGATAGATGGCATTGTTTTTCTTGCAAACATATTGGATAATGTAGATTGCATAACATCTGATTGTTCAGATAACTTATATATAGACCATCCTCTTTCTTTTCTTAACTCATCTATTCTTTTTAGAATATCCATTTTAACTCCTAAAATTGTACAAAGAGTTTATTACACATTTGTGTTAAATATAAACCACAAATGTGTTGACTGATAGCATACATATGTGTTATAAAATAAATAACATATGAAATAAAAGGAGAAGAGATGAAAAAGAAGGCAAAATTATTTTTAAGTATGGCAAGTATGGTGCTGGCAGTTGCACTATTTTGCTTTGGCGTGTATGCGGCAGTAAGTGTAAATTATACCATTTCTGGAACAGTTACATATCAAGTAAAAGATGTTTACACTGAAATAACAACAAAAGTATATAAAGATGCAAACATGTATAATGCAAGCAATTTGCAAACAAAAGCACAAGAACTAGAAGGGAAAACATTTGAACAAATTGAAGAAACATATGAACAAGCAGTGCAAACATTTGACACATACAACAACTTAACGGGCACAGGCGAAGCAGGTGCAAATGGAATAGACATAAACTATAACAATGCGTTTACATATTATGTTGTAATAAATGTAAAGAATTTAAGTTCCAGTGTAAATGTAAACATTTCCTTAACAAACAACACAACAGGGGATATAAACAGCGTAATATATCAAACAGCAAATAAAACAAACATAGCAAAGTTGGCAGAAGGAACAAATATGGTTGTTGCATTTTCACTTGACGATGCAACAAAGTCGGTTCAAAATGTTGCTTTTAATTATTCTTTAAAAGTTGAGTTGAGTACGCCGGGTTATACGGTAACTGTAACAAATAATGTATCATCAAATTGTATGTATTATGCATATCAAAATGGAAATGAACTTATAAACTTTTCACAGGATGGTTCAGCAACAGGACAATTTGTTGCAAAAGGCAGAATATATTTACATTTAATAGGTGATGTGCCATCTTTTAATAACATTGATTGGGGTGGCGGAGATAATGAAGTTATTTCTAGTTTCGTGGGAACTTCACGGACTCCTGGGAAAATGAAAGTATCTGTACAAATAAACGGCAACACTCCAATTGTTGGAGGACAATCCGACGGGGCGGCTTGGTATTCATATATATTTTTAACAATAACAGAACCTTGTACAATAATTATAAATTATGCATAGCACTATTTATAAGTAAAAAAAACGTTTATAAAATTATAAAATTTTAGTAATTTATATTTTAAATATAAACACACTTTTTTATATTGATTAAAAGTGTGTTTCTTTTTTTTAAATTTTCAAATATTTTGCTTCTACATGAAATAATTATAGTTATAAATATTTGGTTGATATTTGTCAATTGTTGTGTTTTTGTAATTTTATATAAAAATAAAATAAAAAATTTGTAATCTATTGCTAGATTTTGTTTGTTTTGTTATACTATGAATAGTATATCGATTATATTTGCCAAAAAGAAGGATGTAATGAAAAAATCAAAATATTATTTTTTATTTTATATTTTTGTTGTTTGTTTAGTTGTTGCATGGTCGCCAATTGGGTTTAACACTAAACTGGTTTATGCTGATATTGTGGAAGATGTTTTTGGCAATGTTGATCCTGT
The DNA here is from genome assembly GCA_944376825.1 of uncultured Clostridia bacterium. Classification (GTDB taxonomy): domain Bacteria; phylum Bacillota; class Clostridia; order Christensenellales; family UBA1242; genus UBA5893. The sequence continues at coordinate 2,474 of CALWDY010000002.1, forward strand.
AATTGGAGATTATGTTAATAATTTGATAGTTTTAAATTTTAATGGGGAGACTGACACTCTTAGTCAAACTGTTCCTGAAAATCAAATTGCTATTTATGATGATGTATATAACACAAACGAACATTCATTAAACTCATTTTACAGCCAAATATCAAATGGTTTGCTTAACTTGGAAACAAGTTTTATTACAGAGCCATATAATAACAATATTGATGTTTTAAGCATTGACAAAGATAGAGAATATTTTATGAGCTATTGTTTTTATAACAACAGCACAAATAGTTGGCAAATTAACAGCGATGGGTATTTTGGATATGAATTGGTTGAATCTACTAGTAGTCCATCAACATCAAGCGGTTTGGATTTTGGTTTTGTTTTAAATTCGACTCACAAATACTTTGTGTATGGAGACAGTTCAACTATATCTAGGGGGATGCCAAGTGACAGAAGTGTTTCTGATGGAATTATATCTTATGATTATGCCGTGGAGTTGTGTAATTCTAACCCTAATTTATATTTGGTAGAAAGCGTGGAAAGATATTTTAGAGAACTTGAATTAATTTCGTTAATATCTAATGAATTAGATGGAAAAATTGATTTAAGCAAAACTGACAATAATAATGATGGAGAAATTGATATATTAAATCTTAATATATTGGATAATCCAAATAAAAATTACAAAATTGAATGGAGCGAACTTCTTTGGGCACATCAATTTAGTTTGGGCTCTATTTTGGATATGCAAATGTCATATGGATCTTTGTTTACAGGAACATTGCATGAACTTATACAAAATCCTTTGTTTGCCAATGCCTTAAAATCTATGTTGAAAAGTCATGTGTTTGGAGATGTTAATACTTATATTTCTTGTGCACAAAACAGACCAAGTGTAACGACTAATGAAACAACAAAAAACATAGACAAATATTTTTTAACAACATTTAATGCACAAGACTTTTACGGAAAAGATAGTTTTGAACAATATAAAGATGTTTTAGAAATTAGCACAACGGCACATGAACTAGGGCATGTTTTTGGGTTGCCTGATTTATATAGATATCCTTCTAACGATGGAGATTCGGTTGGATATTGGAGTTTGATGTGTTACAATTCAAATCCATCTCAATATTTAACTGCTTTTGAAAGAGAACAGTTGGGTTGGTTAGATGAAAACAATATTGTAGAAATAACTGAAAGCGGATTGTATGACCTTAGTGCAACGATTGGATATGATGATGAAAATATTGTTGCATATAAATTTCAAAATCCCGACGATTCGAACCAATGGTTATATTTTGAATATAGAAACAAAACTCTTGATGAAAATTTATATTGGGAAAAATTTACGGGCAGTGAGGGGCTATTAATTTATAGAGTTGATACATCTATTCTTACTGGAAACATGACCGCAGAACCATATGGCTTGTATGTTTTTAGAAACGAATCAATTTATGATGCTACATTTGGATTAAATGAAGAATATGGAAATTTTGATAAAGATATTCTTGACAATGCTATAACTTGGCAATATGGTGCAGGCAATTATGAGAATTCAGGTTATATGTGTAATGTAACAAAACTAAACGGATATGATTTACAGTTTCAATTTTCTACGCAAGAAAATGAAGTTTTGGTGTTGTTAAATGGTGAAGCAGAAAAAACTTTATATGTTGGAGATGAATACATTGAAGATGGTATTACCATATTAGAAAATGGCGTTACAACAGAATATACTTATGACATTAATCTTTCTAATAATTCTACATACAAAATAGAATATTTTTTAAACAATATAAAACAGGATAGTATTGTTTGTGATCAAGAAAATATTTTTACGGTTGTTTATACAATTAAAGACAGTTATGGCATTTTGCACACATTAAATAGAACTGTGCAAATTATTAAGAAAACGGTTGAAACACAACTTGCTGGGGCAAATTTGCAAGTTCTTGAAACGGACACTGTATTTAAAGATTTGGGTGTTGTTATTAAAGAAAATGGTGTTGATGTAACTGATTTGTATGATGTTGTTGATTTTATTGAAAAATTAAAAAATCGCACAATATTTATAACATACTATAAAAGCGATGAAAATTTTGTTGTAAGCGACTGGACAAGTCAAACTATTGACACAAGTGAGAATGGGTATTATGTTGCGAGATATACAATTAAAGATTTATATGGCGAAATGCACTATTTAGAAAGACATATAAAAATTGTAGAGGGAAGAAAACAAGTTACAGGACTTGATATAAAAATAGAAAACAGGTTAAAACAATTAACTGGTGATTTAATATTGTACGCTGATAGTCTTATAGATTTTGATTATATTGATTTATCTAATATTAACATTAGTTCAATTGCAAATTTGCAACAATTTAAATTTAAAGAAGGTGCAATACTTGATTTGTCAAGCAATAAGTTGAATTCTTTTGATGAAATTAATGTTTTGCTAGAAAACACTAATATAAAAATTTTATTGCCTGGAAATAACTTTGATATAAACCTTGTTGGATATATTTCAAAACTTAATAATGTTGTTATTGGTTTGCAAAATGATGGAGAATATCAATTTATTATAAATCAAAACGAAGTTGTTTTGCCATTAAATGTTTATAATGACTATTCAAATTATTATAGTTTGTATGTAAACAACCAACTGGTAGAAAATGATTTTATTATAAACGATTATGGTGTTTTTGAAATTGCATTAATGTCAAAAGAAAATATTAATGTAAATGATGTTGTTATAATTAAAAATGTTTGTGGCTTAAATCAACTTTCCAACAATGTTAGATATAGGTATAATGAAGAAAAATTAAATAATTTTGATTACGATGATTATTTACAAATAATAGGAATAGAAAAAGAAAGCCTTGTATTTAGCAATACATTTACAAGTGTTGATAAAAATAGTTTAGACAATCAAAAATTTGAAATTAATGTAAATTTTAATTTTGAAAATATTGCAAATTTTGAATATAATATTGAAATTTTTGATGATGTTAAACCAATTATTGAATTAAATGAAAATGTAAATTTATATTTTTTAAGCAAAGAGGATTATGCTGGCGAAACTTTTATAGACTTTGTATTTTGTAATGATGAATTTGATGGAAAAATTAATCCAACAATTAACAAGCCGGATTTTGATGACTATGGTAAATATGAAATTACTTTCACGGCGACAGATTTAAGTGGAAATACAAATGTAGAAAAAATTGATGTTTATGTGGGCAATGTTTATTTAAAAGATATCTATGAATTTGAATATAATACGCCAATAGATTTGCCTATAAGTTTTGATTACTATAATATAGATAATTTTATTATAAAATACAAATTACAATCGCAAACAAATTATACAGAATATCAAAAAAATGATAAGATTTTATTAACAAATTATGGATATGATGTGTTAATGGTTCAAGCAATTTTTTATAACAATAATTCTATTGTTAAGAGTCTATCAAAAGAAATAATAATTGTTGATACAATTGCTCCAACTATAAAGTTGAATGGAGAACAAACGGTTTATGTTGCTGTTGGTGGGACATACATGGATAAGGGAGTTAATGTTGTTGATAATACTCCTGACAAATTTTTAATAAAACAAACGCAAATAAAACTGAATGGCAATGTTGTTGATTTTGTTGATACTCAAACAGAAAACACATATGTTTTTGAGTATAGTGTTGTAGATATGGGAGGGAATAAAAGCATTTTAACAAGAATGGTAATTGTAGGATATGAACCTATTGTTGAAATGGCAATAACGGAACCTTCTATTGATAAAATTAAGGTTGACAAAGATTTTGCAATTTCTATTTATGTATTTAATAATTCTAATTATGACCCTAATGTAAAAATTAATTGGTATATAAATGATGTTTTATATGCATCTGGTGGATTAACTCAAACATTTAGTTTTAATAATGCGGGTTTCTATAACATATATGCACAAGTAGATGGAACAACAATTTCTTCAAATATTTTGCAAATTTATGTTGAAGATGAAATTAGAATTAATGCAACATATATTATAGTTACAATTGCTGTTTTAAGTGCGCTGGTTGTAATTTTAACCATATGGGCTTTAATAAGAAAATTTAAAAACAGATATTTTTATTAAAACATGCTACGGCATGTTTTTTTTGTCACAAAACATTGAAATGCATTTTATGTTTATATTATTTTATTAATAACAAAAAGAATATAAGTTTTATAAAATTTGCTAAAACTGACAGTATATTGTCAACTTTTTGTTTGTAAAATAGAACATATGTTTTATAAAAAATTACAAATGCGACCGGAAATAGTCGAATAATGTCGAATTATGTAACAATTTGTAAAAAATTGATGAATTTTGTAAAAAATGTCACCATAAGTTGACTTTGCAACTTTGTATGTTAAATAATTGGAGAGTACATTACAAGAAGGAGATCATATGGAAAATAATAATTGGAGTAGAACATTGCTTGGTGTATATAGATATTTACCAAGAGTTACATATGCATTAGATAAAATTGTAAAAACAAGAGCATATAATTCATCTTATATGAGTTTAAACAACATAGCATTTAATAATGTTATGAATGTTGCAAACACTATACTTGATTTAACTGAAAGAAAAGTAACACTTATTAATTTAAAATTAATAATTGAAAAAGCACTTCGCTCAATGGATGCCAAATCAGCCAGAATTTTAATTTTAAAATTTATAGATGGAAAAAAAAGTGCGGAAATTGCTGATTCATTTAAAATATGTTTAAGAACATTTTTTCGAAAAGTAAACAGTGCTCTTGACAGTTTTACCAAAGCTCTTAGTAGAATAGGTTACACAGAAGATAAGTTGCAAGAGATGTTAAAAAATGAGAAATGGATAATTGAAACTTATAACAAATATAGCAAAAATGTTTTTAATACTGAAAATTTTGCAGATTCATATGAACTACATTCACAAATAAAAAACAACATAATAATGGAATTTAAAAAAGTTAGCACATTTTAATTGAAATAGTCGCTATCAAGTTCATAATAGTCGCTGTGTTTTAATCGTGATATTTTCTTTTTTTTCTTTTTTGGTTTTATGGTTTTTGAATTTTTAGGTTTTTGAAAGGCAATTTTTGTTGGTTTAAACAAAAAGTAAATTATTAATATACAGGGCAAACTTATTAATATAATTATAACTATTTGCCATGGTGTAGTAATAGACAAATATTTATTAGGGTCATCCCCATCATTTTCTGGATCTGAAAAATTTGGTGTTACATATTCATATTTTTCGGTGTTTTCATTTATTGGTGTTAGCAAATCGCATAGTGGTGAATATACATAGCCATAATATTCCTTATTTTGGCTTATGTATTTACAATAGTACCAAATATTACCTTTATAAGAAATTGCCTCTTCTCCTTCACAAATTCCATAATACACCAAATTAGTTTCTAAAAATGGAATGGATGTTATTAAATTTATTGAACCTTTGCTTTCGTTTGGTGAAGATCTTAAATTTGCACCGCTTGGAGTAAATACTCTAAAATTTATATTTATTGCATAAGCATTTTGAGGTGTTTCTTTTATGCAAGACATTTCACTTTTTAAAACATAACCAAAAATTGAATTGTAACTTGCCTTGTAAAACAAATCATTTTCATTTCCTAAGAGTTGAACAAAATATGTTTTTGGAATTTCGAATAACAAATTAGATTTATCTTCAAGTATGGCGGGACTAGAATATAGATATGTGCCATTTTCTGTTGCTCTGCCGTAATAAATGCTTTCAGCATGAACATAGTTTTTTTGCTGATTAACAAAGAAAAAAATTGTAAACAAAATGTATAGTATTGTTATTGTTTTTTTCATCTTTTTTATTATAAATGTTTAATTGCAACTAACGATATGAAATGACTGTCTTTTATTGTCTTTTTTGGGAGGAATTTGAATTTTGACTACAAAACAAATATTGGAAAGTATTGAAAAAATAAATTTAGAGTTAATAAAAAGAAAATGCAATTCTAAGTTGCAAAACTATAATTCTGGAGATATAATTCATGAAAAACAAATGCTTTTTCATAAATGTCAAAAGCGAAACAGGTGGGTTTTTGGTGGAAACAGAAGTGGCAAAACAGAATGTGGAGCCGTTGAAACTGTTTGGCTTGCTAGGGGGATACATCCATATAGAAAAAACAAAAAAGATATATCTTGTTGGGTTGTTTCACTTTCTACGCAAGTACAGCGTGATGTTGCTCAATCAAAGATATTATCTTACTTGAACAAAGATTGGATTTATGATGTGGTTATGCTTTCTGGAAGAAAAGATAATCTTGAAAGTGGAATTATTGATCATATATTAATAAAAAATGTGTTTGGTGGAATAAGTAAAATAGGTTTTAAAAGTTGCGATCAAGGTAGAGATAAATTTCAAGGCACAAGTTTAGATTTTGTATGGTTTGATGAAGAACCACCACAGGATATTTACAAAGAGTGCCGAATGCGTGTGTTTGATAAACAGGGTGATATTTTTGGCACAATGACACCATTAAAAGGTTTAACATGGGTATATAATGAAATTTATTTAAACGACAAAAACGATGCTGAAATTTGGTGCGAATCTATGGAATGGGCAGATAACCCATATTTGTCTAAAAACGAAATTGAACTTTTAACTTCTTCTATGAGTGAAGATGAACTTGAAAGCAGAAGATATGGAAAATTTACAGCAAATGGAGGTATGGTTTATCCGGAGTTTGATGAAAATTTTAATGTAATTGAGCCTTTTAATGTTCCATTTGAATGGTATGATAATATATCCATAGACCCTGGACTAAACAATCCATTATCTGCACATTGGTACGCAGTTGATTATGATAATAATATATATGTTATAGCAGAGCATTTTGAGGCTAAAAAAGGAATTGAACATCATGCAAACATGATAAAAAAAATTTGTGAAAAATTACATTGGCCTCAAACAAGCATGGGGTATATTTCAGCATTAATAGATAGTGCGGCAAATCAAAGAACACTTGCCAGCGAAAAAAGTGTTTCTGAACTTTTTTACGATTATAAAATTTTGGTCAACCCAAAAGTTAACAAAGACCTATTTAGTGGCATTCAAAGAGTTAAAACTTATTTTAAAAATGCGAAGGGTATAAGAAAATTGTTTATTTTTAAAACTTGCACAAATTTAATTAGAGAAATTAAGTCGTATTTTTGGGGGGATAGTGATGCTCCAATTAAAAAAGATGACCATGCACTGGACGAACTTAGGTATTACATTATGTCAAGACCTGAAAATATTGCACCAAAACCAACAAAAACTGAAATTCAAAAGGACAAGGAAAGATTGTATAAAAAGATTAAATATTCAAATTTTAGAGTTTGACACCCGTAAAATATGTATATTTATGCAATTTTGTGAATATTTATTTTTTTAAAAAATATTTTTTCTTTTATTATTTTTAATTATTTATTTTATTTGTAAAAACAATCAAATTTGTGATATATTTAAAATGATTAAACATAATAAAAATGGAGAAAAGATTTTTGAAAAAATTAAGTGTTTTATTTTGTTATATTTTTGCTTTAATTTTTTGTTTTGGTGCATTTTCATCAACATCGGTTTACGCCGAGACTGATGGCGTTAGCTATATTGAAATTGATAGCATAGAAGATTTGCAAAATATTGAAATGGATAATAATTACATATTAACTGAGGATATTGATGCGAGTGCAGTTTCTAGTTTTGATCCTATATTAAGTTTTAACGGAATTTTAAATGGCAATGGACACACCATAAAAAATTTAACAATACAAGGGACAAGTGGCGTTGCATTGTTTTTAAACACTTATGGGGCAACCATAAAAAATTTACAAATGCAAAATGTAAAAATTACTGCAAATCAAAATTTAGATGGTGAAGTGGTAAAGTGTGCAATTTTGGTTGCGAATTCAACTAATACAACAATAGAAAATGTTTCTTTTATAAGTGGCGAAACGCAAGATTCAAATAATATTGTTGATATAAATGCAAAAACATCAATTTATAGTGGGCTTATTGTTGCAGATTCAAAGGGTGGTACGAAAATTTTAAATTGTTATGTTGAAGGGGATATTAATATCAATGGAAACGACAATTTTAAATCGTATTACATTGGTGGACTTATTGGTAACCTTGAAAATTCACAAATCTATAATACTATTTCTAATATTAACATTAATGCTTCCAATCTTAATCAAAACAATATAAATAATAATTTGTTTATTGGAGGAATGGTTGGTCTTGCAAAAGGAACACAAACATCTCTTTTAAATAATGTTATGGTTGGAGAAATTAGCATAGACAGTTTAAATGTAGAAAACTTTGTTGCTTCGTTTGTTGGTTTTTTGTATTTTCCAAACGATATGCCTAGCAATTTTTTACTAAACTATTTTTATACAACATTAGATGAAAAATTTATAGGTAATTATAATCAATTAAAAAATAGTTTTTTAAATCAAGAAACAAGTTTTAATGTTGATTTAATTACCATGCAAAATGTTTCATATGATGTTTTATTACTAAAAGACAGTTATTTAATTTCTCTTAACTTTGACAGCAAAAAAATGTGGGACTTTAATTCTATTTGGAAAATAGATGAAAGAGTTTCTCTTCCAAATCTTCAAATGTTTTCTTCTTTTAGTTACACTTTAAATGAAGATTTAAGTTTTACATCTTTAACGAAACCTGAAATTGATGAGCCTATAATAAACTTTGTTAAACCAAACAGTTACAACTATTCATATGGTGAACAAATAGTTGTAGCGGGGAACATAACAACTTCATATGATATAAACAAATTTTACAGTGTTTCTGGTTTAAGAAAAAACAACAGTACTTTATTTTTAAATCAAGATGTTTTAGATGTTATAAATAACGAATTTGTAACCAAAGTAGAATTAGATGAAAATACAAATCAATATACATTGGGTTCTGAAACTGTTGTTGAGAAAAAAATAAATTTTTCTGGTTATGATTTTAATATTTATAACCTTAATAATGGAAGTATTTATTGGGGTACTTATAAGACGCAACAAAAAGAAGATGTGCATGTTTATTTTATTGAAAACTGCAATATATCAAATCAAGGCGAATATGGATTTTTGTTGCAACAAATTAAATATACATTAACCGTTTCAACTGAAAATGTTGATTATGGAACAATAAGAAGATCAACAGCTGATTCGAGTGTAAAAAACGAAATTATTGAAGATGTTGTTGTTTATGGGCAGAATATAAGTTATATTGCAACTCCAACAGAAGATTTTGCTTTTAATAGTTGGAAAATAAATGAAGAGCAAGAAACGTCTTTAACTAACTTATCAACCATTAGTGCTGTTTTTGATGAAAAAGCATTTATGGAAGGTGGATTATTTGAAAATTTTGTTCTTGGTGAGGATGACTTAACTCTGTATGCAACATTTACAAGAAATGTTTGTGAAATAACAATAAAATTTGCAATTAATGATGAAATTGTTGATGAAAATTTATCAAAAGTTTATTTTGATGGCATTGAACTTGCAACAACAAATGATGTGTATTTTAAAAAAGTAAAAATGGGAACCGATCACACTGTTAAAATTAATATTCCGGCAGAATATGAAATTACAAATTGGTATCTTAGTGATGGCACAAACAACTTAGGAGTTATTGCTCTTGAACAAGATGAAATAGAATTGTCTACAACAGAAGAAGATGAAGAAATTATATTAGTTGTTAATTTATTCAAGGAAGTTGATGACATAACAAACAATTCTGCTTTATGGTGGATAATTGGTGGAAGTGTTGGTGGTATTTTAGTTATAGGTTTAGTAATATTTTTAATAATAAAGAAAAAGAAAGATAATTCTTATAAAAATTATTATTATTAAAAAAAAATGTCATAAAATATAGAAAATAAAAAAAATTAAATATATATTATTAATGAAAAAAGTCAGGTGTTTGCTTGGCTTTTTTTGAACATTTTTAATATATATTTTTTTATTTTATTAATTAATTTTTATTTAATAAATAAGGGGCAAACATGAAAAAAAACAAATCGTCCCCTAAACAAGTAATTGAAGAAGCCTTGCTTAAAAAAGCACTGGGATATGATTGTGATGAAATTATTGAAGAATATGTTATTGATGAAGATGGAAATGCAAAGTTATCAAAGAAAAAAATAACAAAAAAACATGTGTCGCCAGATATTCCAGCAGCAAAAATTCTTTTGGAACAATACTCCAATAATAATCAATCTAAATATGAAAATATGACAGAAAAAGAGTTAAGGCAAGAAAAATTAAATTTAATTAAATTATTGCAAAATGAGGGGGAAAACAATGGAAATTAAAAAGTGCAATTTAAAAACAAAATGCGATATTGGTGGTTGTAAAAATATGGCAATTTTTTCTATATGTAACAATCAAGAAACAAAGCCAGTATTAAATATTTGTGAAAAATGTTCAAAGGATATTTACAACACATTAGGTAAAATAAATACACCTAAAAGTATTCCTGCACCATTCAAAAATCAAAAGAAAGTCAAGTTGGAGGCAAAATGAAAATTGAAGAAGGAATTGTTGATAAAGTTTTAGAAGACTTTAAAAAACGACAAAATGAAAGAAAGCAATTTGAGGCAATATGGCAACTTAATATGAATTTTTTTATGGGAAACCAATATTGTTCTATTGCACAAAATAGTGAAGTTGAAGAATATGAAAAACAATATTTTTGGCAAGAAAGAGAAGTCTATAATCATATTGCGCCAACTCTTGACATAAGATTTGCCAAACTTCAAAAGGTAAGACCCACAATGTCTATAATTCCTGCATCAACTGATGATAGTGATATAAAAACCGCAAAGCTATGCAAAAAAATTTTAAACTCTATTTATAACAGGCAAGAAATAAGCAAACTTATTTGTGATGCAACCAAATGGAGTGAAATTTGTGGAACAAGTTTTTATAAAGTTGTTTGGAATGAAAATTTGGGTGATACTATTGCAAAAAAGAATAATCAAGAAATTAAACTTGGCGATATTGATGTTTCAGTTTGTAGTCCGTTTGAAATTTATCCGGACAACACTTGCACAGAAAATTTGGATGATTGTCAAAGTATTATTCATGCAAAAGCATATCATGTTGATGACATAAAAACAATTTATGGAGTTGATGTTGAAGGTGAAGACATAAATGTTTTCTCGCTTGACAATACTTCTTCAGGCATTGGTGGGCTTGGATACAACACAAGAACAAGCAGAGTGGTTAGTGGAATTAAAACAAACAATGCAATTGTAATTGAAAAATATGAAAAACCATCGGTAAAATTTCCAAACGGAAGATTTATTGTTGTTGCAGGGGATAAACTTGTACACTATGGAGAGTTGCCATTTATAAACAAGGCAAACGGACAAAGAGGATTTCCGTTTATTAAACAAGTAAGCATTGAGCAAACGGGGTGCTTTTGGGGTACAGGTGTTGTTGAACGATTGATTCCTGTTCAAAGAGCATACAACGCAGTAAAAAATAGAAAGCATGAATTTTTAAATCGTATTTCTATGGGCGTTCTTACTGTTGAAGATGGCAGTGTGGATTTGGACAACTTGGAAGAAGAAGGACTTTCTCCGGGTAAAATTTTAGTTTACAGGCAAGGATCTTCTGCTCCACGATTTATGACGGCAAATTCTGTGCCAACTGATTTTGAGAGAGAAGAAGAAGCGCTTCTTGCTGAATTTATGGTAATTTCGGGAGTGTCGGATGTTTTATCAAATTCTTCATCTTACACAAATTTAAGTGGTGTTGCACTTCAGCTTTTAATTGAACAAGATGATTCAAGAATTTCTCCAACATCGGACAAAATAAAGGAGTGCATAAAAGAACTTGGTGGACATATACTTAGGCTTTACAAACAATTTGCAACACTTCCAAGGCTTACAAAAGTAATGGGAGATAATGGAGAGCTTGAAGTTTTATATTTTGTTTCAAGCGATATTTCAAGTGAAGATATTGTTTTTGAAAGCGACACCGAAATAACCGAAAGTTTGGCGCAAAGAAGGTCAATGGTATTTGAACTTTTAAATGCAGGCTTACTACAAGATGAAAATGGAAAACTTTCTAATCGTATGAGATTAAAGGCACTTGATTTACTGGGATTTGGTATTTGGGAAAATTCACAAGATTTAAATGAATTGCACACCAAGAAAGCATCAACCGAAAACATAGATTTAAACAGAAACAAAGAAGTAAAAGTATGCGAAATAGACAATCATGATTTGCATATAAACGAACACATTACTTTTATGCTGGGCAATGAATATAAGAAACATTTAGAAAACAATCCAAAAATTGAAGAGGCATTTTTAAAGCACATAAGACAACACAAACAAATGAAACAAATGGAAAATCAAATGTTAGTAAATCAACAAAATAAGGAGTAAAATATGGAAAATGAAAAAGTTTGGGAACAACCACAAGATTTAGATAATGTGCCCGTGGCAGATGCCAAAAATGATGAAAGCACGCCTTCGTCTAATCAAAACGGCTCCCAATTAGGAAAATTTAAAGATGCTGAAAGTTTACTTTCTGCCTATAACAGTTTGCAGGCAGAATTTACAAGAAAGTGTCAAAAACTTAGCGAACTTGAAAACAAACAACAAAAAGAAGAAGAAAAAGCGTCTACGCCAGTGTATTTAAAAGAAAATTGGCAAGACAAAGTTTCAAGTTTTTTGTCTAATAATCAAGGCGCTAAAAAATTTGCAAGTGAAATTTCACAAGAGATATTAACAAATCCATCACTTAAAAACGAAGAAAATGCACTGGATATTGCATGGGCTAAAATTGTAAGTAAAAAATTTAAAGAGCCCGAAGAGGTTTTAAATGATGATAAATTTGTTAATGATTTTGTACTTAGTAACGAACAAATAAAACAAAAAATACTTTCTAATTACATTAAAGATTTAGAAAGCAAAAAAATTCCACCTTTTGTTTCAAATTCACAAGGTGGTAGCATTGCCTTTCAAACTCCAAAAAAGGCAAACACTTTAAGTGAAGCAAAACAATTAGTGGAAGCAATTTTAAATAAAAGAGGAGATTAAAATGGTTACACTACAAAGTGCTGAAAATGCATTAAAAACAGTATATCTTGGAGTGGTTAGCAATCAATTAAATACAAATGCGAACCCACTTCTTGGAAAAATTAAACAAACAAGCAAAGATGTTTGGGGGAAAGAAGTAAGAAAACTTGCTCCATATGGAATTAACGGTGGTATTGGTGCGGGGGCAGAAACTGATGCACTTCCACAAGCCGCTGGGAACAATTATGTTCAATTTATTTCAGATCTTAAAAACTTATATGGAAAAATTGAATTGAGTGATAAAGCAATTAGGGCATCACAAAATAATGTTGGTGCGTTTGTTAATCTTTTAAATGATGAAATGGAAGGTTTAATAAAAGCGTCAAGTTTTAACTTTGGAAGAATGTTGTTTGGTGATGGAACTGGTCTTTTGGCAACAATCACAAATGTTGACGAATCAAAAGTTTTAACTTGCGACAGCGTTAGAAATTTAATTGAAGGTATGGTTATCGATATCTATAACCAAGACACAAAAGTTACAGGTGGACACAGAATTACTTATGTGGATAGAGTAAATAAAAAAGTTCATGTAACATTCCCATCAACTTTTGGAGAAACTATATCTAATGGTTACACAATTTATGTTCAAAATTCAAAAGGTTATGAAATTTCTGGACTTGGTAAAATTTTCTCAAACTCTGACACCCTTTATGGTGTTTCAAGAAAGGAATATCCATGGCTAAGTCCTTACACAAAGACAGATGCTGGTGAAATTTCTGACAGTTTAATCCAAAGTGCAATAGACTTTTTGGAAGAAGTTAGTGGAAGTAGCATAAATTATATTGCATGTTCTAGCAAGGTAAGAAGAGCATACCAAGAATATTTGGGCGCTTACAGAAGAAATATTGATGTTATGGAACTTGCTGGTGGCTATAAAGCACTTACATATAATGGCATTCCTGTTGTTGCAGATAGATTTGTTGAAGATGATGCTATGTATTTACTCAACACTGATGACTTTACTCTTCATCAACTATGCGATTGGAAATGGCTTGAAGGCGAAGACGGAAAGGTTTTAAAACAAAATGCTGGATTCCCAACCTACACAGCAACACTTGTAAAATATGCAGAACTTGTTTGCGACAAACCAAATGGTCAGGCAAAAATTTCTGGCATATCGGCAACTGTAACAAATCCATTTACAACCGTAATTTCTAACTAGTTAACTTATAAATTAGTGGCAGACTGTTTTAGTCTGCCATTTAATTTAATAATGGGGGAAAAATGTTAATTGAATTAAAGCATGATGCTTTGTTTGTTTCAGAAAGACTTAAAGAAATAGATGAAAGTTATTATTTAGTTTTTAATACTATAAAAGGAAAATATGAAGTGCACTCTAATGCTCAAAATGGTTGCCCTTATTGTTTAACTTGGCCAAATCAAGGGCTCGATGAAAGACTTGTGGAGCTTACAAAAAAAACAAGGCGAGAAAATTTAAACGAACTTTTAAAAGAAATAGACAAAGAAAATGAGAAAATTGAAAAACAAAACATAAAAAAACAAATGTTAAATTTGGAGGAAAAATAGATGACAACAAAACAAGTATTATATTTAACGGCAACATTTTTGGGCAAGGAAGACCTATTAAATTGTCCGTATTTTACGGGTGAAGAAGGCGAAATTTTTGCCGAAGACCAAAAGGAGTTAGACATTTTGAATAGATGTTTAAATTTAATTGTCAGCGAAATTTCCACCGATTATTTACCTATTTATAAACAAAAAAATGTTAGTTTTGTAAACAAAGAATTAAAGCTAAATAGCGTCGATGAAAATATATATCAAATTGTTAAAATACAAGATGAATATGGTTCGTGTGTCCGTTTTAAAATTTATGATGACACTGTTAAAGCCGATGTCAAAAAAGCAATAATTACTTATACATCTTTTGCTGATAAATGCGAACTTGATGGAAATGTGGAAAATTTTTCCGGTAAAATTGCAGATAGAGTTTTGGCATATGGAACGGCTATGGAATATTCTTTTATTAGTTCGCTTTATGATGATGCAACAATTTGGGAATCTAGATATAAAAATGCACTTTTGATAGTTTCTCAAAAAAAACATAATGTTGTTATGCCCAAACGGGGGTGGTTTTAATGTTTTATCCTAAATCTTTAATAACAAAAAAAGTTACAGATTACAAAATTACATTCAGCGCTTTTCAAAGTGGCATGAATACAGAAATTGATGAAGGGATTTTGCCATATAAATATGCAAAAAGTTGTTATAACTATTGCATAGAAAATGGTGCGCTTAAAGACGGAATTGGATTTGAAGAACTTACACTTCCAGTAAGTAATGATGATATAAAAACTGAGCGTAAAATTATTTTTGAAAAAAATCAAGAAGTAAAAGAATTATGGGTTTACAAGTATTTTAACCAAAAAGAAAATGTACCAGATTATAAACTTTTATATTATATTACAGACGGAACTATAAGATGGTTGCCAATTGTAAATACTTATCCATACACATTTGGACTTGCAAGTATAATTTATTCGCAGGGCGTTCCAAAGGCTGTTAATTATCGCCTAGATGGATTAGATTATATGATTTTTTCTTCTGCAACAGATGGGATGTGGAAATACACATCAAGCAAAATGGCAGAAAAAGTGGAAAATGGTCCTAGCATTGTTTCCATGTGTCTTCATTATGAAAGATTGTTTGCGATAATTGAAAACGGAGAAAGAAACAGGCTTAGTTTTTCTGCAAACTTAGATCCAACAAATTGGAATGAATCTCTTGATGAGGGTGGATTTATTGACATGCAAGATGAAAGAGGGCCACTAAACACTGTTGTTAGTTTTAACGACTATGTTTATGTTTTTAGAGATTTTGGTGTTGCAAAACTTTCTGCTTATGGAGATCAATCTTCATTTAGCGTAAGCCAGTTGTTTATTTCAAGTTCAAAAATATACGGAAAGTCGGTTTGTGTGTGTGGCGACCAAATCATTTTTTTGGCGAGAGATGGACTTCACACTTTTAATGGTTCATCAACAAACAAATTAAGTTTAGGCATAGAATCACTTCTTAATAATGTTACAAATGAAAACTGCTGTGCAATGTATCATAATGGAAAATATTATTTAGCATGTAAACTTGATTTTGCAGATGATGAAAAAATTGGTTGTGAAAGTTATGGGGATGGTTACATAAACAATGCTTTAATTGAACTTGATTTAAAAACAGGTGACATAAGTGTTACAAGAGGGGTTGATATATGCTCCATGATTGTTATTGATAACGGATATTTTTGCAAAGTTGTTGCTTGTTTTAATGGAGAACATAGATTTAAAATTGGACAAATGACAAGAGATGGAAAGCTTTTTGGAACTCCATTAAAAAAATGTTGGACAACTCCAAAAAGCAATTTGTCATATCCAACAAAGGTAAAAAGAATAAAAGAAGTTTTAATTAAAACAAAATCTGCATGCAAAATAAAAATAACAACAGAAAAAAAATCTAAAACCTATAATATATCTGGTTCAAGCAAAACCCAAAGATTAAAAACAAATATATTTGGCGAACAAGTTGAAGTGTCTTTTATTTCACAAACTGATGAGGAAACCGAAATATCATGTCCACAAATAACAATTGGGGTAACATCATGATGGATGTTGATTTAATTAAATATTTTAATAAGTTAGAACAAAGAAAAAACAATTATTTTAGCAGGGGGGAAAAAAGATGTATCAATACACTTTTAGTAATAAAGATACCGAAGAATTAACCGAAAAAACAAAAAACTATTCAGATTTGTTGCAAGGTTTTGAAGATGTTGATAAAAAATTTTCTTCACAAGACGAAGGTCCGCTTAATTTAGAAAAAATGGAATTTGAAAAATTAAGCGATGAAGAGATAGCCAAAAAGGCAGAAAATAGTTTAAGCGAATACAAAAATAGTGAACTTGAAAATATAAATAGTTCTTATGAAACCAAAAATAAAGATATTGACGAACAAATTTCTACAACAAAAACTGATGGGGAAGAACAAAAAAACGAAACAACGCAGTTGTATTCCTCTTTAAAACAACAGGCATCAAATGATGCAGTAAAAAGAGGACTAAGTCGTTCATCTATCGTTATAAACATATTAGATGCTTTTGACCAAAATATGATTAAAGAATACAACAAAATTAATGATGAAATAACTTCTAAAATAGATTCGTTAAACAATCAAAAAAATTTGTTAAACGAGCAAAGAGAAAATGCATTAAATGCATTTGATATAACTTATGCAGTTAAACTTTCTGAAAAAATTGATGAAATAAATCAAAGTTTATTAGAAGAAGAACAAAAAGTTTTAGAATACAATAATGAAATTGCTCAAAAAGAAGCTGAGTATGAGGCAGAGCGCAAAAAAAATGCACTTGAATATGCAGAATATGTTGAAAAATATGGATATACCGGAATTGAAAAAATGAAACAAGAAGAAAAGTATCAACTTGCAAAAGATTATCTTATGTCTATGAGCAAAGAAGAAGCATTAAATGAACTCAACTCAAACAAGTTGTTTAATTCTGAACTTGGTTCTATTAACTTTAACAAATTGAAAGTGCTTCTTAGTGAAAGAAAAGAGTAGTTAATATGTGGAATGAGGTTTTTTCTGTTGCGTTAACAAACGGCATTTTTGCTTGTCTTTTTGTTGCTTTACTTGTTTATGAATTAAAAGACAGCAGGACAAGAGAAAAAAAATATCAAAAAACAATAGATGTGCTTTCACTAAGGTTGTCTAGCGTTGAAACTATTAAAGAAGATGTTGGCGAAATAAAAAAGGTTGTAGTTTATAAAAAGGGGAAAAAATCTAATGAAAACGTTTAAAGATAAGATAAAAAAATACAGTTTTTGGACGGGGCTTTCTGCTGCTGTTGTGATGCTTTGTAATGCGATTGCAAAATGTTTTGGTTTTTCAATAAATGACCAAATGATTGAAGATGTGATAATGTCTATTTGTGGGGTTTTGGTCGCTTTTGGTGTTGTGTGCATGCCAATTAAAAATGAAACGAAAACATCACAAGAAGAGCAAACAATTAATGAAAACACAAATTTAACAAATGATGAAGAACAGCAAGAACAATTGCAAAATGTATTGCAAAATGAAAACAAAGAAAATGTGGCAGAAGATAAAAATATAAATGAATAATTTAAATCACCGATTATATAAATTTGTAATTCAAGTTTAATAATCGGTGTTTTTTTTATTGCTTTTATAAATTTTTTAAAAAATAGTTGATATTTTTGTGGTTATATAATATACTAATTTAACTAATAAAGTTTTAAGTTAATATGGTGATTTGTTTATGATGTTTAAAAATTCGCTTAAATTATTTGTTGCAAATTTTTCAGTTTTTTGGAAATTGCTTTTGTATAAAGTTGTAGCAATTTTAGTTTGTGCTCTATTTTTAATTCCAACATATTCGGCATGGTCGCATTGTTTAGGTGTGGTAAACTTTTCTACAATTTTAACAGACTTTGCAACAAAAACGGTATTTTTAAACACATCATCACTTTTAAGTAACATGTTTTTATTAGTTCAAGCATTTGTAAACGCACTTGTTGTTATGTTTAATGTTTTTCCTTTTGCGTTTTTCTATTCGATTTTTGTTGTTTTAATACTGTTGCCTTTTTTGTTTGGGTTAAGCAGTATTCCAACAGGGGAAGGACTTTATTCATACATGGCAAGTTTATCAAAATCTAGTTTTATGGCAACATTTGTTAGCAAACTAGGGGTGTCGAGCGTTTATTCAATTTATAGAACACTAATAACATTGCCTTTTATTGTAATTTTTGGTTCGGGATTATATGGGCTTTTAAGTCTTTCAACTTATGATGGGCTTATTCAAATATTTTTGCCTATTATTATTGTTGTATATTTTGTTTTTATACTGTCTTTGTTGGTTACAACATTTTGTGGGTGGATGCCTGCAACAGTTGTGTTTAATATTAAGCCATCAAAGTCTTTTAAAAAAGGAATAAAGGCAGTTTCAAGACGCTATTTTAGGGTGTTTTCTAGTGTTTTTATAATAATTTTCTTTACAACATTGTTTTCAATGATGTTTACATCATTTTCACTTATTGCACTGGTTCCTCTTGCATCGGTTTCTATTATAATGCTTGAAATGGTAATGTTTTTTGAAAGTCAAGGCATGAGATATTATGTTGACCTTGATTCAATTATATCGCCAAAAAAACTTGAACAATGCGACAAATTTGATAAAGTAAAAAATATAATTTAATAAAAAACAACAATTCAAAAGATAAAAACAAGAATAATATTCTTGTATATTTTTCATGAATAAAAGGAGTAAAAAATGGAAGAAAAAACAAGTGATGACAAAATTATTCAGCAGTTAAAATCACTAATAAACAACAATGAAACGGTAGAATTAAAAACTGAAAAAGCAGTTGATGAGCAAAAACAAAAAACTAAACTTAAAAAACAAAACACAAACAAGGTAAAAAACAACGACCATAAGAGAAAAAACAAAAATGAAGCATTAAAAGAAAGTGAGCAACCACAAGCATCAAACATGGTTGTAAAAAAACATGATAAATCTTCAAAAGTAAAAATTACATTTTTGGGTGGCGTTGGAGAAATTGGAAAGAACATGACAGCAATCGAATACGAAAATGAAATGATTGTTGTTGACTGTGGAATGACATTCCCTGATGATGATTTGCCAGGCGTTGATGTTGTTGTGCCAGATATAAGTTATTTAATTCAAAATAAAAACAAATTAAAAGCTTTTATAATAACGCACGGACATGAAGATCATATTGGAAGTATTCCTTTTGCTTTAAGTGATGTAAATGTTCCAATTTATGGTTCAAGACTGACTCTTGGACTAATTGAGAACAAACTTAAAGAATATCCAAAATTAAAATATAAACTAGTTGCCGTAAAACCAAAACAAGTTTTAAAAATAGGAAATTTTGCAATTGAATTTATAAATGTAAACCACTCTATTGCGGGAGCGCTTGCTCTTTGCATTAATACTCCATGCGGAAATATAGTTCATACTGGCGACTTTAAAATTGATTTTGAACCAGTTACAGGGGAAACAACAGATTTAACAAGGTTTGGAGAACTTGGCAGAAAAGGTGTTAATTTGCTTTTATGTGAAAGCACAAATGTTTGTAGACAAGGCTATTCTATGAGCGAATCCAATGTTGGAAGAGTAATGGATTCTATATTTGAAAAGCATCCAAACAACAGATTGTTTGTTGCAACTTTTGCGTCAAACATCCAAAGAATGCAACAAATGTTGGATTTGGCGGAAAAATATAAAAGAAAAGTTGCGTTTTCTGGAAGAAGTATGATAAATGTTAGCGAAGTTGCATCAAAACTTGGCGAACTCAAATATAACAAAGAAAATATTATAGACATAGACAAAGTTTCCAAATATCCAGACAATGAAGTGCTTATTATGGCAACGGGAAGTCAAGGAGAGTCTATGAGTGCCCTTTCAAGAATGGCATCGGGCGATTTTAAAGGAATTGAACTTGATGAAAATGACTGCATAATTTTGTCATCTTCTCCAATTCCTGGGAATGAAAAATCTGTATATAATTTGATTAATACTTTATATAAAAAGGGTGCTGATGTTATATATGATGAACTTGCAGATGTTCACGCATCTGGACATGCTTGCCAAGAAGAAATTAAAATTATACACAAACTTGTAAAACCTGCACACTTTATGCCAATCCACGGCGAATATAGACATTTAAAACAGCATAAAGAGCTTGCAATATCAATGGGAATGGATGCCAGAGATATAATATTGCCAGAACTTGGCTTGCAAGTAGAAATGTCAAAAAATTCAATTAGAGCATGTGGTTATGTTCAAGCAGGACTAAGACTTGTTGATGGCTCGGGTGTTGGAGATTTGTCAAGTGCAGTTTTAAGAGATAGAAAACAATTAAGTGAAGAAGGTGTTTGCGTTGCTGTTGTAAACATGGCACAATCAACAAGCGAACTTATTTCAGACCCATTTATAATAACTCGTGGGGTTGTTTACAACGATGAAGCAGATGATTTTAATCAAGATGCAAGGCAATGTTTAAGTCAACTTTTAAAAAGTTATGATCTTAAAGGTATGGAACAAAATGAAATTAAACAACTTGTTAAAAAGACCCTTTCAAACTTTATTTTTAGAAGAACAAAAAGAAGACCTGTTATTTTAACAGTAATAATTTTAGGATAATGAAATATTTAGAAAAAATAAAAAACATAGCAAAAGAAAATCACATTCCCATTATAAAAGATGATGGGTGTGATTTTTTAATTGAATTTTGTAAACAACAAAGACCTAAAAAAATTTTAGAGATAGGAACTGCAGTTGGTTATTCTGGTTCTTTGATGCTTTTAAATTGTCCAGATAGCAAGCTTACAACAATAGAAATTAATGAGCAATCGTTTAATGTGGCAAAAAACACTTTTTTAACTTTAAACTTGACAGACAGAGTTAATCAAATTTTGGGTGATGCGAAAAGTGTGATAAAAGACCTTAACCAAAAATATGATTTAATATTTTTGGATGGACCAAAAGGGCAATACATTTTTTATTATGATTATTTGAAAAAATTATTAAATAGTGGTGGACATATTATTGCCGATAATGTTTATTTTCATGGATTAGTTAAGGGGCCCGAATTTGTAAAACATAAACTTAGAACAATTGTTGTAAATTTAAGAAATTTTATTCAAACCATACAAAACGACAACGAGGTTGAAACACAAATTTTAGATATAGGCGATGGAATTGCAATAATAAAAAAGAAATAAAAAATAAACATGAGAATGTTTATTTTTTATTTATAATAAAACAATGTTTTTGTTATACTATATTTATGCAATGGGAAATTGGCATAATAGAATATATTCAATCACTTCAAAATGGGTTTTTTGATGTATTTTTCTATGTTTTTAGTTTTTTTGCAAGTATTGTTGGAGCTTTAATTGTGTATATATTTTTATATTTTTTTTCTAATAAAAAATATGCCAATTGTTTTGGTTTTACTGTTATTTTTAATGTTATATTAAATTATATATTAAAAATTATAATAAATAGACCTAGACCTTATGAAATAAGCGATAGCATAATAAACACAGCGCAGGCACTTGGCAAAAGTTTTCCAAGTGGGCATATGGTTTGTGCCACAACAATTTCTGTGTTTTTGATTTTTTTTATTTTAAAAAATTGCAAACAAATAAATAAAAAAACAATTTATATTTTTGCTATTATTTTATATTTAATTTTTGTGGCAATTTCAAGAATGTATCTTGGTCAACATTTTGCAACTGATTTACTTGCGGGGGGTTTAGTTGGATTTATTTTAAGCTTTTTGAGTATTAAATACTATTTTAAATTTATTAAAAGCAATAATAAAAAGATATAAATATTTGCATTTAATTCAAGTTTACATTTTGTTATAAAAGTGCTAAACTTATTTTAAGGAGAAAAGATGCAAATAGAAGTAATTTCAAACAGCGAAGAACAAACAAAAAATATTGCAAAAAGTTATGCACAAAGCATAAAATCCCCAGTTGTAATTTCACTTGTGGGAGATCTTGGGGCAGGGAAAACAACTTTTACAAAGGGTTTTTGTGAAGGGTTAAAAGTAACCGAACTTGTTACAAGTCCAACTTTTACAATAATGAATGAGTACACAAGTGGCACAATGCCACTTTACCACTTTGATATGTATAGACTTTCAAGTAAAGAAGAAGCAATGGAACTTGGTTTTGAAGAATATTTTGATTTAAGAAAACTAAAAGGCATTTGTGTTGTTGAGTGGGCTGAAAATGTTAAAGGATTATTGCCAGCACTTTATGTTGAAATCAATTTTATTAAAGTAGATGACAACACAAGAAAAATTCAAATTGGCGTAAAAGGTTGGGTAAAATGAAAGTTTTAGCATTAAACACAGCATTTGCAAATAGTGATGTTGCACTATATTATGACAATAAAAAAGATTATATATCACTTGAAAGCAGTGCAAAACAAAGCGAGAATGTTCTTGTTTGCACAAATAGTTTGCTAAAAAGAAACAATATAAACATAAAAGACATAGACACGATGGCAGTTGTGGTTGGTCCGGGTTCATTTACAGGTATAAGAATTGGTGTTGGGCTTGTTAAAGGTATGTATATGGCGAACAAAAACATCAAACTAATCTCGGTTTGTTCATTAGACCTTATGGCGCATATTTACAATCAAACAAACACCATAAAAGAATTTTGGTGTATATTGGATGCACTAAGTGGAAATATTTTTGTTTGCAAATATAATAGTTATGGCGAAAGGTTGACCGAGCCACAAATGTTATCGGGCGAAAACATAAACCAACTAAGTGGCATTATTGTTGGTCTTAAATCGGACAATTTGGAAATGTGTACAAACCAAATAGAATTTTCGCCACAAACACTTATGTCTTTTGCACTAAGCAAAATTGAAAACAATGACTACACAGAAGAAAAAGAATTTCTACCAATATATCTAAGAAAATCGCAAGCAGAAATAGGACTTGAAAATGCAAATAAAAAAAATTGATGAGAGTTTTTTAAATGAACTATACAAAATATCACAAATGGAATTTTGTGAAGAAAGTTATTCTTTTAAACAACTTGAAGAATGCTTAAACAATAAAGATTATATATGTTTGGGTACATTTTTTAATAACGAGATGGCAAGTTATGTTATTGCACTTGAAACTGTTGATGATGTAAACATATTAAGTATTGCAACAAAAAAAGAGTATAAAAATCAAGGTCTTGCAACAAGTTTAATTAAAAATTTAATGAACTACGCAACAAGCAATAATAAAAGCGTGTCGCTTGAAGTTAAATCGAAAAACGCAGTTGCTTACAATCTATATTTAAAACTTGGATTTAAAGTTGTTTCAAAAAGATTAAATTATTACAAAGATAAAGATACGGCACTTATTATGTTTTACAATTTGCAACAATACTATCAATGATTCATAAATACTATATATGAACATAAAGTACAAAGATACAATTATAAATTATCAGGTGGTTGGCAGTGGAGATGAAAACATTGTATATCTTCATGGATGGGGTGGAAATATAAACAGTTTTTTGTTTATGGCAAAAAACATTAAAGCAAATAACATTTTAATAGACTTTCCTCCTTTTGGAGAAAGCGAAGAGCCTAAATCACCTTGGTGTGTTGAAGACTATGCAAATGCGGTAAAAGAAATATTAAAAACACAAAAAATTGAAAAATGCATTATTGTAAGTCATTCTTTTGGTTCGAGAGTTGCAATTTATCTTGCAAATAAGTATAATTGTGTTAGTAAGTTGATTATAACAGGTGGGGCGGGAATAAGACCTAGACAATTTAAAATATTTTTAAGAAAAACAAAATACAAAATTATAAAAATTTTCAATAAAAATGCTGTTGTTGGGTCAAAAGATTATGTAAAATTAAATGATATAATGAAAAAAACTTTTTCGAACATAGTTAGTGAAGATTTAAGTGGTTTGGCAAAAAAAATTAAATGCAAAACACTTTTGGTTTATGGAGACAAGGATAAAGAAACACCCCTTTACATGGCAAGGAAATATAATAAACTTATAAAAAATTCAAAATTAAAAATATACAAAAATTTGGGACATTTTGCATACATAGAAAACAGCGAAGAATTTATTAAAGATAGTTTAATATTTATAAAGGAATAATATATGGGTTTTTTTGATGGAAATAATTTACATTTAATAATTGCAGTTGTGCTTTCTGCAATAAACGGCGTTGTTATGTGCTTTTTATCAGCAAGATTTTTGCATGTTATTCAACTTAGTGGATACAAAATAAATGGTTACAGGGCATGGCTAAAAGAAACAAAAGCAAGTTATGTGGGAAGACTTGCAATGCTATCATTTTTGTCGGTTGCTTGTGTTTTAGTAACAAATGCTCTTCTTGATGGCTATGGAGAATATTATTCTTATGTTGGGCTTATTTTTTATTTTTATTTTTGTATAGTGTTTATCATAAATGTATTTAAGGTGCCAAACAAAACACCTTTAAAACAAACAAAAAGAATGAATAGGCTAACATTTGTTGTGTTTTTAGTAATGACTGCCATTACATTTTGTTTAATAGCAATTTTTAGTGAGTATGTGCCATTTGTCAAGTTTGGAATAGTTGCATTGACGCCTATATTTTTATCGGTTGCAGTTCCTGTTTGCCATTTTATTTGCGTTCCTATGGAACTTTTGTTTAGGCAATTTTATATCACTAAGGCAAAGAAAAAATTAAAAAAATTGGATAATTTAATTAAAATTGGAATAACAGGAAGTTACGGAAAAACAACAACAAAACACATTTTAAATGTAATGCTTGCTCAAAAGTACAAAGTTTGCATGAGTCCACATAGTTTTAACACTCCAATGGGGCTTACCAAGGTTGTAAATTCATATTTAAAACCAGAGCATGAAGTTTTAATAACGGAAATGGGGGCAAGACAAATTGGGGATATTAATTATTTATGTAAATTAATTAACCCTAAACATGCAATAATTACAAGTGTGGGAAATCAACATCTTGCAACTTTTGGATCAAAAGAAAATGTTTACAAAGCAAAAAAAGAACTTATGCAAGCAATAAACGACGGCATTGTTTGTTTTAATGGAAATAATGAAGGTTGTTTAAATATGTATAAAGAGTGCAACACAGATAAAATATTGTGTGGATTTAATGGAGATAATTTATTTGCCAACATAAAAAATATAAAAGTTTCTAGTGGGGGTTCAACTTTTGACCTTGTTATTGATAATAAAACAGTGCAGTGTTCAACAAAATTATTGGGCAAACACAATTTAGAAGACATTGCAATTTCTGCTGGTCTTGCTTATAAACTAGGTGTTAATTTAACACAAATAAAAGAAGCAATTAGGTCACTTAAACCTGTTGCTCATAGATTGGAACTGCTAAGCGAAAATGGCTTAACAATAATTGATAATTCATACAACGCATCAGTTGAAAGTAGTTTTGCGTCTATTGAAACATTAAAACTTTTTGACGGCGATAAAATAGTTGTTACGCCAGGACTTGTTGAACTTGGAGAAGAACAATATAATGCTAATGTAAATTTAGGAAAAGAAATATCACAAGTTGCAAATAAAGTAATTATAGTTAATATAACAAATAAAGAGCCACTTTTAAGTGGACTAAAAAAAGGCAATTTTGATGAAAATAATATATTTTTTGTTGAAAGTTTAAATGAGGCAAAAGATAAGTTAAAGGCAATTGTTAAACAAGACGATGTTATTTTGTTTGAAAATGATTTGCCAGACAACTATATTTAATTAACAATTTTTGCTGTACATGAATACTAATATAATTGAGGTAAAAATGCAAAATATATTAGTATTTTATGGTGGCAAAAGTGTTGAACATGATATTTCTATTATAACGGCAATTCAAACTTTAAAAAATATAAACAAAGACAAATATAATGTTTTGCCAATTTATCAAACAAAAAACAATAATTTTATAGTGGTTAGCGATTATTTGAATCCAAAAACATATACAAAAGAATTTAAAAAATTTAAAAAAGTTGATTTTTTGTTTGGTAAAAGCAAAATAAAAATTGGAAATTTTTTTAAAAAAACATATAAAATAGATTGTGCAATAAATTGCTTGCACGGAATAAATGGCGAAGATGGAACGCTTTCTGCACTTATGAACTTATGCGATATTCCGCTTTCTTCATCTTCTATTTTGGGAAGCAGTGTTTGCATGGACAAAATAATTATGAAAGATGTTTTTGTGGCAAACAAAATTCCTTGTGTTGATTATACATATATAACTCAAAAAGATTACAATTTAAATAAAGATATTTGTATTGCAAGCATTTTAGAAAAAATTAAATTTCCTTTAATTGTTAAGCCTTCAAATCTGGGAAGTAGCATAGGAATAACAAAAGCAACAACAATACAAGAGCTTAGTGATGCAATTGATATAGCACTTTGTTATGATAAAAGAGTTATAATAGAAAAGTGTCTTGAAAACTTTAAAGAAATAAATATTTCATGTCTTGGAAATGAATGTTGTGAACTTTCTAGCATGGAACAGCCAATTAATTGGCAAGACTTTTTAAATTTTCAAGATAAATACCAACAAAAAGATAAATCAAACACAAAAATATTAAATCCTGATTTGGATGATAAGGTTAAAACCAAAATAGAAACATTGGCTCAAAAGATGTTTAAAACTTTTGACCTTAGTGGTGTTGTTAGAATAGATTTTATGGTTGATGAAAAAAACAATGTTTATGTTAATGAAATAAACACAGTTCCTGGCTCGCTCGCTTTTTATTTATGGAAAGACAAAAATGTTGAGTTTTTTGAACTTATCGACAAACTAATAACTTTGGCAAAAGAAAAATATGCTCAAACCAACATGCATAATTATAATTTTACATCGAGCGTTTTAAGCGATTTTAAAGGACAACAATTCAATAAGTATGCAAAATAATGCATAAAAATACAATCAAACACTTTTATAGTGTTTTTTTTGTTTTAATATAATTAGAATAAATTGAGTTTTCAAGGGTAAACGTAGGTGAAATATAAAGTCCACCATTTTTTCCGCATTCCGAAATTATTGGTACGCCTGCCATACAAAGTTCATCAATGTATCTATAAACAGTTCTACTGCTTATTTCAAAATTATTTGCAATTTCTTTTGCTGTTGTTTTCTTTCTTTGGGATATAAATAAAAAAATTCCAAACACCAAATATTGTTTCATCTCTTCTCCTTAAACATGGACATTATAACACATGAAAAACAAAAAACAAAACATATGTTCTATTTTTTTTAAAAAATTTTTATATAGTGAATTAAGTAATCATATTATATAAAAAGCAAGCATAAATTAAACTAACGAACAATCGGAGGTCGTATGGAAAGATTTGAAATATATGAAGATATAAAAAAGCGTACCAACGGCGATATATATATTGGTGTTGTTGGTCCGGTTAGAAGTGGTAAGTCCATGTTTATATCTCGTTTTATGCAAAACTTAGTTATTCCAAATATAGATAACAAACAAACAAAGGAAAGGGCAATAGATGAATTGCCACAAAGTGCCGAAGGTAAAACAATTATGACAACACAGCCAAAGTTTGTTCCTGAACAGGCTGTTAGTATAAAAGTAGACAATGTCAACTTGAAAGTTAGAATGGTTGATTGTGTTGGATATTTAATTAGTGGAGCAATGGGGCACACAGAAAATGACAAACCAAGACTTGTAAAAACGCCATGGAGCGAAAAAGAAATGCCATTTGAAGAAGCTGCCGAAATTGGAACTAAAAAAGTTATAACCGAGCATTCAAGCATTGGCATAGTGCTTACAACAGATGGAAGTATAAGCGACTTGCCAAGATCTAGTTATGTAGAAGCAGAAGAAAGGGTGATTGACGAACTTAAACAAACAGGTAAACCATTTGTTTTAATTGTAAATTCAACAAATCCACAAAGTGAAGAAACAAAGATGTTGACAAAGTCGCTATCACAAAAATATGATGTTTGCGCATTATCACTTAATGTCAAAGAAATGACAGAGGGGGACATTCAAAACATATTCGAAAAAGTTTTGTTGGAGTTTCCAATTAAATCATTAAAAGTAAAAATGCCACAATGGTTGCAAGCACTAGATTCAACTGATCCAATTATACAATCAATAATTGAAGAAGTTAAAAAGTTTGGCGACGGAGCTGAAAAAATAGGTCAAATAGACAAAACAAATGTTGCGTTCTTAGAAAATGACGACTTTGAGCCTTTAACCGTTGGAGCAATAAGGATGGGAGAAGGCACAATAGAATTTGAAGTAAAACCTAGACAAACATTGTTTTATAAAGTTCTATCAAGTCAATGTGGAACGGAGATTAAAGATGATTATCATTTGGTAAGATACATAAAAGAACTTGCTTTTGCAAAACAAGAATATGATAAACTTGCAGATGCATTAGAACAAGTAAACGAAAATGGATATGGAATTGTTGTTCCAAAACAAGAAAACATGATTTTAGAAAGTCCAGAGATTGTAAAACAGGGTGGAAGATATGGCGTAAAATTAAGAGCAACTGCACCAAGTTTGCATATAATGAAAGTTGATGTTGAAACAGAAGTAAACCCACTAGTTGGAACAGAAGAGCAATCAAAAGACTTGGTTAAATATCTTCAAGACGAATTTGATACAAATCCAGATGCTGTATGGCAAACAAATATGTTTGGAAAAACTCTTAATGATTTGGTAAATGAAGGTATGCAAGGAAAAATTAATGCGATGCCGGTGGAAGCTCAAAGAAAAATGAGGAAAACTCTTGGTAGAATAGTAAACGAAGGCAAGGGTGGAATAATTTGTATTTTGTTGTAAAAATATAATTAAAAAATCTATCACATGATAGATTTTTTAAATTTATACAATCTATAAAACTTAAATTTTTGTAAAAATTATTAATAATGTTTTACAATAACTGCATTTTAAAAAACAAATTGAGTTTATTAAATACATATGTTGTAGTATTTTGGTGTAAAATTGCAGTCTTGCTACTTTATTTTGATAATGAAGTGTTTGACATTTAAATTTGTATGTTGTATGATAATAATAATAATAGGGGGGGGTATAATGGTATATAATAAATCAAGAAATAATAGAATATTAGTTTTTGCTTGGTTTTGTTTTGCCGTTTACTTTGTTCTCGCTTTTCTTCCAACAACAAATTATACAGCACCTCAAAATACTTGGTTGGATTTTGCTTCTTATGAGTTTGAACAAATTGAAGAAAAAGACGAAAACAATAATGTAAAAATAATTAATTTAATATCAACTCCAAATCAGTTGGCAGGATTGTTTTGCCTTCCAAAAACTGTCAAAGCGGAAAATCATTCCGATTTGTTTCTAGATGTAAACAACTTTAGATTGGCAAATGATATAGATTTAAAGGGGTACACATGGCAACCAACAGCACTTTCAAAAAATAACGTTTTGGATGGTGTAAATTTTAAAATATATAATTTAAAAATTGATTCAAACAGCGGAAATGTTGGTTTTGTTTCAGAAAATAATGGAACAATAAAAAACTTAACGTTTGTTGATGCTTCTGTTTCTAATTCTGCAACCAATGGCAGTGCTTGCAACACTGGAATAGTTGCAGGTACAAATTATGGCACAATAGAAAATTGTACCGTTTATGGTTCTGTATCGGGAAATGTTTATGTGAGCAACAAAGACAGAACTGTTGGCGGAATATGTGGTTGGAATAAGGGTGGAACAATTTCAAATTGTTATAATTATGCAATGGTAAATCAAGGCAAATATTTAGGAGGAATAACCGGAAAGCAATCAGAAACAAATGCAAAAATAGAAAATTGTAAAAACAATGGAAATATAAAATCTTTGCAAAAAAACGCTAGCGTATTTGTAGGTGGCATTTGTGGGCAAGTCCTTAGTGGCAAATTAACAAACTGCTTAAATAATGCCGTTATAATTGGCAAAGCCACCGAATCTGGAGATTCTAGAATTGGTGGAATTGCGGGGGCGTCTTATGTAAAAATTTCAAACTGTGGCAACACTGCTAATGTTACTGGTGGAGATGGGACAAGTAGTTTGCCGTCTTATGTTGGTGGGATTGTTGGGTTTACAGATGCAAACGTAGAAAATTGTTATAATATGGCCAATGTTATTGCATATGCAAATTCAACATCCACTACTCAAACATTGCAAAACTCTGCAGATGAAACAGTAATTCACAGATCGGGTTTTTTAAATGTTCACGAAATTACATACGATGAAGGCTCAACAAAAAAGTACACTGTTAGTTTAAATGCGTTTGCAGGGGGTATTGTTGGCAAGCCAAATTCAAGAATAACCGTTTCAAATTCTTATAGTTGTGGCGATATTATGGGTGGGTTTAAATATGTATATTACTCTTTTTCTAATATTGTTACGGGATCTGAATGGGGAAGAAGTATTGTAGAATCTCATCAATTCATGTTTGGTTATTTTGAAGATGTATATTGTGCCAATATAACAAATGATACTGATTACATATCTAATTGTGTGTATGTTGGAGACTATGAAAGGACAGCCATTTCAAGCTCATTAACTACATTGCAAAATAATTATGGTTTTTTTAAATTTGAAAACATAAATAAGCTCACAATGTATCATTACTCAAATTTTAGCCAATTTGCTTCATTTACAGAAGATTATATCAATGAGAATGATTTTATTTTGATACTAGAGAAAAATCAGTCCTTTAAGTTTAATTATTCGTATGGGTTATCTGGTTTTAATAATGATCCCACACTTGCAGAAGCTTTTACAACTTCAAATGGTCAATTTAAGTTGTATTACGCTTCAACTAATTGCAATAAAATTAATCTCAACAATGAATCAATCATTGCCCTGACAACATATAACAAAAATATTTTAAATAATGGACTATCGTCAACCTTTGAAAATTTAAAAAATGGCAATGTTTTAAGTAAAATGGGCGGTTCGTCAATTTGGAGTGTAAATGAAAATATAAACAATGGATATCCATATCTAAATAGTTTTTATTGGGAAGGTGTTTAATGAAAAAATTTATGCTCTTTAGTTTTTGTTTGGTTGTTGTATTAAGTTGCACAATAATTTCTGGGTGTAATAAAAATTTAGATGGTAGTTCATACAAGTTGTTGGCTCCAATTACAATAGAAATAGATTTTAAAAATCTTTCAAACGAAAAAAGAGTGCAAATTACAAAAGAGTTGAACCTTTCAGAAGATGCAACTGATGAACAAATATTGTATGAGGCAAATCAAGTTTATAACAATCTTATAAATAGTAATGCCAATGAAATTGCCATTTCATTTGAAAATAAAAAAATAAAACTAAAAATCAACCCAGTTTATAATTTTAATAAAAATGAAGAATATTACTATAAGTGCAGTTTCAATAAAATTTCATTATATTACGATGAACAATTAACACAAAAGGTTGAAATTGAGAATACAGCAAATGTGCAATTGGAAATACATGACAAAACAATAAAACAAACTATACAAGAAGAATATGTTAAATTTGTTTTTGAATATCGCCAAGTGTAAAAATTGTGTTAATAAAAAGGTTGCGTAAATTAATAAAATTTATATAAAAATTGCATAGAAAATTAGAAGGAAACTTCTAATTTTTTTATGTAAAGTAATGATAAAATATTTTGTAATTATTTAAAAATATTATAAACTAAAAACTAAAGGTGTGTTTGTATGAATAAAAAAAATAAAAAATTATATAAATTTTGTTGTGTAATTTGTTTAATTGCAATTATAGGAATTTCTTGTTTTTTTTATATTTAAGGATAATAATCAAAACAATTTAGTTATTGTTGAAAAAACATTTACAATTAAAGACACTTTGCAAGAAGGAAATGGTAAAACTGCCAACATCATTTTGCTTAATGGTCAATCAAATGCTTCGGGCTGTGCTATTTTAGATTATTTGTATAAAAATTCAACAAATCAAGAAATAGAAAAATATAAAAATGGATACAGCAATGTTTTTATAAATTATTTTAATGAAAATGGCAATACATCATCAAATGGCGAATTTGTTAAAGTAAAAGCTGGACAAGGTGCAAATTTGAATATGTTTGGTCCAAAGTTGGGAATTGCAGACTATTTGGCAAAAAATTATCCAAATGAAATTTTTTTTATTATAAAATATGCTTGGAGTGGTTCATGTTTATATTCGCAATGGATACAACCAAATGGTGAGGGTGGTGACTTGTACGATGCTTTTATAAATTTTACAAAAACTTCTTTAAATTATTTAATTTTAAAAAATTATAGTATAAACATAAATGCCATGTGCTGGATGCAGGGGGAATCAGATTCAATGACATACGAATTGGCACAAGATTATCAAATAAATACGTTAAATTTAATTAACAATGTTAGAAATGATTTAAAAAGTTATAATTCAAGTAAAGGAATATATTTTATTGATGCTGGAATTGGCAATGGCGAATTGTTAAAATACTATCAAATTGTAAATAATGCTAAGTATAATGTCTCTTTATTAGATGCAAAAAATATCTATATAGATACATTAAAAGAAGGGTTAAGATGTGATGAAGAACCATATGATAATCCTAATATATATCATTATGATAGTTTAAGTATGATTAAATTGGGAAATCTTTTTGCTCAACAAATTTTAAAAATTTTGTAATTATAATAATATTGGTGTATTATCTTTTATATGTAAATAATAAGCACCAAAAATGAACTGAACCCATAAAAGTGGACAATTTAAAAAAAAGCACCTCCTATGGTATAATAAAATATCATAGGAGGTTTTTAATGGCAGGTAAAAAAGGAATGGCTTGGTATACTATCGAGTTTAGAGAA
>CALWDY010000003.1 GCA_944376825.1 uncultured Clostridia bacterium
CTTACGCTTCATCTGTTACATCACTA
This sequence comes from uncultured Clostridia bacterium, assembly GCA_944376825.1. Classification (GTDB taxonomy): domain Bacteria; phylum Bacillota; class Clostridia; order Christensenellales; family UBA1242; genus UBA5893. The sequence goes on from CALWDY010000003.1 coordinate 27, forward strand.
ACTTTGCCTAGTTCTTTAAAATTTATCGGTAAAAATAACTTTGAAAGATTTAAAATTACTAATGTTGTACTTCCAGCAAATTTACAAATAATTGGTGAAAACGCATTTTATTATTGTGGTAGTTTAACGAGTGTTGATACATCTAATTGTGTAAATTTAACCAAAATATGTGAAAGTGCTTTTGCAGGTTGTAACATTGCAGAGATTACAATTCCACAAACTGTTGAATTTATTGAAGGTTATATATTTAATTTTAACAAAAACATAATTGTGAATTGTCAAATTTCTCAAAAACCACCAACATGGGACGATTTATGGAGCAAAGTAAATGGTGGAGGAGTAAGCCAAATAAATTGGGGAGTTATATAATAAAAAAAAAGATATTAGTACAAATTTCTAATATCTTTTTTTATAACTTACCGCAGTTTGCACTTATGGTATATTTTACATTGTAATTTTTAAAGATTTTTTTAATTGTTTTACTTGTAGATTTGTGCTTTGAAAAAATATCAACTACTTTATAATCTTTCCAACTTGTTTCATAAGCAATAAAATCTATATTGTTATCAAGTAAATCTTTTTTAAAATTTGCCAAATTTTCTGTGCTAACAGTAACGGTTATTTTCCAAAGTTGTTCTTTTCTTAATTTTTCAGTAATCAAAAGTCCAACATAAACACCAACTAAATTGCATATAACTGTAACTATAACGGCTATGTACAATTCCACATCTGCAATCGCTTTAATTATAAATGTATTAAATCCATAATTTACGGCGCTAAATATTGATGCGGCAAGTTTTGTTCCTTTTATTGTTATAACACTTTTAATTGTGCTTAAAACAACATTTATAATTTGGCATAAAAAAAACAAAAATATAAATATCATATCTTCCTCCTTTGTAAGCGTAACGAAGATATTAACACATAAAAAATTAAAAATCAATGCAAAATGCAAAATTTTTAAATTATTTTTTTGTTGACTTGGAATTATTATAATGCTATGCTTTTTAAGAAATTTTTACTTTGGAGATAAAAATGGGATTTTTAAATGGACTATTAAAAGGCCTGGGGTTTGAAGGAGAAAAAAAGGAAAAACCACAAAAAGAAAAGGAAGAGAAAGAAAACACAGCATATAAAAATGCTGGTCTTGAAGTGGACCTAAGTACGATAAAAACAGAGCCTAAAATATATACACCAAATACTGAACAAGATGTGCAAAACATTGTTAATATTTTAAAGACAGGCGAAGCAGTTACTATTGATTTAAAAAATTTTAGTGACAATGAATATATTAGGGCACTCGATTTCTTATCGGGCGCAATATATGCATTAGACGGCAAAATAAAAAAAATAGCAGAAAAAACATTTTTCTTTTGTCCAAATTTAAAATAAATGATATATTAAAAATATGAAATTTTTAGAAAGACCAAAAATTTATAAATATAGGTATGGTTTAGTGGCAACATGTGTTGCTCTCATTGTATTGTTTTGGGACCAAATTTTAAAATTGATAACAGACGGCTTTGATGTTACAATTATCAAAGGTTTTTTTTGGTTTTCATCAACACATAACACGGGGGCTGCTTATGGTATTTTTTCAGGGCAGACAGTCATGCTTATTGTTGTGTCTTGCGTTATGATTTTAATTTTGCTTGTATATAATTTTTTTAAAACAAAAAAAACAATTTTATATAGTGTTTCTCTCGGTTTAATATTGGGGGGAGCAATAGGCAATTTAATAGATAGAATTTTTTTGGGATATGTTAGAGATTTTATCAAATTTAGTTTTTTTAGTTTTAACTTTAATATTGCCGATGCGTGCCTAACCATAGGGGTAATTTTATTTGTTATATACTTAATTTTTTTTGATGATTTTTTCAAGTCTAAAAAAACAAAGGGAGAGTAAATGGATAAAAAACATTTAAAAGTTGATTTAAAAAATGTTGGGCAAAGATTAGATGTTTTTTTGTCTACCTTTTTTAGTGAATTTACTCGTTCACATATAAAAAACATGATAGAAAATGGTCATGTTTTGTTAAATGATAAAAAAGTAAAAAGTGGAACTAAATTAAAACTTGATGATGTTATTTGCATTTTAGATTATGAGGTAAAATCATTAGATGTAACACCAGAAAATATAGACATAGACATTGTTTATGAAGATGATGATTTGGCGGTTATCAACAAACCTCAAGGTCTTGTTGTTCATCCGGCAAACGGCAATGAAAATGGAACACTTGTTAATGCTCTTCTATTTCATTTAAAAAATTTAAGTGGAATAAACGGAGTTATTAGGCCGGGTATTGTTCATAGACTTGACAAAAACACTTCTGGGCTTTTAATGGTTGCAAAAAATGACAAGGCACATGTTAGCTTGGCAAAACAAATTGAAACAAAATCTTGCCATAGACACTATATTGCTCTATGCAATGGCAATTTTAAAGATGACGAAGGGGAAATTATAACCAATATAGCAAGAAGCAAAAAAGACAGAAAACAAATGGCTGTGTGCGGTGAAAATGAAGGGAAAAAGGCAATAACTAATTATAAGGTTTTAAAAAGATATGGAGAATATACGCTTGTTGAGTTTGTTTTGCAAACAGGAAGAACTCATCAAATAAGAGTGCATGCAAAATATATTGGCCATAGCATTGTGGGCGATGATGTGTATGGAAATAAATGCAAATTTAAACTAAATGGACAACTTTTGCATGCCTATAAAATTGAATTTATTCAGCCAACAACAAATAAAAGATTAAATTTTACTTGTAAATTGCCAAAATATTTTCAAAATATTCTAAACAAGTTGGATAATCAAAAAAAATAGTTGCAAATATGGCGTCGATGCAATATAATATAAAAAGTAAAAGGAGAGAAAGATGAAGCGTTTTATGAACATGCTTGCATTCATAGGATTGTGCCTTGTTGCTTTTGCATTATTGCTTGCAAAATTGTTAGGAATTTTTGACGTAAGTGCAACTGCAGTAAATGCCATACAAATGGTTGGTGAATGCATTGCTTACATAGTTACAATGGTATATGCTTTCTATTTTGTAAAAAACAAAAGAAAGGTATGGTGGTGGGTTGCTTACTGCGTATCAGCAGTTGTAGTTGTTCTTTTAATAATTTTAAGATAATTATAAAAGAAACTAAACCTTTAAAATAAAATTCGCTAAACACATAATTTAATGCGTTTGGCGATTTTTATTTTTTATAATTTAAATAAAAATTTATTTATAATGATTTAAAATATTTAAAATTTAATTTAAATTGAGATATATTAAAAGATATTTTAATAAAAATTATAAGTATAAATGTTTAGAGATGTTATATTGACTTTTTTTATGTTGCCTTTATATTATAATTATAAATAGGGGGCTAAATGTCAAATATAAAATCAAAAAACAATCAAAGAAGATATAAAATATATCAAATAATAATTAACAAATTAAAAGTAATAAAATAAATATAAAAACAATAAAAAATATAAATTCAATTTTTAAATGCAAAAATATAATTATATAACATTATAGTTGTTTTTAATATTGGCTTTTGTTTTAGGAACGCAAAGCATTTTGCAGATGTTGCCAAATTTAGATTTCAAAATGCAATTGTCTCCTTTTACAAAAAACATACCTATCCAACAAAAAAATTATGAAGATTTACAAAAAAATGTTGAAAAATTTAAGTAAGATTTTTAAATCAAGCTCCAAGAACCGAATATGCAATTGAACAAGAACTAACAATAATACCACTGTAGAAAAATATGTAGTGGTGGAGTTTAAACTCTACACGAAACAGTTGAAAAAACAATATTGTTAATTCCATCAAACATTTATACGGTAATTACTCATATTGGTAAAATAGCATTATACAAACCTAAAAACAACATGCCAGAATATTTAAAAATATAATAAAAGGAATTTTTAATCAATGATAGACCTAACACAATATGAAGAGTTAACAAAGGTATATAAACAAGCACAAAAATTAGAAAGAGAATGTGAAAAACAGGTAAATAAAGCGAAACGCATAAACTTTGAAAAAGCAATGCAAGAATATGATAGAATATATGAACCATATACAAAATTTCAAGATACAATATTTGCCGAAACAGGTTTTAATATTTTATTAAAATAAATCCTGTTTTGATAGAACATAGAACGGGGAAGAAATTAAAATTTATTGAAGTATTCGGCAGAGATTTTAGTAAATTAGCACAAAGAATGGCATTACATGTAATTATGCTTGTTAGAGAAAGTTCAATTATATATAAATTTAAAGATGATGTTAAAAAGTTAAATGAAAGAATTATAAAAAATGGAGATTATGATTAGTGATGGCACATAGCCACATTGGATCCTCATTTGCCAAGGCTTGATGCAAAAGAGTTGCATATGCAACATTTTATAAATATGTGTAATGACATAAAAACTACAAGTCCCAATTCAGATGGTTTGTTTATTGTTGAAGATATTGCAAATTCTGGAGCTGAAGAAGAGTGGAAATTGGCAACTGACATCTTAAAACAATCAAACATAGAAAATGTATATATGGCTGTTGGTAATCACGATTTGTATGGTGGGAGTTATATCAATCAAATAAATTTGTTTTATAAATATGCCAATACAGATTCTTTATATTATGTAAAAGAAATAAACTGACAATTTAAAAAATAGAATTATAGAAAATTCTATTTTTAATTGGCGGAGCCGTTGCAGCAACAAAGGCAAATATTATTATAGCTTAATTAACAGGTAGTGAAGCTGGTGGTAATGAACACATCAACTACTTGCAAATATGAGAACAGGAGGAAATATTGCAAAAGCTACTATGGCGACAAGGGCAACAAATGGTGGAGCAATATTTTTAGGGAAAAGATTTGTTATTACAAATAAATTTACACTTTTATATATTAAAGTTTTAAAATCTTCATTTGCAGCTGCACCAAGAAAATTATACTTAAATAGAATTAACCAGCAAAGTAAATTTGCAAAATATGGTGATATGCCAACTCGTATAGCAACTATGCTAATAGGAATGATAAAAGACTTAACAACAGGCGGAAATGTTGGGATACAAAGAATATAATTCCAAGAAAAAAAATATTGTTAAAGGTTATAGTATAGTAAATCATGCACAAAGAAAAGCATTATTTCAAATCGTGAAGAAAATAAAAAAGACTAGCATTTGCTAGTCTTTTAAAAATGTTTTAATTGTAGAAGATGGTAAGGCAAAGGAAACGCCTTGTATAACTTCTCCATATTTATCTTTCAATCTAAAACTAATAATTCCAACTAAGTCTCCATTTTTATCAAAAACAGGTCCACCACTATTTCCTTCGTTTATTACTAAACTTGTTTGAATTGCTTGTATTGTTTGATTGTTGTATATTACATTTCTTTTACTAATTGATATAACTCCAGATGTAAAAGATAAACCAAAACCGTTTGGATTTCCAATTGTATATATTGTTTCTCCATTAGAAACATTTTCTTTCAATTTAAAATAACTTGTGTTGGTTTTATCAATTTTAATTGTTGCCAAATCATCATTTTCGCTTATTTTGATTACATTTGCGTCATACCATTTGTCTTCATTAGCTAATCTAACTTGAATTATATTATAATTCGCATTTGTTGATGAATTATATGCAACATGTTTATTTGTTAAAATAGTTCCATTGTTATCTATAAAAAATCCGGTTGCATATGCCCATGTTAAAGAATTGTCAGAGACTTTTATTTCAACAACTTTTAATATATTATTATTAAAAATCATTGAAGTGTCATTTGAAGTAAAAAAATACACACTTGCAAAAATATTTAGAATAAACAATATTGCTAAAACAATATAATTAATAATAATAACATTTTTATTTTTCATAATCTAATACTTCTTTATCTGTTTTTTCTATAAAATCGTTCATATTATAATCTATTAGCTTTTGCTTATTTAAAAAATATTCAATATAAAGAGAAAATTTATCTAAATAAGCAGAATTGCCTCTTATGGTAAGTTCTATATCATTATCATTAAAGTATTTGATAATGTCAATATTAATATTAATTTCTGTATTTATAAGGTGTAGTTCATATTCCAAGTCAGGATTTTTAGGCGATTTCGGGCTTTCAATACTGATAAAATTATATTTTTTAACAAAAAAAACGTTCATCTTTTTAATGTTTTCATTAAAATTGCAGTCTATTAACATCTCTATTTCTCCTATATAATCGAAAGTCCAAAGAAAGAGTGAGGATTTGATTCATAATTTTTTCCATTTTTACCAATTGTAATTGCTGTTGGGAATGTGTGATAATGTTTAAAGTATCCTATACCACCGTGTTTTTCAGGTGAGCCAGCTGGAGTTCTTGTTGCAAGACCAAGCACAGATGCTATATAAAGTGCATTATATTCGTAGAATGTATAAGTGCTTGCAAGCATTGTCCTTTTTTCATCGCCAATACAAGGCACAACAATTGGTGTATATAAAATAGATACAGCCATTTCTTTCGAAATTGGTAAAATTGTAAAATACATTTTTCCATTTGAAGGATCAGCAAAAGCTCCAAAATACAAATTAGGATCTTTTGTTTTTATATCAGTGTTTGTAACTTCTTTTGTTTTATATGTGGTTTGTGAAATAGTAATAGTTGGTGTTAACACTTCGACAACAGTTGTCGTAACAACGGTTTTCACAAATAAACTTTTTAACCACCAAAAGAATGATCGAACCCAACTATAAACTTTAGTAATCACAGTTGTAACAACTTGTGTGATTGCTGGTGCTACAACAACAACAGTAATAGCTAATGCTGCAGCTAATAAAATAGCAGCATCATCTACAATAGCAATACAATTATTCATATTTTTAGTATTTATACTTTCAGATACTGAAATTATATCACCATTTTCCAACTCAATAAAATAATCGTTTTTTTCTTCATTAAATGTTGGCTCGCATTCTTTCTCTATTGAGTTAATTAACTTGTTGTTTTGATAATACGAAGTAACAACATAGAATTTTTCACTTTCTGTATCTAAACGTGTAGAATACTTCTGTGTAACTGGGGTTTCATCAGCTGTGCTCAAAAAGACAACTGATTGAAAATCGCATACATCTTTTGTAAACTCACCTGAGAATGTTATTAATGTTGAGTCAAAATTATACGAATAGACATCAAAATCATTAAGCAATTGAGAAACTTTTTCTTCATACGATAGAGTCCCAATTTCATTTACATCAATATTTCTAGTAGCCAAGTCATTATTTAAATTTATGTAATTAGGTAGCAAAAAGGATAAACAAAGAACAAATACTAAAAACATTGATATAAATACAGTTTTTTTCTTTAATAATTTCATATTTCCATCCTTAAAAAATTATTAGTATTATATTTTATAAAATAAATTTTGTCAATATAGGAGTTTTACATGCCAATAATACCGAAGAACAGAAAGGTTAAGTTGCAGTTTTATAAAGGCAAGGTATCTATGATGTCATTTTGGCGATAGTGACCATTGCATTACTAGCTCTGATAGTTAGGTAATTTGCCAAGCAATATAATGAAAATTATAGGTCTTGGTAGTGATAATGTTAGAAATTTGCTTAGAAGTAAAGATTTTCCAACAACAAAAGTCGGCAAAAGACAAGTTGTAAGCGTGCTCAATTTTGTTACTTGGCTAACGATTAATAATAACAAAAGCGAGGTGCAAAATGGCTAAGAACAAGGTTGTTAACAAAACAAAAAGAACAAATGGTGAAGGCAGTATTTT
>CALWDY010000004.1 GCA_944376825.1 uncultured Clostridia bacterium
AATTTAAAAATTTAGTTTATGATTTTATGAAGAATTCTTCTGATTGTCAGAAATATGCTGAAGGGTTAAAACAATCAGAAATTTTTAGAAATTGTGGTATGGATTGGGGCGAAAAACAAAATGCCACATCTTCTAATCAACAATATTGGATTGTTGCATTGTTACGTGAACTAGAAGAAGAAAACAAAATACAAAGAGATTGCATTAATAAAAAATGGAGATTAAAATAATATTAAAAAATTTAATAATATAAAATTATTATAAATCATAATAAATTTTTAACAAAAACTTATTATAAATAAAAATCCACGGGTAAAACCCGTGGTTTTTCAAATTGGGGTAAAACCCCTTGTTCTAGCGACGCGTAAAGCGCGTAGGCTACTTGCGTTTCGCGAACCACTATCTTTTTTTGAATGGATCTATTATCTCTGCCATTGTCATCTGTTCTATCCGTTTATCTTCTTTTAATTGGTTCGCGATATATTCTTTTATCTTTTTTGTATTCTTTCCTACAGTATCCACATAATATCCTGTACACCAAAATTCGCGATGTCGATATTTTAAAAACAAATTTGTAAATCTTTGATATATTAAAACGGTACTCTTCCCTTTTAAATACCCCATAAACCCCGACACGCTCATTTTGGGTGGTATCTCTACCAACATATGTACGTGGTCTGGACAAATCTCAGCCTCTATTATATTAACTTTTTTATATTCGCACAAACTTCTTAGAATTGCTCCTATTTCTATTCGTTTTTCTCCAAAAAATACTTTTCTTCTATACTTTGGTGCAAATACTATGTGATATTTGCAATTCCAAGAAGTATGTGCTAAACTATTTATGTCTTTCATGACAAAACCTCCTATGTTATTTTTTCGTGTAGCCTACGAAAAAATTGTAACATAGGAGGTATGTTTTTCAAAGGTATAACCTCTTTTGAACCCCGGGACTATCCCGGGGTTTTCTTATACAAAAAAATAAGAACGAGTTATCGTTCTTATTTTATTAAAAATTGGCTTTTAACCGCTTTTCATTTCGTTTATCTTATTTAAAAAAAGTTGTTTTTTTCTGTAAATTTGCAATTTGCCACCTTTTTAACCTGTTTATAATGATAATAATTTTGAAGATTGTGATAATACTAAAAGGACATTTGCTTGTAATTAAAATTTTTGTATAAAACAACCTCCTATGGTATTTTTTTACCGTAGGAGGTTGTTTTTTATTATCATCTTTAATGGTGTTTGGTTTTATTTTTTTGATGTATTTTATATAAATTTAATCTATATTTCAAATTTTAAACAACTTGCCAATTCTAATCCATTCCATATTATTTCTTTAGATTTTATTTTATAAAAATATGACAAGAATGCATAAACTGCTGAACTATGTGCAACTATCAAAATGTTATTTGCATTATTATATCTAGATTTAATAAAATTTAAAAAATTATAAATTCTATCAAAAAAACATGAACAATCTTCCGGCAAATTTTTTGAACTTCTATATTCCAAATTTAAATAGTTTTCCCACCAATTAAGTTCTTCGTTGGATGTTGGTTTATGACTGAGTTGTTGTCGTTCGGTTAATCTTGCATCAGTTAATATAGCAATTTTATTTTTACAAAGAATTTTCGCACTTTGTACACACCTTTTTATAGGAGAACAAAAACAAATATCAAACGAAATATGTTTTAATGTTTTATACAAAATTTTAATTTGTTTTCTTCCAAACATCGTTAATTTGTCACGCTTATATTCCCCATGCCTTACAAGATAAATAATCATTATTTTGCTCCAATCAAAATGTAAAATTAAAATAAATGTTTTACATATGCTCTACGACGCTTATGTTGACGATGTTCGTAATTTTTCCAAAGTTGAATTATGTGTAAGTTATCTTCAAGATTTAAGTTTGTTTCACATGATTTAATTCCATGCTTTATAAAACTTTGTACCATTTCATACATAATAAGCGCTGGTACGCCTTTGCTTTGCCAACCCGGCTTAACTGCAATAAGAGCCAAATCTAATTGCGTTGGTTTTTTAACTGCTTTTAAAATGCTGAATATACTTTTTAGTGTAAGTCTGCCTTGGCACTTGTTTATAACTTCACTAAGAGATGGTATTGCAAACCCCCATGCTATTGGTTCGTCATTTTCATCAACAATCATACTCATAAAATCTAGACTTATAAAGAGTTTAAACTGGTCTATTATTTGTTTTCTAAGTTTATCTGTGTATGGGACAACGCCATAAAGTGGGCCATAAGCATCATCTAAAAGTTTAAATATTGGTTTTGCATATTTTTTTATAAATTTCTTTTTGCTTGTTTTTTCTGCATTTTTAAGATGATATCTTTCCTTAACAAGATTTGCAACTCTCTTTGTTTTTTCATCTACTTCTTTTGGTATAGTTATATTAAATTCCAACCAATCCACTTCTTTTTCATAGCCACAATATTCAACCAAATCTTTATAATAATCAAAATTGTATGCTTCTTCAAAGGTTGCAATTTCTTCAAAACCTTCAACAAGCATCCCTTCTCTATCTAAATCATTAAACCCCATAGGGCCATGAACTACATTCATCCCCAATTTCTTAGCCCAATTTTCTACACTATCAAAAAGTGCTTTTGCCACTTCTTTGTCATTTATGCAATCAAATCGTGTAAATCTCACTCTTTTTTCGTTTGCTTTTTTATTATATGCTTTTTGCAATATACCTGCAATTCTGCCAACCAACTTGCCATCTTTATATGCCAAATAGTAAACAGCCTCACATTCATCAAAGGAAACATTTTTTTGAGGGTCAAAAAGTTCAAATTCGCTCATCCTTAGTGGATGAACATATTGTTTAACTCCTTTATATAATTTTGTTGGAAAATCAATAAATAATTTTATATCTTTTTTATTTTTTACTTCTTTAATTTGTACCATAACATCACTATTATATAACTTTTTAATTTTTATCTCAACTAATAAAACAATATTTTTTGACCAATAAACATAGGCTTGTTTTTTGTTGCTCTAATCACTTCTTCAACGCTTAAATTCAAGGAAGATGCAATTTTTTCATAAGTATCTAGCGGTTTAACAATGTAACAATATTTATATGGTTTAGGCAAAATTAAAACATCATTACATTCTATTTCACTCAATTTATTTAAATTTGTAAGTTCATATTCACCTATTTTTAATTTTGTGCAAATTGACTTAATTGTGTCGTTATCATTTACAACATAATATGGTTTTGTTTTTAAATGAATTTGCATAATCAAACTCTCCTTATAATAAAATATGATATGAAATCTTTATTTAAAACAGTATTTATAATCATTTTTTTTACAGGAATAACCAGACTTTTAGGGTTTATTTTTAGAATTTGGCTTTCAAGAACCATAGATCCCGAAGCATTAGGAGTATATCAAATTAGTTTTTCTGTTTTTATGGTGCTTTTAACACTTGTATCAAGTGGAATTCCACTTATTATATCCAGACTTACTGCTAAACATATTGCAAATAAAGATAAAAAAGCCGAACATCAAACAGTTACCACTGCAATTGTAGTTGCTTTAATTTTAAGTTTAATTATATGTGCAATGGTTTTAATTTTCAACAAGCCTATTTCGCATATTTTTGCAGATGAAAGTTGTATGTCTATATTGTTAATGCTTTTACCTGCCCTTATATTTTCCAGCGTATACAGTGCAATAAAAGGAAATTTGTGGGGAAGAAACAAATATGTTTCATCTTGCAGTGCTGAACTTTTTGAACAAATTGTTAGAATGGTAATATGCTATTTGCTTTTATGTGGTATTTGGCCTGTTTTTGATGGCGCCTCCGGTGCTGCTTTATCTTTGTCAATTGCTTGTATTTTTTCTTGTTTATTTGTTATCTTTTTGTACTTCAAGACAGGAGGGCGATTTGCAAAACCAAAATACTATAAAGAAATTATAAAAACAAGCACTCCAATAACTTTAATTAGAGTTGCGTCAAGTTTAATTCAACCCGTTGTTGCAATCATTATTCCCCTAAGACTTGTAACTGCTGGCTACACTTCTAGTCAATCATTAAGCTTGTTTGGAATTGCAACCGGAATGACACTACCTCTTTTATTTATTCCAATGACAATAATTGGTTCACTTTCTTATGCACTTGTTCCAGATTTGTCATCTGCACTTGCAAAAAAAGATGAAAATTACATATCTTCAAGAACAACAACATCCCTTGTTTTTTCGCTTTTTATTTCATTTTTTATAGTTCCCATTTTTATGGGAGCCGGCGAAAACATTGGTAGTTTTTTCTTTGATAATTCATACAGTGGAATACTGCTATCTAGTTCCGCATGGATAATAATACCGATGTGCATAACAAATATATCTTCATCAATATTAAATGCAGTTGGCCTAGAAATAAAATCTTTTAAAAATTATATTGTTGGCTCTATAATGATGCTTTTATGCATTTGGTTTTTGCCGAAATATATTGGGATTAATGCATTGACTTATGCTATGGGAACTTGCTTTACAATGTCAAGCATTTTAAATTTAAGAATGATAAAAAAACAAGTATGTAAAACTTTAAATCTTAAAAAATATTTCATAATGTTTGCATGCTTTTTAATTCCAACAGCATCCATTACATCGTTTTCTACCAATATTTTAAACAATTTTGTTCCTTTATTTTTTAATTTGGCAATATCATGTACACTTGGTGCTTCATTCTTTATTTTATTATGCATGATTTTTAATGTGTTTAAATTTAGCACTGTTCTTATTTGGATTAAAAATAATAATTTATTAAAAAATCATTTAAAACACAAAAAAACAACGATAAGGTTTAAAAAATAATGTAAAAGCAATAATTTTATATGCTTACTTTAATTATTAGATCTATAATAATTTATTTTATTGTGCTAATTGTGTTTAGATTAATGGGCAAACGCCAACTTGGTCAAATGCAACCTTTTGAACTTGTTTTAACGCTCGTTCTTGCAGATCTTGCAACGATTCCAATGGCAGAAATAAGCGTTCCTTTAATTCATGGAATTGTGCCACTTCTTGCACTTTTAGTAATACATTATATTATTACAATGATAACAAGGTTTAGTCCAAAATTTAGCGAACTTATAAGCGGGAAACCTGTCATTGTTATCAATCAAAATGGGATAGACTATAAATCTGTAAAAAAATTAAATTTAAATATTGACGACATATTGGAATCTCTTAGATGTGCTGGATACTTCTCTATTGATGAAGTGCTTTTTGCAATAATGGAAACAAACGGAAAAATTTCTGTGTTGCCGAAAGCAAAAAACACACCTTTAACCAAACAAGATATGGGGCTTGTAAGTCAAGAAAATAGTATACCCGTAACACTTATCAGTGATGGAAAAATATTAAATGAAAACTTTAAAAATATTAAAGTTGCCAAACAAGATGTATTGGATTATATAAAAGCGCTTAAATTAAATGTAAAAAAAATACTAGTTTTTACATTAGATAATAATGGAATTGTTTATTTACAAGAAATGCATAAAAGAGGTCAAGCAATACAAACTAATTTAAAAGGTAAATAAAAATGAAAAAATTTATTGCTATTTTATTTGTTGTTTTAGTTTTAGTTGGTTTGTCTGTTTGGGAAGAGATAACAATAGACAATTATTTAAACGACATACAAACACAGTCACAAGAACTTATGGATCTTACCTATGGATCAAAAAACATCCAAACAGAAGAAATTATACTAAAAGTAAACACATTAGAAGAAACATGGGTGCACCACGAAGAAATATTATGTATGTTTGCAAACCACAAAGACATGCGAGATTTGTGCACAGAGATTCAAAGACTTAAAGGTAACATTGAAGTTAATCAATATGAAGATTTTACTGCAAGCCTAAAAATAATTAATCATCTTTCACAAGATTATCACAAAATAATGGGCATAAGTTTTCAAAACATATTTTAAAAAAACACCAGATGGTGTTTTTTAAATTATCAAACAAAAAATTATTATCAATATAAAAGTTAATATAATACTGCCTATCATTATAGATAATCTAACTTTTTCTCTTTTTTCTGCATCTTCAATTTTTATGAGATTACAAACTATTTCGTTTTTTCTTTTTTTGTCGCTTTGTTTTTTGGGGGTTTTATTTAATTGGTTGTCAAATTTTTTGTTCTTTTTATTAGCAGTAGAATATTTTGAAAAATTTGCTTTAAGTTTTTCTTTTAATTCTTTAAAAATATTTGGTTCTTCTTTATTGGTTTTTACATCCACACTATCGCCAAAAATTTTTTTATCGTATTCCTTTCTTAAATTCTCATCTTTTAATACACTATATATTTCATTAAGCTTAGCTGTTTTATTTTGCGCATAAAAGTAATCACCTTTATACAAGTCAGGGTGATATTTTTTTATTTCATTTATATAAGCTTTTTTTATTTCATTTATGCTTGCATCTTTACTTATGTTTAATATCTTATAATAATTATCCATTTAAAACCTTTTTTAAATATTTGCCGGTGTAACTTTTTGCCACTTTACAAATTTCTTCTGGACTTCCTTTTGCAACTATTTCTCCACCACCGTTTCCACCTTCTGGACCAAGATCTATAATGTAATCTGCACACTTTATTACATCTAAATTGTGTTCAATAACAACCACTGTGTTATTATTTTGAACTAATTTCTTTAAAATTGCAATTAGTTTTTTTACATCATCAATATGAAGTCCAGTTGTTGGCTCGTCTAAAATGTAAATTGTTTTACCTGTTGAACGCTTTGCAAGTTCAGTTGCAAGTTTAACTCTTTGGGCTTCTCCCCCACTAAGTTCTGTTGCACTTTGTCCAAGTTTAATATAACCAAGTCCAACTTCGTAAAGAGCTTTTACTTTTGAGTATATGCTTGGTATATTTTCAAAAAAAGAAAGGGCGTCTTCAACTGTCATATCCAAAACTTGTGCAATTGTCTTTCCTTTGTATTTTACTTGCAATGTTTCATTGTTATATCTTTTCCCTTTGCAAACTTCACAAGGAACCGTTATATCTGGCAAAAAGTACATCTCAATTTCTTTTACCCCTGCGCCTTCACACGCTTCACATCTTCCGCCTTTAACATTAAAACTAAACCTTCCCGCCGTATAGCCTCTTTGTTTTGCATCTTGTGTTTGTGCAAAGAGTTCTCTTATTGGAGTCCAAAGCCCTGTATAAGTTGCAGGATTACTTCTTGGAGTTCTGCCAATTGGTGCTTGATCTATACAAATTACTTTGTCTAATTTCTCTATATTTTTTATTTCTTTAAACTGACCCAATATTTGATTTGCACCATTTAGATTATTTGCCAAGTAAGGATAAAGGACACCATTTATTAAACTGCTTTTCCCACTGCCACTCACACCAGTTATTGCAGTTAAAAGACCAATAGGTATATTAACATTTAAGTTTTTTAAATTGTTTTGCTTTGCTCCAATAATTTCAATAAATTCTTTTGGTTTTTTTCGTTCTTGGGGTGTTTCTATTTTTTCTTTTCCTGAAAGATATTTGCCTGTTATAGATTTATCACAACGCTCAACTTCTTCAACCGTTCCACTTACAACAATTTCTCCGCCATGAATTCCCGCTCTTGGTCCAACATCTACAATATAATCGGCACTTTTTATTGTGTCTTCATCGTGCTCAACAACAATTAATGTGTTGCCCAAGTCTCTTAAATGCTTTAATGTTTTTAAAAGTTTATCATTATCTCTTTGATGAAGCCCAATGCTTGGCTCATCCAAAATATACAAAACACCAACAAGTCCACTTCCAATCTGCGTTGCAAGTCTAATTCTTTGACTTTCTCCGCCACTAAGAGAATTGGCACTTCTATGCAATGTTAAATATCCAAGTCCAACATCGTTTAAAAAATTTAATCTTGATTTTATTTCTTTTATTATAGGTTCACTAATTTTTGATTCTGTTTCATCAAATTTAATTTGATCCATATAATTTATTAAATCGCAAACACACATTGTGCTCATTTCATATATATCTTTTCCATTGATCTTTATGCTTAATGCTGAATGGTTTAGTCTTTTACCTTGACAACTTTTGCATGGCATTTCTTTCATAAATTTACCAATTTCAAATTTTATAAATTCACTATTTGTTTCTTTATATCTTCTTTTTAAGTTGTTAATAATACCTTCAAAAGATGCATTAAATTCCCCATTAAACCTTGCACTATGCATTTCCATTTTTACTTTTTCGCCTTTGTTTCCATACAAAACCAAGTCTAATTTGTCTTTTGGTAAATCTTTTACTGGACAATTTAAATCTAACCCATAGTGCTTGCTAAGCATATTAAAATAAGTTCCCGCCATTGTTGTGGAATCCCCACTCCATCCATTTATTAAAAATGCACCTTGTTTTATTGAAAGATGAGAATTTTTTAAAACCAAGCCTTCATCAATATCTTCTGTATACCCTATTCCTGTGCAGTCAGGACATGCACCAAAAGGACTATTAAACGAAAACAATCTGGGCGTTATTTCTTCTAATGTCCAACCACATATTGGACAAGCAAATAAGGTACTATATAAACTCTTTTCTCCTTCGCACGAAACAACGCAAAGCCCCTCACTAAGTTTAACGGCA
Source organism: uncultured Clostridia bacterium (assembly GCA_944376825.1). Classification (GTDB taxonomy): domain Bacteria; phylum Bacillota; class Clostridia; order Christensenellales; family UBA1242; genus UBA5893. The sequence continues at coordinate 8,642 of CALWDY010000004.1, forward strand.
TTTTCAACACTTTCAAAAAGTCTCGATTTAACACTATCATTTAAAACAAGTCTGTCAACAACAACATTTATGTTGTGTTTTTTATTTTTGTCTAACTCTATTTTTTCATCAAGAGTGTATATAATGTCATCCACCTCAACTCTAACATATCCACTTTTTCTCAATTTTTCAAAAAGTTTTTCTTGTGCACCTTTTTTTGATCTTACAACAGGAGACATAATCATAACCTTGCTATTTTGTGGCAAAGAGATAACCTTTTCAACTATTTGATCAACTGTTTGTTTCTTTATTGGTTTGTTGCAATTTGGGCAATATGGAACACCAATTCTAGAATATAAAAGCCTGAAATAATCATATATTTCTGTAACAGTGCCCACTGTACTTCTTGGGTTGTGATTTGTTGTTTTTTGGTCAATAGAAATTGAAGGAGAAAGTCCCTCAATAAGGTCAACTTCAGGCTTTTGACTTTGGCCTAAAAATTGTCTTGCATAGGAAGATAAAGATTCTATATATCTTCTTTGTCCTTCTGCAAAAATAGTATCAAACGCCAAAGTGCTTTTACCACTTCCGCTTACTCCTGTAAATACAATAAGTTTGTTTCTTGGTAAATCCAAATTAACATTTTTTAAATTATTTTCTCGTGCACCACGAATTTTAATCATATTTTCCATAACATAATAATTATACCACATTGCCAAGAATAAATAAATATAAATACAACTTTTTTAAAAATATTAAATATTGACTAAAATATGAAAATATTGTACTATAAACTTATGAAGAGTTTAAAATTATTTCAAGAAAATGAAAAACAATATGACGATTTACTAAAAACACTTGTTTTACATGCAAAAGAAAAATTGGGGAAAAATATATTCACTGATTTTCATTTGCCTTTAAATTTTAGTTTAAATAATCTTGATGATAGCATTTTTAAAAGTCGTTCCAATCAAACTTTGCCACTTCCATTTCCAAATGAAATGTTTGATTTATTTATAAAAATGCCAAAAAAAGCAATAAACAATGTTTATAATTTTAATAATAAAGGTAACAACATAACTGGAATATATTTAATAGGAAAACACAATTCTAAATCCGTTTTATATGCATTAAGCGTTGTAAGATTTTTAGGATATAATGACTACCTTAATTTTTGTATTAAATTAGATGTTTGTATTGCAGGAAAAACTTGGCTTAATTTATTGAGATTGGATTCTTTTGGTCCTGCCCACCCAAATTATTTTGAGGGTAAAAAGGTTTTTACAGATGAAAGTAGTGTACCATATATTCAAACTCCACACTTGCATGTCAATTCTCAAGAAAATCAAATATTGGCATACAATAGATTAAGTTATTCACCAGCAATAGAATTAAAGTTTAATTTTGAAAATTTTAGAAGTGATGACAAACGCCTTTTAAAAAATTGCTTTCAATATTTTAAAGAGTTTGCTAATATAGACATAGAAATAAACAAAAATATAGAGAAGGATTTTCACTACAATTTTAATAATCCATTATATGATTATGAGAAAATACAACAAGTAAATAGTGTTAAGGAGTTGTAAATGAAATTGAACCAAGCATTAAAAGTTTTAGAAAAAAATTATAAAATAACACAAAGAACATTAGATGTATATGTGATTGAAATCGACCAAGATTTTGACGACTTAAATAAAATGACATTAGCGATAAAAGAAATTGATGGTGAAGCTTACATTACAGATTATGGGTATACTTGCCAATTTACAGATATGGATGAAGAACAAATTAAAGAAATTTGCAAAAATAACAATGTTCAATTTTTCAATTATGCCATACAATGCAAATATAATAACGAAAACGATATAAAAAATTTAATATCATGTATAAATGAAATAATAAATTCATAAAAATAACATTCTCAACGAATGTTATTTTCTTTTCTTAATCTTAAAATTTCATCTCTAAGCTTTATTGCGGTTTCAAAATCAAGTTGTTTTGATGCAATATCCATGAGACCTTTGAGTCTTTCAATCTCTCTTGATGCATCTTGTTTTGATTTTTTATTGTTTTCATCTACAACTTTTTTATTTATTTCAAGGGTATTTTTAATCTCTTTAATTATTGTTTTTGGAACTATATTATGGTCTTTGTTATATTTTTCTTGAATACTTCTTCTTCTCGCCGTTTCATCAATTGCTCTTTTCATGGAATCTGTTATAACATCGGCGTACATAATAACTTTTCCTTCGCTGTTTCTGCTAGCCCTTCCAATAGTTTGAATAAGTGCCCCCTCACTTCTTAAAAAGCCTTCTTTGTCAGCATCCAAAATACAAACAAGTTCAACTTCTGGCATATCCAGCCCTTCCCTAAGAAGATTGATACCAACCAACACATCAAAGTCTCCTCGCCTTAGACCATTTATAATTTCTATTCTGTCCATAGTATCTATTTCGGAATGCAAGTATTTAACTTTAATTTGTCGTTCTGCCAAAAATTCCGTTAAATTTTCCGCCATTTTTTTTGTTAGTGTTGTTATTAAAACTCTATGATTTTTATTTGTAATTTTAAAAATTTCATTAATTAAATCTTCAATTTGTCCTTTGGTTTTTCTAACCTCAACAATAGGGTCTAATAGTCCTGTTGGTCTTATTATTTGCTCAACCACATCGTTGCCAACATTCTTTTCGTATGCACCAGGCGTTGCAGAAACAAATGTTACTTGCCCCAATCTTTTTTCAAACTCATCAAATTTTAAAGGTCTGTTATCAAATGCAGATGGCAACCTAAACCCATACTCTACAAGATTTGTTTTTCTTGATTTATCACCGTTATACATCGCTTTAATTTGTGGAATTGTCATATGGCTTTCATCAATAAAAGTTAAAAAACCTTTTGGAAAATAATCCATAAGAGTAAATGGTGGCTCGCCAGGCTTTCTTCCATCAAAATATCTAGAATAGTTTTCTATCCCACTACAATAACCAATTTCTCGCATCATTTCAACATCATAACTAACACGCTCTTTAATTCTTTGTGCCTCAATAAACCTTTCTTGTTCAGTAAAAAATAAATACATTTCATCACGGTCTTTTTCAATGTTACTTAGTGCAAGTTTAAGTTTATCGCTTCCAACTGCATAATGTGTTGCTGGAAAAATTGCAACATGACTAAGTTCGCAAATAGTGTTGCCCGTAACAGCATCAAATTCGGTTATTCTATCAACTTCATCGCCAAAGAATTCAACCTTTATTGCGTGTTCACTATTGTTGGCTGGAAAAATGTCTAAAACATCCCCTTTTGCCCTAAAAGTAGAGCGTTTAAAATCAATATCACTTCTTAAATATTGAATTTCAACAAGTTTTCTTATAATATCATCACGAGATACATGGTCTCCTTTTCTTATTGAGACCTGCATTCTAAAATATTCTTCTGGCGAACCCAAACCATAAATGCATGAAACTGACGCCACAACAATAACATCATTTCTTTCCATAAGAGAAGCTGTTGCGCTACTTCTTAGTTTGTCTATTTCTTCATTTATTGCCATATCTTTTTCTATATAAGTATCACTTGAAACAAGATAAGCTTCTGGTTGATAATAGTCATAATAAGAAACAAAGAATTCTACTCTGTTATTTGGAAAAAACTCTCTAAACTCATTACAAAGTTGTGCCGCTAATGTTTTGTTATGTGCTATAACAAGAGTTGGCTTGTTTAAATTAGCAATTACATTTGCCATTGTAAAAGTTTTACCACTACCAGTAACCCCCAATAAAACTTGCGATTTTAATCCATCTTTCAAGTTTTCACACAATTTATCAATTGCTTGTTTTTGATCGCCTGCTGGCTTATATTTAGAAACCAATTCAAATTTTTTATATTCCATACTATCCTTTAAAAATTATTTTTAAAAGTAAACCCAAAACAAAACTCAAAAGTGTTAAAAGCAAAGTTCTTAATATCATTCCCCAAAGTGCTTGCTTTTCTTTTTTTTGATCTTTTTTAAATGTCAGGCCTTTATTTTTCAGGTTTACACAATAATAATAACCCTTTTTGCTGTTAGATACAACAAAATCAAGATAATTATCTTTACAAAGAGAAATCATTATATCATTTAATTCTGCAATGGATATAACATATTTTTTAGAAACATATTCTGCCAAATCGGATGTTAAAATAAGATATGTTTTTTTATCTAAACATATCGATGACAAATAAAACATAACAAGCTTTTCTTTTTTGTCTAACATAAAAACCTACATAATTAAATAATATAAAAGTGTACCCAAAAACGAACCAATTATGGCAAAAACAAAAATTAATGCAAGCAAAAATATTGTTTCTATTTTTAGTTTTTTTAATTTATTTTTTTCTATTATTTCTTGTTCAAAAATTTGTTTAGATAACGGAGTTGCACAAATACAATATTTTAAATCATCAAAATATCTTATATTAATAAAATTATTTAACTGCAAATGCTTTAAAATATTTTTGACATTTATTTTTCTTTTTATATTTTTTTGCATTAAAAAACCTTCAAAGTCTTCCAAATCAAAAACCTTATATGAATCATCACATTCATTTATTATAAACATTAAAATTAATTTTTCATTTTCATTTAACATACATTAAAAACTTTATATAAGTTTAATTATATTATTTGTAAAAGAAAAAAAATAATAAAAAAAAAATAGCAAATAATTAAATTTGCTATTTAAATAAGTTTATTTTTTATTTTTTTTTATTTTTTTATTGTATTTTGGAATAAAAATAATGATAAAGCAAAGTCCTTCAATCACAACAACAACAGTCCACCAGTGAATATATGTATAAACAATTGGCGCTTTGTTTGTTGCTATATTTAAGTTTCCTTTTCCATTTGTTTGTTCATCTTTATCAACACCTACAACTATGTTTCCGTTTATATCCGTTCTTAAAATTTTATTTTTGCCAACAACAGCCTCAACTCTTGCTAAAACATCTTCATTTGGATGTCCATAACTATTATCTTCTCCAACACTGATTACCGCATACAAAGGACTAACTGTACTTAAAAATTCAAGTGATGTTGAAGTGCTGCTTCCATGATGTCCAAGTTTTAAAACATCACAACTCAATATTTCTATGCCATATTTGTTTAATACTTGTTCTTCAACTTTTTCTTCCGCATCACCCGTAAGCATAATTTTTCTATTTTGATATGAAAGAATAATGATTGGAGAATAATTGTTTGGTGTTGTATATGTATCATCTATTGGCGATAAAAATTGAATGTTATAGTCTATGTTGTCCTCCAACTTTGGCATACTTTCATACATTGTATTTAAAAACACATCACAATTTTCATCATACATCAGTTCAATCATAGTTGTATAACATAATGTATTACAAATTCCCACATTTGTATATCCATAGGTTTCTATTTCTTCATCCGTAAAAACATTAGGTCTATAAAAATTCAAAACATCATAATTTTGGAAAACCACATCGGCACCACCACTGTGATCTTCATCTTGATGTGTTACAACAAAATAATCTATTACATTGTCACTTCTTTGTGAAAAAATTGATTTTAAATAATTTAAAAGTTTATCTTCACTACTGCTAGGTCCAGCATCCACAAGCATAATTTTTTCGTCTGGAAGTTCAATTAAAATGCTATCTCCTTGCCCCACATCAATAAAATGAACTTTCATTTCGCAATTTTCAACATCGGTTAAAACAACTGGATTAAAATAATTGTTTATAAAGATTTCAATTTTTTCATAAAATAAAAATGTTGAACACAACAAGCAAGTAATAATAACGAAAATCAATATTTTTAACTTTATGCCTTTTAAATTATTAGTCATTAATTTCAATTTCCTCTTCCATAAAATGTTTCTTTGTTTTGTTTTTTTGTGGCTTTTTGTTTAAAATTTTCAATATTTCGGGCATTTTATCAATTGCTTCTTTGTATCCCTCTTCCACCATATCCATCATGCCTTCTGTTTTAGATGCACTAAACCTTTTTGTTTCAGGCCCAATCATGACATCCGCGTGCAAATACCCTCTAAGAGCAGTATTTTCCATTAAAATTCTAATTGAACAACTTGCCACATCAATAACCTTTAAACTATCTGTTCCATATGTTCTATGTTTGTTAACATCAACTCCTATAACGTAGTCACATCCAAATTTTTTAGGTACATTTGTTGGTATTGTATTTTTAAGACCTCCATCACAAAGATGATAATTGTTAAAAACAACAGGCACAAAAACTCCCGGCACACAACAACTGCCAGCAATTGCCTTTGCCAAATTGCCTTTTTTAAGCACAATTTCTTTTGTTGATTTTATATCGCAAGCAACACAAGCATAATTGTGTGGTAAATCTTCAATGTTAATGTCACCTAAATGCTTTTTTATAATTTCTTGTATTCCATCAGTTTTTGAGGGCATAAATGGAATTCTGTTTGTTTTTATTTCAGATTTATCCACATTTTTCGCAACTTGCATCATTTGACTAAAAGTATATCCCGCAGCATAAAATGCTCCTATTATACTTCCTGCACTTGTTCCAACAATCATTGAAAAATCTTTGCTTGATATTCCATATTCTTCAAAAGCTTTTATTACACCAAGATGTGCAAATCCCCTCGCACCTCCTCCGCCAAATGCTATACCTATTTTCGATTTTTTGTTTTTTGAAAACAACAAAACTCGGGATTTTTTATTTTTAAAAAAAATACTCATATATACTCCAATTTAATATATGTTTATTATTTAAGTTTAACATAAATTAAAAAAAACACAAATTAAAATTATTTTAGTTAATAAAAAATGCAATCAATGATTGCATTTTTTATTCATTTGTTTCTCCATCATTTTTTGCACTTGATTTAAGTTCTTCAATTTTTGCTTTTGTTTCTTCAATGTCGCTTTTTAAATTATTGCTGTTGGCAGTTAAAATATTATATGTGTTTTCAAGAATTGGCAATCTTTCTTGATTTTGCTTCATAACATCTTCGCAATGAGCAACGCTAACTTTTAAGCCATCTAAAAGATCAAGGTCTTCTGCAAGTTTCTTTGCTTTTTCGTCATCAATATCGCCATAATTGTTTACACCATACAAAACAACTTTTTGTTTTGCAACAAGTGCTTCTTTTCTACGGAGTTTCTTCTTGTCATTTTCCAAACTCTTTCTAACCCTTGCAAGAGGCAAATACTCTTTTTTCACTGCTTTAAGTTCTTTGTCATTCACTTTAAGTCTTTCTAAAAGTGTTTCAAGTCTTTCCTCGTATTCTTCCAATGTAAGATTTGCTTCTCCAGCTGATTCTTTATCTTGAGTTTGAGCAAGTTTTTCTTCAGCCTCACGAACCATCTTTTTATATTCTTCTATCTCAGCTTTTTGCTTTTCAAGTTCTGCTTCTAACTCTTTTACTTTTTCACTTTCAGCATTTTCAACTTTTTCTTCGTTGTTTAAAGCCTCTCCTTCATCATTAATTGATTCTTGTTCTTCTTCCACAACTAAATCTTGATCAACATTTTCATCGTTTGTTTGAACTTGTTCTTCAACATTTTCTTCCGCTAAATCTGACATGTCTTGTACATTTTCTTCAATTGGTTGTTCTTCTTGCAAAAGTTCTTCTTTGGCAGGTTCTTCTACTGATTCTTCTTCAACAGGTTCTTCAACTAGTTCTTCATCATCATCAAAGAAAATACTATCAAAATCTATATCATCATCAAGGTCGTTGTTTTCTTCTAGATTTTCTTCTGTTGTTTCATCAATAGATTGGCTTGATTTTTCTTGCTCTAACCTTTGTTTTTCTTCAATAAATTTAAGTCTTTCTTGTCTAAAAGCCTCTTTTTCTTGTTCAAGTTTAGCATACTCTTCATCAAGCATAGATTTGTTTAATAATTTTTGCTCTTCTTCTGCTTTGTTTAAATCAACATCTTCGTATTTTTCTTCAACAACATTTTGATCTTCTAAAAGTTTTTGTTGAACATCAACTTGATTATTGTTATATGTAATTTGTTGAGGTTGATAATATTCTTCACTTTTTTGCTCAGGTTTTTCTTTTGAATCCGAACCCAAAACAGTTAAAAGCAAATTTCCTAAAAACACTACAACAAATCCACCAACAACTATAATGCCAATAACAGCTAAAACATTTAACAACACTTCTAACATAAATAATTCCTCTCTTTTTTTTATTTGCAAAACTGCATAACAATTTGAATAACAAATTGGTGGAGACGGCGAGAATTGAACTCGCGTCCGAAAAAGTTTAAGTAAGCCTTTCTACATGTTTAGTTTGCGTTTTAATTTCGTCTTTAAAACTTGCACAAACACAATTTTTAAAAACTATCCTAAAAATAAGATTGAAAGGTTAGGCCCCAGTCAAAATTTTGTGTCTATCAAACTTAATAAACTCGACACCAATTTATTAAGTGACTAATTGCACTTAGGCAGCCATAGCCACGGCGTTATTATTGTTTGCGTTTAAGCATTTTTCGGTTTTAAAGTAGCCCGAAACTACTACATGCTTTATACCTAGTTAAATCCTTCCCGTCGAAACCGTATCGTCCCCATAGACTAACAATTTTTGAGTTCCCTGTCTAGTTGTAATTTTAAAGTTTTTTGCTTGAGGACCTCTCTTTTATCATACAATTTTTTACCTTTTGCGAGCCCTATTTCCACTTTAACAAGTCCATCTTTTAAATATACTTTAAGTGGAACAAGACTATAACCTTTTACAATTACTTGTTTAGCAAGTTTGTCAATTTCGTAATGGTGAAGAAGCAATTTTCTGTTTCTAAGTTCTTTTGGAGCAAATGCAGAAGTTTTTTCATAGGGTTTAATATAAGCATTTTTTAAATAAACTTCTCCATTTTTTAATGAAACAAACGCATCATTTATGCTAATTCCGCCAGCACGAATTGATTTAACTTCGCTACCAAGAAGTTGTATGCCAGACTCATATGTGTCAGATATAAAATAGTTATGATAAGCCTTTTTGTTGTTGCAAATTATTTTTATCGCACAACTCATTATAACACTCCTTTTCTAGATTTTCAATAGTTAAATTTAATATTTTAAGTAAAAGATAAACATTTTTAATAATTATACTAAAACAAAATCTATTTTTCTTTCAAAAACATTTGAATTTACTACTTTTATTTTAACTTTATCCCCTATTGAATAAACATGTGAATTACCTTTCAGTTTTAAAGATTTTTCCATATACAAATATGCATCATCGGGTAAAGACTCAATTCTCACAAGTCCTTCAATAGTGTTGTCAAGTTCAACATAAAAACCGTAATTTTGAACGCCAGAAATTACTCCTTCAAACTCTTCTCCTATATGATTTTTAATAAAAACTGCTTTAAATAAATCATCAACATCCCTTTCTGCTTGATCTGCATTTTTTTCAGTTTCACTTGATCTATATGATGCATCAAGCACAAAGTCAGCAAGTTCTTCTTTTCTTTGTTTTGTAAAATTTTTGTGTAAACTTTCTTTAATAATTCTATGAATAACAAGGTCTGGATATCTTCTTATTGGAGATGTAAAATGACAATAATAATCTAATGCCAAACCAAAGTGTCCCAAACACACATCCTGATATCTTGCCTTTTGAAGAGAACGAAGCATAACTTTGTTTGCAATCTCCTTATATGACTTATCTTGCGTAAGTTTTAAAAGTTGTTGAATAAAAATTGGAGTAATCTCTTTTAATTTAGGCGTGTTAATTCCAAGCCCATTAAAAAATGTACAAACATCTTTTATCTTTTCTAAAACTGGTTTTTCATGAATTCTATAAACAAATGGAATTTTTAAGGTTGCAAAATGTTTTGCAACAACCTCATTGCAAACAACCATAAAATTTTCTATTAATTTATGTGCCTCATTTCTTTCTCTTCTCTTTACAAATGAAACATTAAAGTTTTTGTCAACTTCCAAAAATGTTTCACCTATATCAAGATCAAGTTGCCCTGCATCATTTCTTCTCTTTTCTAAAATTTTAGAAAGATTGTTCATAATAAGCAAGTCATCTTTTATGTCTTTAAGATTTTGGCTTTCTATTTCATCACCACATAGCACTTTATAAACTTGATTATAAGTCAATCTATGGCAAGAACAAATAACACTTTCATATATTTTGTGAGATTTTATGTTTCCGCTAGGATCTATTTCCATTTCCACAGTTAATGTCAATCTGTTAACATTTGGATTAAGCGAACAAATTCCGTTTGAAAGTTCAACCGGAAGCATTGGAAGAACCATATTTGGAAAATACACACTTGTTCCTCTTGTATATGCTTCGTTTTCTAATCCTGTGTTGTACTTAACATAATGTCCAACATCTGCAATATGAACACTTAATATATAATTGTTTCCAGCTTTTTCAATTGAAACTGCATCATCAAAGTCTTTTGCATCTTCCCCATCTATTGTAAATATTTTTTTGTTGGTTAAATTTACTCTACCAACCATCTCATCGTTTGAAACAAATTGCTTAACTTTTTTTGCTTCGTTTACAACTTGCTCTGGAAACTGTTCATAAAGTTTATGCTCTCTAATAATTCCTAGTTCCAAACTATATATGTCGTCACTTTCTCCTAATATTTCAATAACTTCACCATTAAGCCTTCCCGAGCGGGATTTATTTAATTTAACAACAACTCTATAATTGGGTTTTGCTTGCATTGTTAATTTTCTTGGCACAAAAATTTCTTTGTTTAGTTTTTTATTATCAGGGATAACAAAAGCATCTTTACTATGATATGTGATTGTTCCAACAACAGTTACATTTGCATTTTCTAAAATAGAAACAACTTCACATTCTGTGCTTTCTTCTGTTTGACAAATAACTTTTGCCAAAACTAAATCACCATCCAATGCACCAGAAAGTTTTTTTTGTGCAATAAAAAAGTCTGGCAAGTTTTTATCAATAGGACTTAAAAACGCATAGCCTTTTGAAGTTCCAATAATTTTGCCTTTAATATAATTTTTGTTGTTAACAACAACAAATTCTCCTTTACGCTTTTCATAAATTTGACCACTAGAAATTAATCGGTTAACAACATTTTTTATCTCTTTTGGTGTTTTTGTATACTTTCCAGCAAAAAACAAAATCATATCATCTTTGCTATGAAATTTAATTTTTCCATTTTGTAAATATTCTAATATTTTTTGTTTCATATTGTTATGTTATCACAAAAACATTTGTTTTAATAACTTTTTATCAATAAAAATAAAAATTTTTTATTTTTTGATGTAAAAAAAAGTTTTCAAATAGAAAACTTTTTTTAAATAAAGAACAATGTTGTAAAATATAACACAATACAAACTGCAATAACACAAATACAAGTAATTGTTGCACGTGAAAGTTTTACGTTTTTTGATTCACCTTTGTTTTGTGCATAATAACTTTCTTGAACATGACCAGTAAGAGCACTTGTTGCATCATCATTAGAATTTGATTGCATAATAATTGTTACAGTCATAACAATTGCACAAAGTGCCATAATGCAAACCAAAACTATTCTAATTATAGGAAAAGATGCGCTTACCCAATATGGTAATGTTGCCATTAAGAAATTGAAGAACATAAAAAACTCCTTTTAATTTAAAAACTGTAAATGCTTAAAAAGATAAGTATTCCAGAACAAATAATAAATAATAAAACTGTTGTAACTTTAATTTTAACCTTGTCTCCCTTGCCCATTGTTTTAATAAAAGACCTTAAAATAAGTATATCCAAAATTGCAAACAAACCAACAAGTGCAACTTTTAAAATGGGATCAAGTTGTGAAACAAAAGTAATGATGTTGTTAATAAATTCTTGCAAAGTTTCCTCCCAACTAATAACAAGAATATACTAGCAAAAAATGTCAACAATGTCAAGGGCATAAGACAAATACCCTAAAAGTATATATATGTTGAAAAAATAAGTCAAATTATTTTGTAAAAATTTAAATATATATTATTCTTATAATATGGAAAATATGATAGAAACAATAGAAAATTATGTAAAAAAACAATTTAACATATCTAATGTAACAAGTAAATTTAATCAAAATAAAATTTTAAACAGAATAAGAGTGCAATTTGAAACTAAAAATGTAGATTTTAAATCAAAAATAAAATTTAAAAGAGTAATTTCTCTTGGCAAAAAAAGAAGTGTTGCATATTTTAGTAATAAATTCTGTTTAGAGTATTTCTTAACAAAATATTTTGTAAACAATATCAAAGACTTAAAAGATAAAGGTCTTGCAAACATGAAAATTCCAACTCAAAAAATATTAAATTATTTAGATAATATATCATTTTTTGAAGAATTTACTGTTATACGATTTGATTTTAAAAACTATTATAATAATCTTTCAAGTTTATATGTATACGAAAAGTTTGTTAAAAATTATAAATTATCAACAATTGAAAGATTTTTTTTGGAACAATATGTAAAACAAATTCCCTACTGTTTTGCAGGACTTGCTACAAGCAATTATTTTGCAGAAATTATGGATAGTTATATAGAACAACAACTTGAAACCGAATTTAATAAAATAGGAGATGCCGTTTGCTTTCATTACGGGGATGATTTTAATATTTTTATAAATAAAAAATTAAATAAAGACTTTTCATTAAATATAATACAATCAAAAATCTTTGAAATATTTCATGATGATACAATATCTTCTAATATTTTGAACAAAGAAAAAATACATACCGAAGGCACAAAATTTACCTTAATGACCAATGAAGATTTGCCTATTACGTTCAATTTTTTGGGTTACGAATATTTGATATACAATGAAAACAATAAAATTGATTACACATATGGCGTTGTTGATTATACTATTAATAAATACAAACAAAACCTTAAAGATGTTTTATGCAAATATAAAAACAACATTGAAGCACAACGAATTATTGTTGTTATGCAAACCCACAAAATTTCTTATCCAAACCCTTCAATTTTTAATAATGGCAAAAACATTTCTCCTAGATTTAATGAGCAAACTAAATGTTTAAAATTTAAACCAAATAAACTAAACAAAAAAACAAAAGATTTCTTGCAAAATGTTATTTATGATTGCTATAAAGAACTTGATTATAAATTACCATACTTTTTAGCCGATTTAAGCCCAAATTCTAAATATAATTTGTTTTCAAATCTAATAAAAGGTAAATTTTTATTTTTTGATAACAAAAAAGGCATTGAAAAAAATGTTCTAATTAAAATGGCAAAACCATTTGATAAAAATAAAAACTTTGACACATTAACTTATAACCAACTCGCTCTATACTTGGCAGAAAAAACAAAAATTAACTATTAAAAACGGAACCAATAATGGTTCCGTTTTTAATATCTCATTGGCACTGCCTTAAAACAAGATATTATGATTGGCAATTTGATGTGTTATCAAATTAATTCCGAATATTTCTATTCTCAAATGTATTTTATACCATTAAAAGGCAATTGTCAACAAATAAAAAGGCAAGAATATTCTTGCCTTTTTAAATTGACATTCCAGTTTTTTAAATTTTTTAATCAAATTTTTGTTCTTCAATTTTCATGTCAATATAATCTTTAAATGTTTTGCAATTTGCAAAATGTTTGATTCCTTCAATTAGAATATTGTCTGGGAATTCTTCTAATCTCATTCCTTCAATCCATTCTTTGCTTATTCCATCCAATAATGAACGGTTGTAACATTTCTTTTCAACATCTTTAACATATTTCATATTTTCAATTTTATACATATTGTTAAATGCTGTTGATGTTAAAATTCCACTTGTGTAAATATTCATATGATATTTACTAAATATATTTGTGTATTCAACTTTTTTGTTTATAACTTTTTTAGAAACAATTGTAACAATTTTACCATCATCTCTAACAACTCTTGTTCCAATTGGACATCCCCAAGCTTGGTTTGAACAAATTGGGCAGAACATTTGTTTGTCATAATTAAACACTGCGTGATCTTGAACAACTTTAAGTTTTGAACCATCGCTAAATTTAATTAGTGTATATTTATCTGCAACTTTTTCCTTTTGAATCCAAAGAGCATTAACAAATTCAAAACATCCTTTATCAAAGTTCCAAACAAGAAGTTTGTCTTTGTATGTTAGTTTCTTTGCTTTCTTTCTTCTTAACTTTTTCTTCTTTTCATCCCATATTGTTACATAAGTGTCCGATGTAAAACAACCAGAATAATTATTCTCTTTATCTACATACCATATGTATACACCATATTCACCCACATAATAAGTATTAAATCCAACAGACTTTGCATTAACCATATCCACATCCATAGTTGCACTAGAACTTCCATTAATTATAATACCACCACCAGCAATTGTGTCCATAAATTCTATATTTAATACGTCTTGTGGCGTTAAGTCGCCTGCCAAAATTATTGCACTTGATTCAGTAAAGTCGCTATTTGCCACATAAATTCCAACATCCTTTGTTGTTCCACCTTTTCCTGTTATTGCTGGACTTCCGCTTAATGTTAGCCTGTTACCATAAGGCAACCAAATCGCATAACCCCCCCTTGAACTAATGGTTACATTTCCACTAATATTTAATTTTCCCTGAAATTGACCCACAATGTAAATTGTAGAAGATGTTGATGTTGTTGATTTATTATTAATTGTTAATGTAAAATTATTGTCTGTTGTAAGGGTTAATTTGGCAGTAGATATAATATTAAATAGATATGTTCTAACGGTACCTTGAATACCAACATTTCCAAGTGGTTTTATTGTAAAATTTTTAGAAATTGTAATTGCAGCTGATATTGTAGTTGTTCTAAGAAGTTCTATTGTTGCACCAGTAGTTGCCGAAGTTATTGCACTCGTTAATGATGTATAGTATGTGTCTCCAATTCTTGCATAATAACCTGTTCTCACAAGGATTGAATTTTGGTTAGAACTTGAAATTGCGCTGTGAGGAGTGCTTGAAGTTGATGTGCTTTTATAGAAGGTTGTAGGTAAAGATATTGATGTTACCACTGTTTTTGGTGCGTGTATTACTTTAAGTGCATTGCATCCAGTAAACATATCCGTAGTTGTTGCTCCGCTTTTGATTGTAAAGCCTGACAAATTTAATTCTGTCAATGCACTACAATTATAGAACATAGAATTCATTCTTGCAACACTGGATGTATCAAAATTGCTTAAATTTAAAATGGTAAGAGAACTGCAATAACCAAACATCGAAACCATATTTTTAACACTGGATGTATCAAAATTGCTTAAATTTAAAGAGATAAGAGAATTGCAATTTTGGAACATACAAGCAACACTTGTAACCTCTGACATATAAAAATTGCTTAAATCCAGCTGTGTTAAAGAAGTACAATTTCCAAACATAAAATTCATATCTGTAACTTTAGAAGTATCGAAATTTCTTAATGTTATGTTTGTCAATTTTGTTAAATGCCCTGAAGGCTGTATAGCGCTAATAAGATATGAACTATCCTGTGGAGCGTATATAGTCGCAGGTGAATAGATTTTTAGCGTTGTTCCGCTAAGGTATGCATATACACCAAAGCATGAAGTATATGAAGTAGACCAGTCGGTTGTACTAAATTCATCTGTTGCACCAATTTGATACAATGTTCCCGTTGTTGGTTTTGTTGATGTAAATTCTATTGATGTTAGTGATGTTGCGTTAGGTATTTTGGTTTTCCAATTTTTACTTAAATAACTTGCCATTCCATTTGCTCTTTTAATTGTTAGACTTTCAAAGTAGCTTGTGATTGAAGGACACGCCCTTGGTGGATTTTCAATTGTATAAAAATCACTAAATGGCAACGCAATTGATGTTCCAACCGTTTGTGGTGTGTGTATTGTTGTAAGAGATGCACAACCATACAGCATGCTTGTTGTTGTTACTCCACTATTAATGTAGAAACTTAATAAATTTAATGTGGTTAAATTGCTACACGCAACAAACATTGATTCCATATTTGTTACTTTTGATGTATCAAAATTACTTAAATTTATATCATTTAAACAATTACACCCATAAAACATTTGTTGCATATTTAAAACGGAAGAAGTGTTAAATGAACTTATCTCTAACTGTAATAATGACCTGCATTGCCAAAACATATAAGACATGTTTGTAACTTTGCTTGTATTAAATTTATTTAAATTTAATGTTTCTAATACCATACATTCATAAAACATATACGACATATTTGTAACTTTGCTTGTATCGAAATTATCAAATGTTATACTATACACATCCAAATTCGCAAACAAACCCGAACTATCCTGTGGTGCATAAATTGTTACTGGTGAATAAACTTTTAAAGTTGTTCCATTAAGATATGCGTATACCCCAAAACAATTTGTATTTGCTTCTGTCCAATTTGCACTGCTTGTTTCATCCGTTGCCCCAATTTGAATTGGTGTTCCGGATAGACCTGTGTTGTCGTTTGTAAATTCTATTGATGTGAGCGATAATGTATCAGCAATTTGACTTTGCCAACCGTTATGCAAATAACTTGCCATTCCGGTTGTTCTTTTAATTGTTAATCCTTCAAAATCACTTGTAATTGAAGTGCAATTTCTTATATTATTGGTTTCAAGTGTATAGAAATCACTAAATGGCAACTCAATTGATGCTCCAACAGTTTGTGGTGTGTGTATTGTTGTAAGAGCTGAACAACCTTCAAACATTGCAGTAGAATCTGTAAGTTGGGCCATATTCCAGTTAGACATATTTATTTCTGCTAAATTTGAGCAATTCCAAAACATAAATTGTGTATCTTTTAAGTTTTGTGGTGCAAAGTTTATAAAATTAAATTCATATAAAGTATTGCAACCTTGAAACATGGATGAAGCATTTTGCAAATTTGAAAAATCCATATAAGTGATTATATTTAAATCCAAACTTCTACAACCCATAAACATTCCCGACATATTTGTTACTTTATCAGTTACAAAATCGTCTCCCACCGACACACTCCTCAAATTATAGCATTCCGTAAACATTGAGGACATGTTTGTTACTTTTCTTGTATTAATAAACAAGGATAATGCAGACAAAGAACTACATCTTGAAAACATAAGCGTCATGTTCGTTACATTTGATGTATCAAAAAACGAATAAAGTCCAAATGAACCAGGCTGACCAAAAGTTTCAACTTTTAATGATTGACACCCCACAAACATTCCTTGCATATTTTGTGTTTTTGAAGAGTTCCAATTATTAAACATAATAGATGTAACATTTCCCAACTCCTCAAATAAATATGAACAATCTTGTGGTGCATAAATTGTTACTGGTGAATAAATTTTTAGTGTTGTTCCACTAAGGTATGCATAAACACCAAAGCAACTCGTGTTGCCATCTGCCCAATATGCACTGCTTGTTTCATCTGTTGCCCCAATTTGAATTGGTGTTCCAGTTAGACCTGTGTTATCGTTTGTAAATTCTATTGATGTGAGCGATGATACATTTGAAATTTGGTTTTTCCATCCGTTATGCAAATAGCTTGCATTTTCTCTCCAAATTGCATATAGGGTTATGTTTGCTGTTTCGTTATATATGTAACTTGTGCCCGCATTTTGATAGTTTCCTTCCCATGCTGACGCACTTGTACTCCATCCAACAAAAGTGTAACCGCTTCTTGTAAAGGTTTTGCTTGGTTTTGTTGTGAAAGATTTACCATAGTTTACAGTTTGTGTCGCATCTGCTTCACCACTTCCGTTTGATTTATAAGTTATTGTAAATTGTAATGATGCTATATATATTCTTTTGTTTGTTGTATCTAGTTTTGCAACATAATTTGTGTTTTCAATGCTAACCTTGTTTAAAATTTGTTGTGCATAAGCAGAATATACACTGTCACTAAACTGAACCAGTGTTGGGTTGCCTTCATACGTTGATGTGCCTGATGCAACAACAATACTGTTTAATGAAACGCTAGAAGAATTGATGTTTATTACGCTATCACCATTAGTTGTAACATATATATCTCCAACAGTTGAATTATTCTTTAAATCAAGATTGTTATTTGTTAATGATAGATCTGTATTTATTGATTTTCCATAGAATGTTCCACCATTTATTTCAATTCCTAAAGACGTTCCATCAATTGTATAAAAATCACCAATTGGCTTATATGTTCCACCGTCAACAATAATTTTTGAGCCAAAAACACTTATAATTCCGTTGTATGTAGAACTTTCATATGCCTTAACATTGTCATCACTTATATCAGTTCTTAATGTTAATGAACCTGTAGTAAATATTAAACATGCAAATTTGTTTGCTGAAAATTCACCACCACTTATTGACGCATTTCCACCAAGAACAAGAACTGCTTCTTTTACATCATTATTAGAAATTCTACATTCCATAAATCGTAAAGAATGGCTATCACTTCCCGACAAATACGCCAAAAAACCAACTTTATTTTCTCTAAATGTTGTTCCGCCAATTGTAACATGATTTGTAGCATATAACAATGCAGAATCTACATAAGTTTCACATATATTATTATCTAAATATGAATCTTTAATTCTAACGGTATCCTCACTATAAATTAAATGTGAATTTTCATGCAAAGTGTTTTGCGAAATACTAGAAGTAGAGATTACAATTCCACCTATTTCATTTGTTTCTGCAAGCATTGCTATAATAACAGCTGTCATCGAGTTCAATGTGTTATTTTCAATAGTCGTGTCTGTTAATGAATTTCTATAAACATTTAAAATTAAGCCTACACCTCCGTCGCCAGGTGAGTTCATCTCAAACTTTGTCATTGATACATTTTCAAAAAACAATGTGCCTATATTTACAAAAACGTTTGAAGAATATATTTGGTTATTTCCATCAAAAGTAATTTTTCTTGAAGAAGATGAACCAATTTTTACAACAACTGAACTTGGTGTTATTTGTGGCTGATTAATAAAATCAAGATTGTCACTCCCAATAACAAACATCGGTGCAGATGTGTTTGTATAGAAGATTGTTGTAGCCACATCAGCAGTTATTGATACATTTTTGTATATAAATTGAGTATTTTCAAGTGTAATTGAAGATGCAACAATTGTTATTGTTTCTTGGTCTGCCACATTTAGTATAGCTTCTTCTAGGGTTTTATAATATGTTGAACCGATTCTTGCTTCAGCAGGAGACCATTGTGCTGTAAGAGTTACATTTCCATAACAATTTGCAGGAATATTTAATTGTGTATTTGAAATTAAATTTGGCAATATTGAAGAGTGTTGCCCTGTTCCCCAAGCAACAGTCCATTTTTCAAACACAAAATTTGCTCTATTTGGAATTGGAATTGTAATTTTTTGCGCTGTAGATTTCATCGTATATGAAGGATTTGTTACAGCATTTCCACCATTTTCGTCAATATCAATTATATAATTAGTTAATGTCCATTTTGCATAAAGTGTGGTTGGCTGTGCTATATCCCAATTTCTTTTACTTGCCATGCTTGCTGTGTAATATTGTGTGCCACCACCGTTAATTTGAGTGAAATACCCACCAAATGTGTAACCTGTTCTTGTTGGTGCTGTTGCCGTTGGCATTGCCCTACCATAGGTTGCAGTAACAGAGTCGGTTCCACCTGTTCCACTTTGTTTGTCAAGAGTTACTACAAAAGTATTTGCAGTAATTCTAAAGTTTGCAGTAACTGTTGTATATTTTGTTATTGTCCCACTTAAAGGACTCCAATTGCTAAACGAATGAGTGAACCCTGTTGGATTTGCCTTTGGTGTTGCTGTTGACTTTTCGGTTTTTGATTGACGAGTAAGTGTTAGCACATTTGCACTTGTGGTAAAAGTTGAACCACTTATAACATTTATTGTTGCAGGACTTACTGTTCCGTAATTTGAATTGTTACTATTTATTGTTAATGTGTATACATTTACTGATGTGGATTTGTTGTCACTTGGTGTTGTATAGTTTGTTGAATCGCTATTAATTGCTCTTACATAAATTGTTCTTGTGCCTGTTGCCTCAATTATTGTGCTTAAATAATCAATTCCACTTGTTGCACTTGTCCAAGTTGTTCCGTTTATGCTTATTTCATAACCAGTTGCATTTGTTGCGCCACTCCAAGTTACAACACCATCTTTATCAACGCTTATAGTTGTTGGTGCTGTTACTGCTCCTTTGCTTATAGTAAACCTTACAGCTGGTGTTGTTGCACCGTTATAGTTTGTTGTTGCTGATACAACTGCATAAATATAGTATGTTCCAACGTTTAAATATGTACTGCTTGTAACACTAGTCCATGCAGTTCCACCACTATTTGAATTTGTTGTATTATAATAATATGTTACGCTACCATTTCCAGTGTTTCCATTTATTGATGGCTCTGATTTTGTTCCACCATATGTGTATCCCGACATTGAAACCGTAGGGGCTATGTCTGCCTTATCGATTGTAAGTGTAAAAGTTGCACTTGCAGAAGTATAATTTTGCGTTGCAGCACAAGTTACCGTTACTTTGATAACTGTTCCTGCATTAATTGTGCTTAAATTTGAAATTGTAACTGTTGTTCCAACAACAGAAACCGTTGCAGTTGCATTATTGTCGGTTGCCGACAATGCGCCACCATGACTTGATGCCACACTAAATGCTTTTGTTGCCGTTTTGTAAACAACGCTTGATGATGTTGGATCTAATGTTATATATCCTGTTGCTTGTATTACAGTTAATGTTCCGTTTATGTATGTAATAGCATAGTTGTTTGTTACATTGGTTGTGCCACTCATAACAACTGCTCCACTTGGAACATTATCTACGCTTCCAACATTTGTTATGGTTCCAGTAATTGTACACGAAGATATTGTGTGTCCAGACAAAAGTCCCGAAGATGTAAATGTGTTTTTAGTTAACGGTGTTCCATTATAAACTTTGCTTGCACTATCCGCTGTTATTGTTAATGCCTTTTTATCCACGTTAACAGTAATAGTTTCTGTTGTTGCAGACAAGCCATTATATGTGCTTGTTGCTTTTACTTTTACCGTGTATGAGCCAACGCTTGCACCGGCATTGAATATTAAAGTTACAGAAGATGTTGTTGCTGATGAATTTGAAAGTGCAAAATAACTGCCTGTAGCGCCAACAAGTGAATATATCCACCTTCCACCACCACCACTTGCTGTTATGGTTGCAATATCTGTTGTTTGATAACCATATGTTAAGGTTGCAGTTGTTTTTGAAGGAGAAACTGAAACACCAAGTGAATTCCACCTTGCATAAAGGGTTTTTGCTGTTGTTGGTGTGTATGATTGTCCACCATCGCCAATTTTTGTTCCACCAGTTGCAGAATCATACCATCCAGCAAAAGTGTATCCTGTTCTTGTTGGAGTTGGCAAAGTTACACTACCCAATGTCCAATTTGCATAAAGCGTAACAGTTAAGTTGTTTATATATGTTAAATTTTTAACAATTTGTTGATTTTCATAAACTTTTGCACCACCAGCAGTTGTTGCCCAACCATTGAATGTTGCAGTAGCGGTTGCGGTTGAATTTGTTGAACCACTATAATTATAGTTATATGTAACCAAATAACTTCTTGTATATCCATTTGCTGTTAGTTGTTTTTCAACATCATATGTGTGTGTTGAATTTGCTGTTGTTCCGGCTGTATGGCCATTTCCGTTATATGTTACAGTATATGTGTTTGCTGTCCACATAGCATAAAGTGTGGTTGGCTGTGCTATATCCCAATTTCTTTTACTTGCCATGCTTGCTGTGTAATATTGTGTGCCACCACCGTTAATTTGAGTGAAATACCCACCAAATGTGTACCCTGTTCTTGTTGGTGCCGAAGCTGTTGGCATTGCACTGCCAAAGATTGCAGTAACAGAGTCGGTTCCACCTGTTCCCTTTTGTTTGTCAAAAGTTATTTTGTATTCATTAGCAGTTGCACTTGCCGTTAGGGTCACCGCCCCTGCTGGCATATTAAATGTATAACTTGCATTATTGCTGTTTGGCAATAGTGTTGCATTGCTTGATGTCCACAAACTGAATGTATATCCAGCACTTACTGTTGCAGTTGCCGTTATATTTTGAGCATAATCATATGTGCCATTCCCCGATACCGATGAGATACCTGTTGAATTTTTTAATGTTAATATATAACTATCCCTAGTATAATAGTAATTTACTACTGTTGAACCATCTGCATTAATTATCACTGTTTTTGCAGTTGGTGCTGTAAATCCCGTATAAGATTTTACACTTGGCGTAACACTTGCACCAGTTGTGCCGGTTAAAGGTTCCGTGTCTGCCAAATCCCAATGAGATGCGGTGCTTTCGCTTGGGGAACTAATGCCAATTTTTTCTTGATAGTGGTTTACTGTGTAAGGCGTTCCGGTGTTAGCATTCCACCTTGCGTAATAAGTTTTATTTCCAGTTGTTGATCCTGCTGGTATAGTTGTTACAACCGATCCACTAAATGATGCATTTTCATACCAACCAGCAAAAGTATAACCAACTCTCTCTATATTTGCAGATGTTGGAAGGGTTATTGTTGCACTTTCTATTGTGTATTTTGTTGTAGGGGTAAAACTTGCTTTCCAAGCACCATCATTTAAAATGTATGATATTGTGTACTCAACAACACTCCAGTTTGCAGTAAGAGTTATGTTTCCATAACAATCTGTTGGAATAGAAAGTGATGTTGAAGTTCCGCTTATAGTTGGTTTTAACGAATCGATTGCATGGTTTGAAGAATCAGTCCAACTAACTGTCCAACCAACAAATGTATATCCATTTCTAGTTGGGTTTGGAATTGTTTTTGATTGTTCTGATCCAACTGTGTATGTATTGTCATAAGCCCCTATGTTTCCACCATTTGGCTCGATGGTGATTGTATAAGAAAGGGCGTTCCATCTTGCGTAAAGAGTTGTGTTGTCTGCAACTTTATATACAGTTTCGCTTGTGTATTTAGTCCCCCCAATTGTATTATCATACCACGCATCAAAAGTGTAACCACCCCTTGTTGGAGTTGGAAGCGGTCCAACTTGTTGGTCGTATGTAACTTGAATAGACTCAGGCGAAACACTTCCGCCATTTGCATTAAATGTCAAATTGTAATTATTTGCAGTCCATTTTGCATAAAAGGTTTGCGTGCCTCTTGTTTTTGCAGGAATTGATGTAACTGTGGTCGCAAGAGATTTATCACTGCACCAAGAATCAAAAGTATATCCTGTTTTAGACGCATACGTGTTTCCATCCGGCAAAACAAATGCAACTGTATCGGAATATGTATAACTGGTTAAAGTTTCTCCTTTTGCCTCACCGCCATTAAGTTCTAAAACAAGCGGATAGGAATCTTGTCCAAATTGAATTCCACCACTTGTTCCAAAATTAAGAGTTGATAAAGCATAAACACCCGTTACAGTAGCGAGCGCAATTGTTACCATAGATATAAAAACCATTAATGCTGTTTGAAATTTTTTTGACATATTTGACATATTTTTACCTCTTAAAAGTTGCAAGAAATTGTGTGTGCGCGCACGGCGTGTGAAAACCATGCACAAATCTTACAATCACATTATAAAAAATTCAATTCGACAATGTCAAGCATAAAGTGCGTGAATTTTACATTATTATTATTTATATAATAAAAAAAAATATTAGCACATACAAGCACGTGCTAAATAAAGTTAAAAAATTCATTTCAAACTAATCTAGAGAAAAACCAAACGAGAATATTGTAAAGCATAATAAATTGAAAAAAATTTTGACATAGAAAAGTTTATTTACTGCCAACTTTTAAATTCTCAACTGCCAATTCAAAAATTTTTTTAACATATTCATTTGAAAAAGAATAAAAAATTTCTTTTCCCCTTTTTTGGCAAGATAAAAAACCCGCATTTTTTAAAACTTTTAATTGGTGTGAGATTGCACTTTTTGTCATATCCAAAATTGAAGCTATATCACTTACACAAACTTCATTATCATCCAAAATACTTAAAATTCCAATTCTTGTGTTATCGCTAAGCAATTGAAAAAAATTACTCAAATCAATCAACAATTTGTTTTGTGAAAAACCCTTTTTGTATATTTTAACAACATCTTCATGCAATACATTACAATCACACTTAACAACACTTTTTCCCATATTTACTCCTTATCATTTATTACAAAAGTTGAACATTTGTTCAATCGTTTGCAACATATTAATATTTTTTTTTAATTTTGTCAACAAAAAAGTATAATTATTTTTTTTATCAACATAATAAAAATGATTTTTAAAATCAACAAATTATAAAAGGAGAAAAAAAATGATTGTTGTAAATTACATTGCATTTATACTTTTAGCAGTTGGCGGATTAAACTGGGGTCTAATTGGAATTTTTAATTACAATTTAGTTTCTGCAATTTTTGGTGAAGAACCAAAAATTTGGAGTTCTATCGTTTATATCCTTGTATTTTTATCAATGCTTTGGTTGTTATTCTCAATAATCTACTCTGGTGGAGTTTTGAGCTTTAGAGCATAGTAAAAATGAGGTGTACACCTCATTTTTATTGTTTATTTTTTTTATTAGTTTATATAATTGCAAAAATACAATTGAAAAACAATTCAATTATATAAATTTTATACATTACAACCATTAAATGATTACAATTTAAAAACTCTATCTATATTTTTCTTTATTTTGTACAGCATATACATATATGACATTTAAAAAGATTTCATTATATTTAAGTGCATTTGTGCCACTATATTTTTTGGTTATGATAAAAATTGTTATTGATATAATCAATGACAATCTATCTTTTAATGTTTTAAACTCATTTTCGCTTTTGCTTTTACTAGTTTTAATAATTTTAGGAATATTTGGGGCAATAAAATCAATTAAACACGACAACACAAAATCAACAAAAATAAAAATTATAAACAAAAATTGCATAACTGAACAATATTTTTTGGGTTATTTTTCACTTTTTGTGTTGTTTGCTTTAAGTTTTGAACTTGAAAGAGTTAGTATGTTTGTGGTTTTTTCTTGCGTAATAATTTTAATTGGCATTGTTTATATAAAAAACGATTTGTTTTACATTAACCCGCTTTTGAACATCTTAGGTTATAATTTTTATGACATTACATTTATTAATTTAGAAAACAACAAAGGCGAACAAACTGCAAAATTTTTTTATAAAGGCACATTGGATTTATCTTTAAGTAATACTTATTACGCAAAATTAAGTCATGAAAATTTTAGTATGATAGAATAAAATAAAAAATTTAAAAAAAGTGTGATAAAAAATTGCAAAAATTTAAAATAATTTGTTATACTTGTTTGGTAAAATTTATACTAATAAAAGGAAAAATTTATGTTTGACATATTCCCACTAAGCTCAAATGGCATGATGATTGACATCACAATTTTATTTAGAATTTTGTTCCCAATAATAACATTAGTTGTTGTTGCAGTGTTATTTTTTGTTATAAGAACAAAATCTACAAAATCAATAAAAGCAACAAAAATTACACTTGCATCTTTATTATTGTTTTTGTATGTATTTAAAGCAGTTTTTTGGATTGTAAGAATAATTACAATTAGTGATTCTAATTCTTTTTCAACAATTTACATTCCAAAGGCTTTCGGTTTAGACATACCTTCTTGGATAGTTTTGTTATCCAGCATAGTTTTATATATTAGCGCATTTTCAAAAAAACCTAGCATGTTTATGGAATTTTTAAAGCACACACTTCTTGGCGTAGGTCTTCCTTGCGCTGTTATATCTTTATTCACTGTGGACATAATTGATATCTATGACAATTACTATCACATTTTAAACATAATAGCTATGACTTTAAACATGTTGTTGATATTTATACCTCTTTATCTAATAAAAATAAAAGAAATACAACCAAGTTTAGATAAATTTTGGTATGCCATTTCAGGATATATTTGCTTAACATCAATATGCATGTCTTTATCTCTAATAATTAGAGAAGGCAATTTGTCAGAAATGACTTACTCTAAGATTCTTAGAAAAATAGGAATACAAATTTCTTTCCCTTGGCATCTTTTAATAATTATTCCAACATTCCTTATAATTGCTTTTGGTTTGTACTATTTAATTACAAAAATTTATAAAAAGAAATTTTCAAGTGAAAACCAAACAGAAACACAACAACAAATGGAACTTAAAAGAAATGAATTTTTTGATTTATATGCTTTTGCAACAAAATCAATTTGCTGTATGCAAGGATTTTTAATTTTAATAATTTTAGCAGCAATTATTAAAAAACCTTTAGGAACACCATGGGGCATTTTATGTTTGATACCACTTGTGATGACAATTTTCTGTATTTTTGCCGTTTTTGAAATGGAAAAACAAGCAAATTTAAATGACGAACATATATTTGACAAAGGAAATCCAACGGCAAAAAGAATAATTACGTTTGCATTAATTGGAGATGTTTTCTTTGGATTATCTTTCTTAAAACAAATTAAAAACGAGAGAGAAGCAATTATTGAAAGAAAAGAAAGAGAAGAAAAAAGAAGATTAAGAGAACTTAAAAAAAGAGAAGAATTAAAAAACAAAAAAGCATGATATTCATCATGCTTTTTTATCAAATTTTTTTTGCTCTATTTTTTCATGTTTTTTTATTAAAGATTCAATTTTTTTCAAGGTTTTTTCTTTGCTAATATTGTCGATTATATAATCATAATTTTTTGCATAACTAAGTTCAAACTCCATTCTTGATATTCTTAAATCAATATCATGATCTCCCCTATGTTTAAGCCTTTTTATTAGTTCTTCTTTTGGTGCTGTTAAAAAAATAGACAAAACTTCAACTTTGTTTTTAAGGGCTCTTTTTAAATTTATTTGCCCTAACACTCCAATATCTTTAATGTAATGCACTTCTCTTTTCTTTATTTCATCAACAGAAGATTTTAGCATTCCATAAAAATTTTGGTGTATTTCTTCATGCTCAAACAATTCGCCATTTTTTATTTTGTTTTCAAATTCTTCTCTTGTTACATATATATAAGGATTATGCATATCCCCGTCAGTATTTCTAGGCTGTCTCGTTGTGCAAGTTTGCATAAGTTTTATGTTAGAATGGTTATTTAAAATTTCTGTTATTATTGTGTTTTTGCCCACACCAGCAGATCCCGATATAATTATTAGCATATAATCCCCTTTATAATTAAATTAAACAAATTAGAATTAAAACTAATTTATTAGCCCATGCCCACGCAGAGCATAGATTTATAAACTTTATAATTATATCTTCTTATTTAAGAGTTGTCAATTTTATATGTAAATAATAATTTATATCACTGTAAAACTTGCTTTAACATTTTCACCAGATGTTGCATCTTGATAAGTAAGCCAATAACCATATTCTTTTTCTTTTGTACTATCAAGTGGCAACCACTCTGCATAACCCTTAAGTTCTTTTGGTGGGTTTTCACTATATAAGCCCGGCACCCCATAACATATGTATTTTACATCATCGTTTTCATAAATTAATCCTACCACATAGTAATTTTCACCATCTTCATTTTCAATTTTTACCCATTTAGAGTAAGGGATTATTTGAGATAAAAATTCCTCTTCTTCGTGAGATTGAAAAAGTTTGTTTATATCTTCACTTATTCCGTCATAAAAAGTTTCAGCTTCGTGCTCTTGTTCTTCTTCGCCCGAAAAAAATGCATATCTATATTTGCAAGAAGAACATTTATCATTGCAATCGCCATTGCACATATTTTTATCTATTTCCTTTTCAATTTCTTCCTGATCGAATAAAAATATATTGTTTTTGTCTAAAACTTCTTTACATTCTTCAATATTTTTTACATTTTCCATTTGCATAACAGCTTGTGCCAAAAACTGATCGGTTACTTTTGTGTTCTGTGTTGAACCATGTAAAATTGGCTTCACTTCACCATGAAATATATTTATAATTGCACAAGAAAATTCATCCAAGCTTAATGGCGAGTTAAAACTAAACGAATATTTCATATTTGCTATTTTTGTCATGCCTGCTTTTACTACTCTATCCCCTTCTTTTAAACCAAGCGACAATATTCCGTTAGGTTCATCATGAAAGTTATACAGTTTTGCCTGACCAACAATATCACCATTTTCCTTTTCAAAACTCACAACTGCTTTTTCGTTGCCACCATTAATATCTGATAACACCAGGGTTTTTCTAAATAACATAATGTATCTCCTATAAAAAATTACACTATATATTATAGTGCAACTTTTAAAACATTTGTTAAACTTATAATTTAGATTTGTGACTAATTATGTCGAAATATGTTTTTGTTAAATCTGCATAGTTTTGTATTGTTAAACTTTCAGCCCTCTGCTGTGGTTCTAATTTGCAACTGTCAAGCATTTTTAAAACTTTTTCCTTTGACAAATTTAGCCCTTTTTGCAAATTATTTAAAATGGTTTTTCTTCTCATAGCAAAACTTGCCCTAACAACATTCGAAAACAATTTTTCATCACAATCATATTTGTTTTTTTCTAGTTCAATTTGCACAATTGCAGAATCCACATTTGGCATTGGGACAAACATTTTTCTATTTACATTTCTTAAAATTTTTACATTACCATAAAAATTTAAAAGCACAGTTATACTTGAATAATCTTTTGAATTACAAGAAGATATTAAACGCTCTGCAACTTCTTTTTGTATCATTATTGTAATTTTGTTTACTCTTTTTGTTTCTTGAATAAATTTTAAAATTAATGGAGTTGTAATATAGTATGGTAAATTTGCAATTATAGAATAATTATTTTGAAAATTATTTTCAATATCCTTTATATCTTCTTTTAAAGCATCCTTAAATATTATTTTAACATTATTTAAATCTTTTAAATTCTCATAAATTATTGGTTTTAAATTTTCATCGATTTCATAACTCACAACCCTTTTACAATTTTTGGCAATTATTTTTGTTAAAGTACCCGCACCTGCACCAATTTCAAGAATTTCATCTTCTTTTTTTAAACCTGCATCTTTTACAATAGCGTTTAACAAATTAGTGTCAAAAATAAAATTTTGACCATATTTTTTATTAAATTTAATACTATTTATTTCCATAAAACTCCATTATATTTTAAATATTTTTTTTGTGTTATTTTCAATTATTTTTTCAAGCTCATTTAAATCAATATTTTTTATTTCACTTATTTTTTTAATTATTAAATTTATATTTTTAGGCTCATTTATTTGCCCCCTAAAAGGCACGGGCGAAAGATATGGACAATCCGTTTCAGTCAGTATTTTATCCAGAGGCGTTTTTTCAACAATATTTATTAAGTTCTTTGCATTATTAAATGTAATAACGCCACCATAAGAAACATAAAAACCCATATTAATTATTTCATTTAATATTTCTTCGCTAGCATTAAAACAATGAAAAACTACTCCATTTTTTAAACAATTTGCATATTTGCGTACTATTTCCATTGTATCACCAATTGCATCACGGGTATGAATTACAATAGGCAATTTAAGTTTATTTGCCAAAAGTATTTGGCTTATAAAAACTTCTTTTTGTATAACTTTATTTTCTTTTGTGTAATGATAGTCAAGCCCAATCTCGCCAATAGCAACAACTTTTTTGTCTTTACATAAATTTGCCAATTCTTTTTCTAAATTTTCATTATATTCTTCGCAATTTTCGGGATGCACGCCTACAATTGCATAAACATTTTCATATTTTTGTGAAATATTAACTGCATCACAACTTGATTTAATATCATAACTAGCACAAACGATTTTTTTCACATTATTAGTTTTTGCATCAAAAAGCACCTTGTCTATTCTATCTTTCAGCATATCGTCTTGAATGTGAGCATGTGTGTCTATATACATAAATCTCTCCTATGATAATTATACTTATAAAAAAAATAAAGTAAAGAAATTAGATGTACAAGCATATAATTTAACATGAATATTGTTTGGACAATCTTAATGTTTTTAAGTTTAATAACCCTTGTTTTTTCTGCACCCGACCTTATTATAAGCACAATGATTTCGGAATCAAAAAATGTTGTTTCTCTTTGCATCAATTTGATAGCAATTTACGCTGTGTGGATGGGAATACTCGAAATTGTTGAAAGAACAGGACTAAGCGAAAAGCTTGCAAAACTTTTACATAAACCAATAAAAAAATTATTTAAAATTGAAGACAAAGAACAAATAAAGTATGTTGCTTTAAATCTTTCTGCAAATTTTTTAGGTCTTGGCAATGCAGCAACCCCAAGTGGAATAAAAGCAATAAAAAGTATGCAGGCTAATTTAAAACAAACAAAGTTTGCAATGCTTATGCTTTTGGTTATAAATTCAACAAGCATACAATTACTTCCAACAACAGCAATAGGACTGCTAGCAAGTGCAGGTTCAACAAATTCATCTAGTATAATTTTGCCAACTCTTATTGCAACAACTTTATCAACCATTTGTGGTGTTTTTCTTTTATTAATATACAACAAATTTAAAAAGAGTAAATATGAGTAATTATATAATACCAATTCTTTTAATTATTTTAATAGTTTATGGTAGCATAAAAAAAGTTAATGTATACCAAAGTTTTTGTTATGGCGCAAAAAATTCAATAAGTCTTGTTTATAATATTTTCCCATACATTTGTGCAATAATGGTATGTGTTGCACTTTTTAGAATAAGTGGACTAAGTAGTTTGCTGGTAAACATTCTTTCCCCTCTATTTAATTTTTTAGGTATTCCAACCCAAGTTTGCGAATTGGTTCTGCTTAGACCCTTCACAGGCAGTGGAAGCGTGAGTATGCTAGAAAATATAATTTCAACTTATGGAGCAGATAGTTACATTTCTAGATGTGCCGCATGCATTCTTTCAAGCAGTGAAACAGTTTTTTATGTAAGTGCAGTATATTTTGCAGATACAAAAGTAAAAAATATTGCACCAGCAATTATAATCGCCTTGATTGGCAATATTGTTGGTGCAG
This sequence comes from uncultured Clostridia bacterium, assembly GCA_944376825.1. Taxonomy (GTDB): domain Bacteria; phylum Bacillota; class Clostridia; order Christensenellales; family UBA1242; genus UBA5893. Next base: position 39,586 of record CALWDY010000004.1, read on the forward strand.
TTGCTTCGTGTTTACTTTGCAAAATAATGTAGCATTTATAATTTTAAACAATAAACAATTTATTTAATTGTAAGTTTATACACTTCATTTTTTGGAATATGTCTTGATTTTGCAACAATTTTTATTGCATCATTTTTATTTATTCCACTTTTTATAAGTTCATCTAACTGCTGTTTTGGAGTTGTTGCAAAATTTATTTCTTCATTTTCTTTTCCACCTTCAACAACCAAAACATATTCACCTTTTATTTCAAACTCTGGCAATTCACTTAAATTAAAACGAATTGTTTTTTCATGTATTTTTGTTATTTCATTAACAAAACATGCTTTTCTATCCCCTAAATTTTCGTACAAAAATTTAACATCTTTTTCAAGGTTATATGGTGAAACATAAAATATAAGCGTGCTAAAAACATTTTTAATTTTTTCAATTTGATTTTTCCTAATTTTATTTTGCTCATCCAAAAAACCAACAAATGTAAAACTTGAACTATCAAAACCACTTAATACAAGTGCAGATAAACAAGCCGATGCACCAGGAATAATCGTAAACTCTATATTATTTTCAATAAGTTTATTTACAAGTATATTACCAGGGTCGGAAATAAGTGGCATGCCAGCATCACTAATAACTGCTATATCTTTATTATCATGTGCAAGTTTTATAATACCATCAGCGCTATTTTTCTCATTAAATTTATGATAACTAATAAGTTTTTTTGAAATATTGTAATAATTTAATAATTTTAAAGAATTTCTTGTGTCTTCACAGGCAATAACATCAACATTATTTAAAACTTCTATCGCCCTAAAAGTTATGTCTTTTAAATTACCAATTGGAGTTGCAACAAAATATACCATATTTAACCTCTATCTCTATATAATTTTTGTATAGTTTGCACATAATCGCCGTCAAGGGTATTTGTAATAAGTGTTGGCAAAACTTTTACTCCTTCTTTTCCACCCTTTATACATTCAATATAAACAGTGTTTGCTTCTTTTGCTATTGTTGGTTGTGCAAAAAATATTTTTTTGGGTTCTAGTTTATGTTGTTTAAGTTTATATATAAGTTCACAAACTCTATTTGCAGGATAAACAATAAAAAATTTACCTTTGAATTTTAACATTTCACACGCACAATCAACTAGTTCATCAAGCGACAAAAAACTCTCATGCTTACACATTGCAATGCTCTCATCCTCACTTTTTTGGCAAGTTTCATTTTTATAATATGGTGGATTACAAAACACTACATCCACATTAAAATTTATAAATTGTTTAAAATTTTGAATTTTGCTTTCGATAATTTCTATATTATTTATTTTATTGTAATCCAAATTTTTTTTTGCAAGCAAAGCATAATCATGTTGCATTTCAAAAGCATAAATTTTTTTAGGATTTGTTTTATAATTAACAAGAATAGATATTATTCCACTTCCTGTACCTATTTCAACGCAAACATCATTTTTTTTTGTTTTAACAAAATTGGCAAGAAGAACACTGTCGCTAGTAAACCCATATCCCTTTGTATATTGATATATTTTTAAATTATCTAAATTTAAATCATCTAACCTTACATCCAAATTATTTGCCATTTTTTTCCTTATTATCTTTGTCAAATTTTATTTCACAAAGATTAAACTCTTCAATTTCAAAATTATCTTCACCAAGCAAAAATTTAACTTGCACTAGTTTTTTCAAAAGATTATTATAAACAACTTGGCCCTTTCCCCTTTTAGTTTCCACAACACTTCCAACTTTTGGCATCAAATTTAATGTTTCAGCGTAATGATTGTTTTCATATGCCAAACAACACATAAGCCTGCCACAAAGTCCACTTATTTTACTTGGATTTAAACTAAGCCCCTGGTTTTTTGCCATTTTTATTGTGCTATGTTCAAAATCTTTTAAAAACAAATTGCAACACACAGGTCTTCCACACGGTCCCAATCCACCTAAAAGTTGCGTCTCAACACGAGAACCAATTTGTTTTAGTTCTATTCTAATTTTAAAAGTGCTTGCAAGTTCCTTTACAAGTTCTCTAAAATCAACTCTATTATCAGATGTAAAATTAATAACAACTTTTGTTCTTTCCAAATTTAATTCTGCATTTGTTATTTTCATGTCAAGATTTAATTTTGTTGCTATCTCTTCCGTTTTTTCTTTAATTAATTTCTCTTTTTCAATGTTTTCTTTTTTTGTTTCTATGTCCTTCTCTGTTGCAAACCTTAAAACATTTTTAAGCTGGTCAGCATATTCATAGTTATCAATCATTTGAATTGGGGAACAAACATATCCCAACTCATTTCCCCTAACCGTATCAACAACAACAACATCTCCCACTTTTAAATTCAAATTATTTGGTGAAAAAGAATAAACCTTTCCTCCTTCCGTATAGCTTATATCAACTTTTGCTACCTGCATGTGTATTTAACCTCCAAGATATTTATTAACAATGTTTCAAACAATAAATTTACAGAAACATTAGAATACTGTCTTTCATTTGCTTCATTTAACAAATTCAAAATTTCAACTAATGCAGTTTTTGAAAATTCATTTTTTACAGCAATATAATCTTTAATCAAACTTTCATCATTTAAAAGATTTTCTTTGCCAAAATTATAAACCAATAAATCTCTATACATAGATGACAGAATTTCTAATATTTCATTAAATTTATCTTTATCAAGTCTATAAGATAAAAAATTTATAACATCACTGCTTTTTTTCAAATTAAAAACAATATTTTTGCAAAATTCAAAAGTGCTATTATAATCATTATTATTCAAAATATTAAGTGTTTTGCCAATATAACCATCACCCTTAATAATTGCCAAATCAAAATTTTTGTTATTTTTGTATTTTTCTAATATTTCTTTTATTTCTTCTTTGTTAAAAGAACAGATTTCAATTTTAATAAGCCTTGATTTTATTGTTGGCAAAACTTTATCAAAATTCGCAGATGAAATTAAAAAAATAACATTTTGTGGCGGTTCTTCAATAATTTTTAAAAGCTTATTTTGTGCTTCTATGCTAGAATTGTCTATATCATTTATTGCAATTATTTTAATGTCGCTTAAAATTGGTTTTTTGTAAGCTTGTTCAATAATATCTTTTGCATCAAAAACACTAAAACTTTTTTCTTTCGGATAAAACAATACATCTGGATGTGAAATATTTTTTATTTTAACGCAATCTTCACAAATAAAACATCCATTGTTTTTGCAAATCAAACCTGTTGCAAGAGCGTTTATTGCAAAACTATTAGTTTGTGCATCTAAACTATAAAATAAATAACCGTTTGATAATTTACCATTTTTCTTTTCTTGCAAAATTTTTTGTATGAAAGGTAATTTAATAAAATGCTCACATATATTCATGAGTATATGGTAACACATTCAAAAAAAAATTCAAAAACAATTAAACATAAAAAACAATTTACATATGTGCAAGTAATAATTGACAAAATTTTTACAATTTGCTATACATATAAAGGTGTTATAAAAATAGGATCACCGATAATCAAAAAAATTAACAAATATCTTTTAATTAACAATAAAACAAATCAGCGATCCATCATTTAATTCGTGCTAATGTATCATAGCCAATCACCCAACATTAGCAATTTAAAAACACCCAAATTTACCCCCTCCCCCCAAAAAAAACACGCGAAAATTTACTCAAAAACCGAATATCCTAATGTAGCCAGTCGGTAGTGCACCGCCTTAGAAAGACAAGGAAAACGCATTTTTAAGCAATCTTACAACTAAATATTCGCTCCATTTTGGAGCTATGCTGATGTGGCACAGTCGGTAGCGCACCGCCTTGGTAAGATAAAAAATGGCAAATTTTACCACTTAAAAAACAATAAAATTTAACTCAAAAACTGAATATGCTAATGTAGCACAGTCGGTAGTGCACCGCCTTGGTAAGACAAGGAAAACGCATTTTCAAGCAATCTTACAACTAAATATTCGCTCCGTTTTGGAGCTATGCTGATGTGGCACAGTCGGTAGCGCACCGCCTTGGTAATTTTAAAATAACCAAAATTTACACCTCAAAAAACACTCAAAAATTTAATAAAAATTGCTTATGCTAATGTAGCACAGTCGGTAGTGCACCGCCTTGGTAAAACAAAAAATGGCAAATTTTACCACCCGAAAAACAACATAAAACATTCTCAAATTTCATTATGCTTATGTGGCGCAGCAGGCAGCGCACAGCATTGGTAAGATACGGTTTTACCATAAAAATTAACCTAAAAAATTGAATATGCTGATGTAGCTCAATCGGTAGAGCACTTCCTTGGTAAGACAAGCAATTGGCAATTTTAAGCAAAATTACAACTGAATAGTTACTCCATTTTGGAGCTATGCTGATGTGGCACAGTCGGTAGCGCACTGCCTTGGTAAGGCAGAGGTCACGGGTTCAAGTCCCGTCATCAGCTCCAATCATTAACCTTTGAAAAACCCTTATATTTAGGCACTTTCAAAGGTTTTTTATTTTCTAAAATTTTTGATAAATTTTTACTCGAAAAATATTTGCTGTCAATTTTTGGAGCAATTGCTGTCAAAAAAGAGACAAAAAAATAGACCG
>CALWDY010000005.1 GCA_944376825.1 uncultured Clostridia bacterium
TCGGCAGAGTAATATTCTGCCATACCTTCCAAAACGCTTTCCATTAAAACACCACTAGCATCATCACTTATATTTTCTTTTGCAGATAGAACTCTGACACCATTCTTTTTTAACTTTGCTTTGTATGTAGCACTATCATATCTATTTCTTGCAAATCTATCTAATTGATAAACTAAAACAAAATCAAAATCACTTTTCTTGCTATCTTCAATCATTTGCTTAAATTGTGGTCTGTTATCTGTTGTTCCAGAAAGTGCTCGGTCAATATATTCATTAAGAATAACAAGACCATTTCTTTTTGCATATGCATAACATTCACGAAGTTGACCTTCGATAGATTGTTCAGTTTGATTATGCGAACTAAATCTCGCATAAATTACAGCTCGTTTTTTACTCAAAATATTACTCCTTTTAATTAAACATCTCAAAAACTTGAATTTTTAAAACTTTTGCAATTTTAAAAAGTGCAATTATTCTAAAATTTTCACTATTAGTCATTATTTTATTTAATGTGCTTTGACTAATTTTGCACATTTCACAAAACTTGCTTTTAGACAATTTGTTTTTTTTATAAAGTTTTCTATCAATTCAGTTCTACTTGTATTTTTCATAATTCACCATTCCTTATTCGGGATAATTATATCATCCCTATTTAGGAAAAGTCAACTATTTATCCCTTGTTTGGGATATACTTATAAAAAATTAAGGTGGTATATATGAAAATATTTGCAGAAAGATTAAAAGAATTAAGACAAGAAAAAGGACTTTCAATTCAAGCATTAGCAAGAGAAGTCAAGATTGGTTCGTCATCTCTTTGTCGCTGGGAAAACTGTCAAGCAGATGTAAAAGGTTCTCAACTTGTAATTCTCGCTAAATATTTTGGCGTATCAATTGATTACTTAATGGGCTTGGAGGATTAGTATGGAATTAAGTTTAATAAAAATAAATAATAATAATTTACACATCTTAAAAAATTTATTTCAATTATACATTCATGATATATCAAAAGAACTTTCATGGAATGTCAACAACAATGGTTTATTCGAATCACACTCTTTAGATGATTGGTTTAAAGATAAAAATAATTTTGGATATATTATTTATGTAGAAAATAATATTGCTGGATTTGTTATGATTGATAAAGAATTTAAAATTTTAAAAAACAAAACTGAAAACTTAAATTTATCGGAAATTTTTGTATTAAACAACTTTAAAGGAAAAGGTCTTGCCAAAAATGTTGTTTTAAAAGTTTTTGATTTGCATAAAGCCAATTGGGAAACCCGACCCGTTCCCATGAGTAATTCTGCACATTTATTTTGGGAAAAAGTATTTTCCAAAAATTTTCCTTATAACGCACAAAAACACGAATGGAAAGCAAATAGATTTGCTTATACATTTTCAAATTTATAAAATGTGTTAAATGCTAAAAAGAATATAAATTTTTCCATTGTCAAAAATAGAAGAAATGAGAAAATATTTTTATAATTACTTAATTGAACTATTTGAGTTTTGATATTTAAAATAAAAGTCGTTTTTTAAAACATTATCGCTTGTTAGACTATTTATACACCAGATTTTTTGCGATATCCCCTTTTCGCTATTTGGGACTTTTATATTGCAATTATTTGACTATTATGACTTATCTTTGTTCTCTATCACCATAAAAATGTACGTTCAATGAAACATCCATAATTGGTTTTTTTGTTATAATCGTCGGCTTCCATTATCTTTCATCAATTTTTATATATTCAAATTTACTGTTGTAATTTTTTATTACATCTTTTAATAAGGCAGGTTTAATTATGTAATTGTCCACATCATCAATTTTAACCCATTTGTAAATATATTTTTCTCCCTCAACTCCCCTAAATTCTTCTTCTTTTTCTAGTTCTGCGTGCTTTGATGTTAATTCTACAACATAATTAACTGAAACTTCCTGAACTTCAACTTCTTTAAATTTAAAGAAATTTTCTAAATACAATCTTTCATTTACATTAATATTTTTTAAACCTAATTCTTCTTCCAGCTCTCTTTTTATTGCTTGTTCTGCAAATTCCATCCATTCAACCCTTCCCCCTGGTAGCAAATAGAATCCATATCCCTTTATAGTGTGTAGTAATACTTTTTGCTTATCTTCACTTATTATTATTGCCCCTACACGATAATTAAATTTTCTATTTTCTTCTTTAAAAGAAATCATACAAACACCTCGCCCCATTATTCTTTATATGAATTTTTTTTATTATATCATCAGTTAGCAACACCTCAAAACAATTTGTTTATTATTAATTACACTATTTTTTGCAAAATCTCAAACAGAATGTATTTGAATTATTGTTCCAAGCATTAAATTCTCAACTAATTTATTATTAAAACAGACTTTTTTGTAATATTTTAAATAATAATGTTTAAGTGCTTTTACAATTTTCCAAAACAAAGCCCAAATTACAAATATTTGCCACTTATTCTTCGAGATATTTTATAATGTTTTAAACATTAACTATAATATAACCAATCTATTTTGTTAATTTTACTTATTTTCATTGCAAAAAGTAATTGCACAAGTATTTTGCCAAATTTGCCATTTTAAAATTTGACATCTTTAAATTATTTTGCTACTTTAATTTTAGGAGAATTACATGGATAAATATAGCAAAAGTTATGCAAACACAAACGAAATGAATTACATTAATATTGATGAACTTATAGACAAAGATGAACAAATTTTATGGCGAGATAAACCAAAAAAATCGGCTTTTATTTGGTCAAAAATTTTAAGCATGCTTCCTTTTGCTTTAATATGGATTTTATTTGATGGTTTCTTTATTTTTATGATGATTAAAAATAATATTTTTTCGCAAATGGGAACATTTTTCTTAATAGGTATTATTGTTTTCTTTTTAATACATCTAACGCCATTTTGGATATGGCTTTATAATGTTATAACCGCTTCAATTCAACATAAAAATATTGAATATGCTTTTACAACTAAAAGAATAATTATTCGCTATGGAATATTTGTTGATTTAAAAAATGTGTATTATATGGATATTCAATCAGTTAATGTTAAAGTAGGCTTAATTGACAGAATTTTGAAAGTTGGGGATATTTACATTAAGACAACCAATGAAACAATTGCACTATTAGATATAAAAGACCCTTACAAAGTTTTAAACATGCTTCAAAAAACAGTTAATGATATAAAAACAGATATGCACTTCCCTAATGAACTTAGACCCGACGCAAACATGGGTTATTCTACAAAATATAAAACTAAAACTACCACAAACGAAAGCAAGATAAATAAACAATAAAGTTTATAGTTTTTATGGAGAAAAAATGAATTTTTTTACAAGTGATTTGCATCTTGGAAGCAATCAAGCTTTAAAAAACGACAATAGACCTTTTAAAAATGCAAAAATATTTGAAAAATTTTTAATTAAAACATGGAACAAACAATCATCAAAAAATGATACAATTTATGTTGTTGGTGATTTGTTTGATTGTCACATGGATATAAAAATTGATTTAAAAACGCAAATTAAATTTGTAAAAAAAATAAAAGCAAAAATAATTTTAATTATTGGCAATAATGAAGAAAGAATAATTAAATATTTTTTTAATAACAATTTTGAAAATTTTAGACAATATTGTATAAAAAATGATTTTTTTGATGTAAAACAAAATGACACATTAAAAATTTGTAATATTGATTTTTATTTAACACACAAACCCAAAAATTATAACACTAACTTACTAAATTTATTTGGACATAGCCACAGAGCTATGGGTATATATAAAAGTTTTGGTTTTAATGTTGGTTGTGATCTTAATCATTTTAAATTGTACTCTGAAAACGATATAAAACAACTTTTAAAAATGAAGTCTCTTTATTGGGACAAAGATGAAAATCTAAAACTTGTATAGTATTATTTTTTACAACAATTTTTCTATTAAAAGTTTTACTTTTTCAACTTCGTTTCTGTCTCCTTCTATGGCAACTATTTTCATTTGTGGTCTTGTATAGTCGTCTATTTCAAACTCTACATTATTTTTTTCATAAACGTATCTTGTTCTAAAATTATTGGCAACTTCTTCAAACTCTAATGTTTGCAAAATTGACATAATTGCTTTTTTATTTTTTGATGTTACTTTTATTGGCAACGATTCGTTTGATATTTTAAAATTTATGTTTTTATTGTCCACATTTTTAAAATCTAAAACTGTTGTTTCTTTATTGTTTTTTATATCGGTTGTTATTCGTGCGAGCATTGTTTTTTTATTTTTATTTTCATACACCACTCTATTTTGCGTGGATATTTGTTTTTCTTTATATCCGTTTTGTTTGCAAAAATTTATAAATGGCTCAATTGATTGCACTTTAAAGTTATATTCGTATTCTTCCATAATTTCCCTTCTTATATTATTATACAACTTTTATTTAAGTTGGCAAGGTTTTTATTTTTTCAACACTTGCTATTTATCTATATTTTTGCTATCATATGTGAGTTAAAAGGAATTACTTATGACAAATTTATTATTTTCTATTGTTAGTGATAAATTATCTAACATTTTAGGCGTTGATAAAAACGAAATTACAAACAACTTGGAAGTTCCACCAGAGCAAAACTTGGGAGATGTTGCCTTTCCTTGTTTTGTTTTGTCTAAAAAACTACGAAAATCTCCAATTGTTATTGCACAAGAAATAAAATCAAAACTTGATGAAACAAACGATGGCACCTTTAGGGAAATTAAAGTTATTTCAGGTTATTTAAACTTTTTTTTAAACAAAACTCTTGTTTTACAAAAATTTTTAAAAGAATATAATGATGGAAATTTGTTTAATGACAAAAAACACAAAGGCGAAAAAGCACTTATCGAACACACAAGTATAAACCCAAATGCCTCTCCACATATTGGCAGAGCAAGAAATGCGCTTATTGGAGATGCTTCAAGCAGACTATTAAAATTTTTGGGATACGACACTACTGTTCATTATTTTGTTAATGATATTGGAAAACAAATTGCACTACTTGTGTATTATACAGAAGGAAAAAACGACATCACCTTTAATGATTTGTTGAGTTTGTACGTAAGTGCAAATGAAGAACTAAAACAAAATCCAGAAATTGAAGAAAAGGTATTCAACTTGCTTCATGAAATGGAATGTGGCAACGAAGAAGTTTTTGAAAAATTTTCTAGAATTGTGAATATTTGCATTGAAGGACAAAAGAAGATATTTAATGAATTTGGAATTTATTATGATTGCTATGATTATGAATCAAAATACATTATATCAGGCAGAACAAAAGAAATTTTGGATGATTTAAGCAAAACAAAATATATGTTTACAGACGATGTAGGCAGACAAGTTTTAAACCTTGAAGAATACAAAATAAACAGCGAAAATCCTTATTTTCCACTAACAAGAAAAGATTTAACATCACTTTATCCACTTAGAGATGTTTGTTATAGCATAGACAAATCTAAATGGGCAGATGGTGGAAAAAATATTGTTGTACTTGGCGAAGACCAAAAACTTTATGGCAGACAAGTTAATGCCGTTTTGGACATTTTGGGATATAAAGGTGCTGAAATTATTAACTATTCGTTTGTACTTTTAACCGATGGCAAAATGTCAACAAGAGCAGGAAAAGTTGTTTTACTTGAAGATTTAATGAAAGAAACAACAGAATTTGCAAAACAAAAAATGATTGAAAGAAATTCGGCTGTTGACGAAAAACTTGCAAAACAGCTTGCCTATGGTGCAATTAAATATGCAATACTTAAATGTAGTAACGATAGAAATGTTGTTTTTGACAAAGACCAAGCGCTTAGTTTTGAAGGAAATACTAGTGTATACATTCAATATAGTCGAGCAAGAATTTTATCTATTTTAAATGGTGAAAATTATGAAAATGCAAATATCGATTTTTCACTTCTTGACACAGATATAGAATGGGCACTTGTTGTGCAAATACTCAACTTTAATAGTGTTATATCTCAACTAGAAAACACATATAACTTTAATAGTTTGTGTAACTATTTATATGACCTATGTAAACTATTTTCAAGATGGTATAATGCTTGTCCAATAAAATCAGCAGAAACAAATCTTAAAATTGCAAGATTAAAATTGGCAGAGATTGTTGCAAAAAATATTGAAATTGGTTTAAACATTCTTGGAATTGAGTCGCCTGAAAAAATTTAAGTTCTTAAAGGGGTTATTTTGAAATATTTAGGAAAATCTTTTGACGCAATTGTTGCAACACCATGTTGTGGAAAATCTTATCTTTGTGATAAATATCCAAATTTATTTGTTGATGTAGATGAAGAAAGATTGAGATGTAAATATAATGTCCCAGAAAACATAACAAGAAAAGAGATGGAAGAAACAAAAGGAAATAGAACTTTTTCACGAAGATTTCATGGCAAAGAGTACTTGGAAGAATTGTATAAGAAACTTGACCAATATGTTGAACAAGGAAAAACATTGATACTTGCCCCACATGATGAAACTATAAAATATTTAATTGATAATAATATTAAATTTTGTTTTGTTTTTCCAAAAAAGACAATTAAAGAAGAAATTTTAAATCGAATGACAAAAAGAAACAATCCACAAGAAACAATAATTCAAAACGCTGAAATGTTTGATTTGTTTTACGAAAATAATATTAAAGAAAACAGGTCTATTGTTCATTATGAATTTGACACAAATGAATATTTAGAAAATATCATATTTAACAAATTTAATTTTAAAATAGATTAAAAAAAACTGCCAACGGCAGTTTTTTTATTATTATTTTTAATTTAATGAAATATCTTTTACAACAAAACTAAGTACTCCATTAGGGGTTTCAACGCTAACTTCATCACCTATCTTTTTTCCCAAAACGGCTTTGCCAACAGGCGATTCATTGCTGATTAATCCTTCTTTTGGATTGCTTTCTGTTGAACCAACAATTTTGTATTTCACATCTTCATCAAATTCTTTATCGTATAGTGTAACATGACATCCAATGCTGACTTTTGATGTGTCAACTTCGGTTATAATTATACAATTTCTTATTTTTGCTTCCATGTCGCTTATTTCTGCTTCAATACGAGCTTGCTCATCTTTTGCAGCATCGTATTCGGCATTTTCGCTTAAATCCCCAAACTCACGAGCAAGACCTATCTTTTTTGACACTTCTGGTCTTTTTACTGTTTTATAATAATCTAATTTTTCTTCTAGTTGTTTTTTCCCTTCTACCGTTAAATAAACTTGTTCCACGATGTACCCCCTTATTTAATAAAAAAAATGCAAGTGGAATGCCACTACATTTAAATGACACGCTATTGTAGCAATATAAGATGCCTTTGTCAATAGTTTTTAGCATTTTTTTAAATCTGCTCTTAATAATTTATGTATATAACCCTGAAATATTCACAAAATATTTTAAAAGGAGAAAAAATGGCAATTATATCGTTTTTAATTTTAATACTAGGAGGGCTGAATTGGCTTAGCATTGGTTTACTTCAATATGATTTTGTTGCTGGTTTTTTTGGAACTCAAGCAAGCATTTTTTCAAGATTAATATACATTGCCATAGGCGTGGCATGTTTTTTTGTTATTTTTAATACAATTAAACACAAAGGTAAAGTTGTTTTGTTTGAAAAAAAGAAAAAAATAGAGAATACTCAATCTCGTGATGAGCCACACGACATTTTAGCAGATTAAAAAACACAGCATACAATGAAGTGAACCCCGAAGGGGTCACTCAAAATAAAAAACCACTAGGAAGAAATTTTAGATTTCTTCCTATTTTTTAATCTCTTTGTATTGTAAAATTCTATCCAATCTTCAACTAATGCTTGATATT
>CALWDY010000006.1 GCA_944376825.1 uncultured Clostridia bacterium
TATATTGACAAGTATACTGTGTATGTTTATTCTAAACAATTAACCTTTACTATTCTTTCTTATTCAATTGCTATGGTTCTTGCCATCCACTTTCCTGTGAACAGCATACAAATATTACCACATACACCTTGTCTTGTCAACGACTTTTTTAACTTTTTTTAAACTTTTTTCATCTTTTTTCGTTTTTCTTTGTACACACCGTATAGTTGTACTGGTTTTTGTTATTGTTAAGCACAACAGAGTACCCTTTTTATTGTAATTACACCACATTTATAATATTATATTAATTAAGTTTTACTATAAAAACATTTAAATAATACTGTTGCAAGTTAAAATCAATTGTGATATTATAAACCTAGGAGATATTATGAAAAGCACAGTTAATAAAGGTATTCTTTTTTATATTTTACTTTTATGTTCCATTGTTGTTGGTATTGCATGCGTAATTATGGCAATTTTGATATTTTCGCCTGGAACAGAAATTTTTGGTATAAGTTACTATGGGAAAAAAGTTGATTCTAGCGTTACAAAAATAAGTGCAGAAGAAAACTCAGCCTATATTGATACACTTGTTGAAAATAATTTAATCAACTCATTTAACATTAAAACCGACTATATAAACATTAATGTTGTTATGAAAGATGTAAACAGGGTTCAAATTGAACTAGATTCCAAAACATCTGGAATTATTAAAAGCGGAAATCAAAATAATTTTATTTGGAACTATAATTATGATGAAGCAAATAAAAGTTTTAATTTTAGTGTAACCGGACCTGATTGCTGGTTCTACTTTTCAAAAAATGCCACAATAAAATTAGCTTTACCTCTTGATTTTAATAGAACCGACATAGATTTAAATTTATACACAGAAAGTGGAAACATTAATATAGGCACTGAAAAAAATAATAATTTCTCATTTTCTTCTTTAAAAATTGAAACAAAAGAGTCTTCTAACATAAATTTAGGCAACAATGTTTCGTTTACCAGTTTAGTTGATATCAACTCGCCAAGTGGAACAATAGACGTAAATTCTGTTGTGAATGTAAATAATTTAAACATAACATCAAACTCATCAAAAATTGTTGTTGGAGACGTTACAGCAAACGAGTTTAAACTTAAAACAGATTCATCAATTGCAAAGATTGGTGCATTGTATGGCAATTTAACATATGATGCAAAAAAAGGTGTTCTTGATGTTGAAAAGATAACCGGCAAACTTTCATGCAGTGAAGATTTAATTTCTAATATTTTTGTAGATGAAATTTTAGGAGAAGTTTTGTTGCCAAATGCAAAATCTTCTAGCATTACAATAAACACACTTCATTCTAGATGTAGAATTTCAACAATATCAGGAAATGTAACAATTAACAATGCTTTAAATGCTGTTGATATTGAAACAGATAGTGGAGAAATATATGTAATTTTGAACACACCAGAAAATGTTTCAAAGCCAACAAATTCGGCACTTTCTCACATAAAATCAAATTCCGGAAATATTACCACAAAATTTAACAATATCAAGTACAACAACACAATTGAAACAACATCTGGAACAATCAACTGTTCATATAGAAATGGTTTGGAATTTACATTAACCTATAATTGTGAAACAAACAAACCAACGCTCTCTTCTGGAATTACAACAAATGAAATTAAAAACTCGGCATCAATTGAAATTGGCTCACCAAATTCTTATGACACAATAACCATAAACAACAAAAATGGCCAAACAAGCATTGATGATCAATATGTTTTAAAATAAAAATAAAAACCATCGCAACTGCAAACGCTTTTGCGATGGTTTTTTATTAAATAAAATTTAATTGATCACACAAATAAATTGCATAAAATGCCCACTAAACTACCAATTAAAAACAACGATAAAACAATTATAACATTCATAAGCATATGTTTTCTGTTTTTTGCAAAAAGAATAAAAATACCTATTCCGCTACCTGCGCAAAGTCCAGCAATCATTGCACCAAATGTTATGCCACCTGCCATGTAAAATTCAACCAAAAACACAGATGATGCGCAAGAGGGTATAAGCCCAACTAAAGATGCAATAAAAGGTGATATAAACTTATTTGTAGTAAATATTTTAGACAAATTTTCAACACCTGCGTAGTTTACAATAAGACCTATTATAAATGTTGCAACAAATAAAAATGCAGTTATTTGCAAAGTGTGAACAAGGGCATCTAAAAAAATATTATCTACACAAGCATGATGTTCATGTTTTGTTTCTTTGTCGTGATGTTCGCATTTTTCCCCTTGCTCTTCATTATGACAGTGAATTACATGAGCATGAGAACATGATGTTAACTGGCAATCATGATTGTGAATTTTGCTAAAAGCATCCACTTCTATTTTTTGTGGTTTATTAAATAACTTTAAAATTATATCAAACAAATATCCAAAAAACACAGCAACAACAAGTTTAATTGCAATCATTATAAGCATTGGAACAATGAAGTCGGGATTTGATATCATTATTGGAATTGCCTCATCACTTGTTGCAAGCATAACCGCAATTAAGGTTCCTGCTGTTATTGCTTTCTTTGAATATAAGTCTGCCATAACCACAGAAAAACCGCATTGTGGAATGCACCCTGTTATTCCACCAATAAGCGGTCCATATTTTTTTGTTTTATTCATAAGTTTTGCATATCGATTATTGTTATTGTGCCCAAGATAACTAACCAACAAATAAACTAAATACAAAATTGGCAAAATTTTTATTGTGTCTAAAAACGCATCTATTATAATATCCCAAATCACTTTTCTATTTCTCCGCTTAAATTGTAATTATTTTGATTTCGTTTTTTTTCACTTGTTTGAGATTTTGATTGTTTTTTTTGTTTGTTTAAATACACAATAATTGCATTGCCATTCTTTTGCCTTATTCTTCCACCTATTTTTTGCCCTACAATTGAATTGCCCATTATTTCATTAACAACGCCACCATTAATTGTGCCTATTTCACAATTATCGCAAACCTCATTTATTTCTCCTGAATTTATCGTTCCAACCTTTGCTGAGTTTAACATATAATTAATTGTTCCATGGTTAAAGGTTACCACTTTTGCACCTTCCAAAAGCCCCTCTATTTTTGCGTTGTTTACAGTTGAAATTTTTGAACATCCCCTTATGTAAAAAATTTGCGCATTATTTATTGTATCAATTTTTGCTTTGTCATCTACAAATCTTACTATTCCGTTGTTTATAGTTCCAATTCTTGAATTTTTACACAAATAAAATATATTACAGTTGTTTATTGTATCAATTTTAACATTTCCAGCAATAGTGTTTATTGTTCCTTCTTCAATAATTCCAATTTTAGCGTTTTGTGTTGCCATGTATATTTCTCCACTGTGCATAACATTAATTTTTGAATTCCCAGAAATTAAAGTATATGTTGAATCTGTGGTTTCTAGAACAACAGCATTACCAGACAGCGAAACCCTTTTACATCCAATTATTATGTGTGCACCATCAGTTAAATTTAAATTATCTTCGCTTTCATGAATTTGTGGCTCTATAATTTTTTTCTTGAACTTGAAAATTTTCATTTTTGCTCCTTACAGTGTGAATTATATCACATATTTCATGTTAGCGCAATTTTAACTAGCAAATATTTTTGCATCTACTTTCATGTTAATTTTTACAAATGACAAAAAATCTGTTTTATCGTTTAAAGATTCTAAAAACTCGTTAAATTTTTTGTGATTATTGCTATACAGAATTTTATAAATTCCAACCACATCAGTTTTTTCTTTACGCAACTTATTTAAAGTTAATGCCACTTCTTTTTTTATTGTATCGTTGATTTTATTATTTAATTCTTCGGTGATAACAATATCCTTTGGACTTTTCATTTGCTTTGTTTGTTGAATTATTTCAACGGGATTTAACTTTAAAGACAATTCAAAAGTTATTATTGGTTTATTGTTTCTAAAAGCAACATTTGGCTTAATGATGTTTTGTTGAACTTCAAAAGATAAACTTGCATTGTTTAAGCCTTGCTCATTTACACCTGTAATTGTTAAAAGTTGTTGCAAATTATTTTCAACTATCCAATTTATTCCTTTCATTTCATCAACACTTAAAATGTATTTTAATTTACCATCAACAAACACAGCATGTTCTCTTTGCAATGATATCACATTGTTTGTTTTTGTTTGTTGTGATTGATTAGATTCATTTTCGTTGCTTGCCCCATCCGTTTCTGGACTAGAATTAATGCCTGTGCTGGCATCTTTGTCCAATTTTAAATATACCAAAGTTGATGTTTTTGTTGCAGAAAAGTAACCTTTTAAAAAGTTGTTCAAACTTGTATCTTTTGTGTAATTAACATTGAATTCATTTTGAATAATTTCTCTTAGTTTATACATTGATGATTGTTCCAATTTGCTGGCTTGACTTAGCACATCTTTTGCACTATCCCTGCTCATTATTAAAGAAACAGAATTTGGTAATTTGGTTGTTATTGTAAGAGTGTTCAAAACAGATGCAATATCCTCAGTTGCAAAACTTTGAGAAACGATTACATATCCCACATGCCCCATTTTTAATCTCCTACCTATTTGAGATTCAATTGAACTTATAGCATTTGCAACAGTAGAATTTTTGCCCGACACAACTTTTGTGTTTTCTCCCATATTATCCTTTGAGATATCCGAAAGAGTTAAAACAGAAAATTCAACTTCGTCTTCAACCTTATCAATGCCAATTGCTGTTATAATTGCCCCCCTAAAACTAAGTGATGGCATGGTTATTGCAGTTGGCAAAAAAATTATCATAATAATAAAAAAATATGATAAAGCAAAACTTTTTTCAAATTTTTTTAGATATTTTTTTATATTTTTTATCATATTTTTTCTCCTTGTCAAAAATTAACAACAAAATGTAAATAAAAGGAATAATAATCCACAATAAAACACCAAAATATTTAAAATATAATAAAACAAATCCTGTTATTTTTTGTATATTATAAAATACAAAATATGTTAAAAAAATTAAAACACCATTTGTTGCAATTAAAAAATGATATATATTGTTATATCCAAAAATTTTGTTATAACAAATTTTTAAACAGTTCATATACAAAGAACCTTGAAAGTAAATTACAAACAAATATACAAGTATTGAAACAATATCTATATTACCCGAATTGCCTATATTTCTATTATATTCTGTTACATCTGCTATGGCTGTTTTATGCAAAAATGCAGTAACTCTAAAAAGTCTAAAATAAACAAAATATAATATCATAAGTAAAAATGTTATAAATATCACATATGAAAATATTTTTCTTTTCATGTTTTTTTCAATTTTTATTTTGTCTGCCAAAATTGCAACAAATAAAAAATCTGAAAACCAAAAGTTTAAATCGAAGCAAGCATTTATAATGTTATTTGCATCCTCAACAAATAAAGAGCCTATTTCTCCAAAACCGAGTGATACTTCAGACAAAAACAAACAGATTATAAAACCTATTAAAATAAACACAAATCCAAATTCGCACGTGCGTGCACAACTTTTTAATCCGCCATAACAAAGTGCAGTAATAACAGGTAAATAAGTTAATAGAAAAACAACCAAACTGCAATCTTCATCAACCACATCTTGCATATACGAAAGTCCTTCGTTTATTAACATGCATAGTTTAAATGTAAAAAATGTAAAAATAAAAAGATATAATATTTTTGCCGTAATTTTACCCAAAAATTTTTCTATTATTTCATATAAAGAACAATCTGGATATTTTTGCTTTATTTTTAAAAACAAAAAAAGCATTAAAAAATCTGCAACAAACATCACTATTGCAACAACTAAGCCTGAACTACTACTTTTTTCAAAAAGCAATGATGGCAATGCTATCAGTTTTAATGCCAACAACGAAATTGCACAAAAGCACGCCGTCTGTCTAACAGTTATTTGTTCTTTCATTTATCAACATCCAACCCCCTATGCTCATCAATATTTTTTATAACTTTTGGTCTTGTTTTCATTTTTGATATTGGTTTTCTTGTAAGCCCATCTTTTAAATCATTTTTAATTCTAGGTGCATAAGGTGCTAAATTTGGAGTGTTAAATTCATTCATAGTGTTTAAATAATTTACAAAATACACCATGGCTCCAACAATACCAAAAAGCCCCAGTGTTCCTCCAATTATAAGAAAAACAAATCTAAGTATGGTTAATTGAGGTGCTTGGTTTGGTACTGTATACATTGATATTAAACTTAGAGCAATTACTATAATGCCCGGAGATGAAATTAATCCAGCTTGAACACCAGTGTCACCTAGCACAAGCGCACCGACAATACTTGTTGCCAACCCTAAATATCTAGGCAATCTTAAACTGACCTCATATAACATTTGGAATAATATTAAAATAAACAAAAGTTCTATAAAAGGAGTGAACGGCAAATTTTGTGTTGTTGCGTTTATTGTTAAAATGTATTTTAAAGGAACAACTTTATAATGATACAACCTAAAACTCAAATACACCCCCGGAACAACTGTGGCCATAATAATCCCTAGTGCCCTTATAAATCTAATAAAAGATGTGTAATGTGCGTTTGTGTAGTAGTCATTGCTGTTTTGCAAATCTTCCATAATCATGAATGGAATAGTAATCACAATAGGAGAACCATCAACGGCAATTGCAACTCTTCCTTCAAGAATTTTTGCAGTTACAATGTCAGGCTTTTCTGTCATGCCAAATTGTTCAAAAAGCGAATTGGGTCTATTTGAAAGATAATTAATAAGATAGTGCGAATCTAAAATTGCATCTGTATTTATTTTTTTTATTTTTTTTTCCACATCTTTTATCAATTTTTTATCAGCCAAATTATCCAAATAAAAAATAGAAATTTGAGTATGAGTTAATTCTCCCACAAAAAAATTTTTAATTATTAAATGTTTGGTTGGCAATTGTTTTCTAATTAAAGCAATAGTGGTTTTTACACTTTCTGTAAAACCTTCTCTTGGTCCCTGAATTGTTGGAGATGTTGGTGGCTCCGCTGGTTGTCTTGTTGGAAAAAATTCAACATCTAAACAAAGAGCATCACTTTCACCCTCAACAAACAAAAGGACTTTATTTCTTATTACATTTTTAACAAAATCTTTTTCTTTTATTTTTTCTATTTCAATAACTTTAAGGACTTTGTTTTTTAAATTATCTAATGTAACCTCTCCCTTGTAATCTATTAATGGAGATATTATTGACTGCACCAAAAGCATTTTATCTATTGTGCTCTTTAAGAAAATTAGAGATATTTTTTTATTTGAAATAATAAAATCCCTAACCAAAACGTCAGGGTTATTGTTAATCTGCATTTTAATTTTTTCAACAATTTCCATAAAAAAACATACCCCTTTTTTGTAGTATGTTTTTTATTGTAAATTATATTCTAAAATAAATAAATTCTATAAAATACCAGCCAATATATATTCCGAATCAGTTATATAGTCACCATCGCCAAGAGCCTTTATTTTTAAATTTGAAACAGTTTCTCCTTTCTTTAAATAAGGAGTCAAATCAAATATATTATTCTCTAAAATAGAATCAATTTTGCATATAAAGGTTTCATTATCATTTATAACAATTTCATAAAAATTTGTTATAGTTTTTAAAGTGTCAATTTTAAACGACAACATATTATTTTCATTATTAAAAGTTGCACTTACAACATCAGCAAGTTTGGTTTTGTTTGCGTATAAAATTGGTTTACTTAGCTCACTATTTTTATAAAAATTGCTTTCATCGGCAATCGCTTGTACATACAAAGTATAGTTCCCCGCATTTAAATTGTTAAACTGTGAAAACTCAAACACAACATTTGTGGTTGTTGATGCTGGTTGAGCAACGGTAAAATAATTTAAATTTTCATCTTGCATTCCATAATAAACTCTATACTCTTTTGCATTGACAACTTTAAGCCAAGTCAATGTTTGCTGATCACTTGAAACATATACACTTGGGATATCTAAATACTCATAATAATAAAAAGTAAGTTTTATTGAATCATTGGAAGTTTCTTTTGAATTTTTCCCTCCATATCTTGCCCAAATATAATATTCACCAGGTGTACTTAATTTGCTTTTTATTGAAACCTCATTTGTGTTTGAAGAAATGTAGGCAATGTTTGTTTCACCTTTTTTTTGAATATAAAATTCATATAAAATTGCATCTTCATTTTCTTCAACATGTAATATTGTTTGGTTGCTTAAAGAGTATATTTGAAGAACGGGCGGATCCATTTTGTTTGTTTTTGGAACCAAAAAAATTGTTAATGTTATTACAAAAGCACAACATGCAATAGCCAAAAGAATTGATAAAATTGTTACTTTTGTTTTTTTAGAAAATTTCTTGTTTTTATTGCTATCATCTTCTTGTATTTTTTTTTCTTTTACATTTTTATCTTTTTTTAATTTTTCTTCTTTGTTAGACTTTTCTTTTTTTTGTTTTTTAGATTTTTTTTGTTCTTCTTTGTGTTCAATATTTACAGGTAAAACTTCGCTTTCTTGGTTTTTATTATCAAATTTATCTTTTTTTAATGTGTCAATTTCTTCAACAAAAGTATTGGCTTCGACTTTTGTATCTTGCTTTGCCACACCATTTTGTTTTTGCTCAAAAAGTTTTTTTATACTTTCTGGCATTTCTTTTTTTCCTATATTTTTATTCGACTTTTCAACCATACCACATTCCTTTTTAACATTACTCTTTCTTATTGTATGTATATTATAATTTACTAATCAAATAATTGTCAAATATTTAAAATTAAATAAATATTTTAATCAACATATAATGTTAGTTTAAAATATTTAATGTTTATATGAACATATGTGCTTATTTAAATTGGTTGTTTTTGTGTTTTGTAATTATTATCGTTTAAAGGAATATTTAAATAAAAAATAGCATTTATATTTATATGTATAATAGACAAAAAGCAATTGAATATGCGTATCAATGGTGGAATAAAAGAAACCCTTTGTTTTTTAACTTTGATGGATATGGTGGAGACTGCACCAATTTTATTTCGCAATGTTTATTTTATGGTGGCATAGAAATGAACACATTTTTACCACCTTTTTGGTTTTATAAAAGCTCTTACAATCGTTCATATAGTTGGACAGGTGTTGTGGAATTTTATAATTTTGCAACCACCAACACAACAGATGTTGGACCAAGAGCAAAAGTGGTAACAATCAACGATGTTAGAATTGGAGATATAGTTCAACTTTTACAAAGTGGAGAAAGATTTCATCACAATTTACTTATAACAAAAATAGAAGGAAAAAACTCGCTTGAAAACATTTATGTCACTTGCCACACCAACGATGCAAAAGACAAAAAATTAAACGACTATTATTTTAAACAAATAAGATTTTTAAAGATATTAAACTAGCACAACAAAAAAACCAACCACAAAGGTTGGTTTTATTGGCTCCCCGTGTCTGGTTCGAACAGACGACCTACCGGTTAACAGCCGGTTGCTCTACCGCTGAGCTAACGAGGAATATGCTTTTACAAAAGCATTATAATAATATCAAACATGTTTTTATATGTCAACCATTTTTTTAAATATTTTCAATATTTTTAAAAAGGTTATTTTTTTCATCAACAAAAACAAATTTAAATGAATTGATTTTTTTTATTTTGTGTGCTACACTACTTGATGTATGTGTTCTCGTAGCTCAGCAGGATAGAGCAACGGTTTCCTAAACCGTAGGTCGGAGGTTCGAATCCTCTCGGGAACACCATTTTTAATGTATTTTTTTATAAATTTTGAATATATTTGTATATATGAAAACAACAAAGCAGTTGATTTGGTTTTGTTTTTGGGGTTTTGTTTTTGTATGTACATTTGGCTCTCTCACACATTTTTTATATGATTGGAGCGACAAAAACGTTCTTGCCGGAATTTTATTCCCTACAAACGAAAGCACTTGGGAACATTTAAAAATGGCAATACTACCTATGCTTGTTTATTTTATTTGTGCAAATAATTTTTTAAAGAGTAAAAACTATTTGTTTGCAATGTTTATATGCATATTAACACCAATAATTTTAATACCTTCAATCTTTTATTCATATACCGCAATTTCTGCAAAACCAATACTCATTGTAGATATATTAACCTTTTTTATTAGTGTTTTTTTGGGCTTTTTATTTGCTTTTTTAATATTAAAGCAAACTGAAAGTTTTCCAATGCTTAAAGTATTTTCCATGATTGGTATAATTGTAATAATAACATGTTATTTGCTATTTACAATTTTTCCACCAAAATGTTTTTTATTTCAAGACCCAACTAATGGAACTTACGGCTTATACCAAGTTTTTCTTGCTATATTTAACAACTTTATGCATTAATTACGTAATTATTTTTAAACAATTATTAAAAATTGCAATCATGCAATTAAAATTTTTGTAAAAACTAATACTTTTAACTTCAATTTGCTATTGCAAATTTTCGCTCTTCACTCCGTTTCTCCTCTCCCCAAATAATTTTTTAAATTCTTTGGGGTCCCCATTTATTTTAAAGGTTGGGGATTCTTGTTTTCATTAAAAAAAAGTACTATCTTTATAAAAGTACTTTTCTTATTACTGGTGCGCCGTGAGGAGTTCGAATCCCCAACCTTTGGTTCCGTAGACCAACGCTCTATCCAGTTGAGCTAACAGCGCATATTTAATTGTTCACCTTTGTAAACCGAAATAGGAACCAAAGGTTTTAGAGGACCCCGAGAAACTTGCAAAGTTTATTGGGGGGCGCAGACTTTGTGCACTCGTGCGACGTCTTTGCGTTTAGCAAAGCAAGCCATCAGCACAATAAGTCGAGCAGGTTCCGTAGACCAACGCTCTATCCAGTTGACATATGGGCGCATATTTAATTGTTCACCTTTGTAAACCAAAATAGGAACCAAAGGTTTATAGGGAACCCCGAGAAACTTGCAAAGTTTATTGGGGAACGCAGACTTTGTGCGCTTGTGCAATGCCTTTTCTTTTAGAAAAGCAAGCCATAGCCATATGTACAACAAGTCGAACAAGTTCGGTAATTTGTCGCTCTTTTAGTTTATTTTGCACATAAATGTTGAAACTTAACTTTTAGTTAAAGTTTCAACATTGCAAATTATATCACAACTTTTATATTGTGTCAATAAAATAAAATTTCTATTTTTTATTACTTACATTTTGTTTTGGCTTTTCTTTTAACAAATCTTTTATTTTGTGCTTTTCTATGTATTTGTTTATTTTTAAAAATATATCATCTTCATCATTTTTTAAATCTTTTTCAAAAATCGCCCTATCAAAATGTATGAAAAATGTTGAAGCGTTTTTTGCACCACGATCTTGCAATTTTTTAATTCTTTCATCTTGTTTGATTTTTTCATCGGCATTTT
This sequence comes from uncultured Clostridia bacterium, assembly GCA_944376825.1. Taxonomy (GTDB): domain Bacteria; phylum Bacillota; class Clostridia; order Christensenellales; family UBA1242; genus UBA5893. Next base: position 11,412 of record CALWDY010000006.1, read on the forward strand.
CCAATTTAATTTGACCGTTTTCATCATAAATTTTTGCTTGCAAATCACATTCCAATTTATCACATTTATAAGCAAAAATCGCCTCAGGTGTTGATTTGTTATCAAAATTTTCTAATAAAGTAACAAAAACATCTTTTGCTATTAAATCTTTAAAAATTTCCTTAACTGCATTTTCGCCTTCTTGCTTTTTTGTTTTATAACCGGCATCAAAAGGTGTTAAATCCCCAATTATTATTTCCTCAGTTTCATGTAGTGCCAAAGTTAAAAGAACTTCTGCAAGATTAACCGGTGGAAGTGTTTCCGACCAAATTGCAGTTGCAAGCATACATGTTCCATACACATGCTCCGCAACACTTTCCAATCTTTGCTTGTTGACATTCCAATATTTCCAGCCCGACCTTACTGTGTCTTTTAATTTATTTGTTAATAAATAATATTTTAATATACTTTCAATTTTTTCCATAATCACTCCTTTAAGTTAATATGCTTTCATCATCATCTATTTGCCTTGCCGATTTGCTTTCTTCTAAATTTAATTCAATTTTTTTATTTTTTGACATATCCATGGTTACAGAATGAGCAATTGGTTTCCACTCCACTTCTTTTTTGAAAAGTGATGTAAAATAAATTGGAATGTAAAAAGACATATAAATTGGGAACATTAAACAACAAATAAACTTGTTTTTTAATGTTATATTTGTATGTTTTCTCTCTGCATAAAGCATAACTATCGCATAACAAACAAAAAATAGATATATTGACAGCGATGCAATTATAAACGCGCGATAAACTTTGTATGCAATGGGATCACCAATGCAAGAACCAACAATTGCAAGAACCAAAGTAAAAAATGCATATATAAATGCGGTTGCCAATATACACATAACTGGCAAAATACTCATTGTATATTCAAATTTACTCCATCTGTTTTGTTTGTCAAAGAGCATACCTTTTAACAGTTTCTTTTTGTATTTTTTATTTACCTGGCTATACCCTTTTACCCATCTTAATCGCTGATTCCATGAAGCCTTAAACTTTGATGGTTGTTCATCATAGTATTCTGCGTACTCATTATAAGTTGAATTAATATTGTTTACAGTTGAAAACATAGACAATTCAACATCTTCTGTAAGCGTAAAAAATTTCCAGCCACCCATCTTTTCTAAAACATCACAAGAAATGTAAAAACCAGTTCCGCTTAAAATTACATTTTGATTAAATCTTGAACGACATTTATTGTGGAAAGTATTTATCATAGAAAATGTCAAAGCACTGCAACTTGCAATCCAACCACCATTCCAATTTTTACTATTTCTATACCCTAGTGCAATTTTATAACCAGCATCAAATGTTTTATTCATTTCTTTTATAAAATTAGGTGTTAAAACATTATCCGCATCACAAATGAAAAAGGCCTCATACTTTTTGTTTGACTTAAAAATATGCTCAATAACCTCATTAAGTGCATGACCTTTGCCCTTTCTTTCTAAATGTTGTCTAACAAAAATATAAGTATTTTGATAATTTTTTGCAATTTCGCAAGTTTTATCTTTTTCATCTTCAACAATTATATAAGTGTCAAGAAGATCATGATTATAATTTTGGTCTTTAATTGATATTAACAATTGTTCAATAACTTTACTTTCATTTCTCGCAGGAATTAAAATTGCGTACTTATGATCTTTTTTTGCATCTTTAAATTTTTTTGTAGGAAATAGTCCAACAATATGATATATGATTTTTTGCATAAGCAAAATAACGCTTATACCTAGCAAAACATAAAAAACAATATTACCTATATGAAAAATGTTATAATACATTATTATTTATCCTTTTAGTATACTTCAAATTCAATTATCTCTACCTTTGCACAACATAGTCTGTAAGATTTTAACTTTTCTAACTGCATCATTCTTCTTTCCAAAAAGAAAGCATCTATACCTTCCCACAAAAACACCCAAGACAACAAATCTAGAACATATTTTACGGGTTGAATTGTTATGTTTTCAATTAATAAATATGTTGTACAAATCAATATTCCAATAAACAAAAATACAATTGAAAATATTGTTGCTCTGTTCATTCTTTTATCTATTCCCTGTATTTCGCTTTTGTAATTTTCTCTTAAAGCAAGTTCAATTTCTTTACGCTTATCTTCGTTTGCGTTTTTAACATGGAAACGAATTGTAAGGTCATAATCAAGTGGAATTGCATTTGCTTTTTGTTGCAAATATCCAACCAAATCAGAAGAAAGAGTGTCTCCACCTTTATAACAATAGGGCGAAAATATGTCATCATAATTCTCTGCCCCAACATTTATTATTGCTCTATTTCCATCATCACACAAAAAACCATCGTTGTTTGGTTTTATGTTCAATTCTTTTTTATATTTTTTTATTCTATTTTTGCCAAACATAAATCTCCAAAAAATTTTATTATCTTCAATTTAAGTATAACATATTTTAAAAGAATGTTTCAACATAAATAAAAAATTTTATAATAATTTTAATTTTAAAACTATTAAAAAAATAAAGACCTTGAAGGTCTTTATTTTTTGCCACAACAGTTTTTATATTTTTTGCCACTCCCACAAGGACACGCATCATTTCTGCCAATTTCTTTGTCTTTTGTTATTGTTTTTGGCGGAGCATTTTCAACAACATCAGCAGGCTTAAAAGTGTGTTGTTTTGGCATTTGAACTTTTCTATTTATCTCTATTTTTGCATTTAATAAGAAAGCTGTTACATCGTCATGAATTCTATCAATCATTTTATCAAAGAGTTCATAACCTTGTTTTTCATATTCTGTTACTGGGTCTTTTTGTCCAAATGCTTGAACCCCTATTTCGTTTTTAAGCATTTGCATTTGATCGATATGATCCATCCATAAAGTATCAACAACTCTAAGCAGAATTAGTCTTTCAAACATAGAAAAGTCTACTCCAACTTCTTTTGTTTTTTCAACATTTTCTTGATACTTGTTTTTTATTATTTCCATAATTTTGTCTATAACATCTTGAATTTCAAGATTTTCAACAAAGGCCTTATCAACTAAATTGGTGCCCTTTGGGAACAACTTGTCTTCAAGCCCCCTATTTAATGGTTCTAATTCCCATTCAAAATATGGCTTGTCTTCATCAAGATATAATTTACAAATTCTCTCGACAACATCTGGATACATTTCCATAATTTGCTCATGAACATCAATTCCATCTAAAACTTTGTTTCTTTCTCCATAAATTAAAAGCCTTTGTTTATTCATGATTTCATCAAATTTCAACACTGTTTTTCTAGATTGATAGTTCTGTGCTTCAATTCTCTTTTGAGCATTTTCAATTTGTTTAGAAAGCATACGCATTTGAAGTGGAGTATTGTCATCTATTCTTAAAAAGTCGGCAATTTTTTGTAATCTATCGCCACCAAAACGCATAAGCAAATCATCTTCTAGTGATAAGAAAAATATTGATGAACCTTTATCCCCTTGTCTTCCAGCACGACCACGAAGCTGGTTGTCAATTCTTCTTGATTCGTGTCTTTCTGTTCCAATAATGTGCAAGCCACCTACTTTTATAACTTCTTCTTTTTCTTTATCAGTTATTTCTTTAAATTGTTTGTAAAATTTATTGTATTCTTCTCTCGCACTTATTAACCTTTCATCTTCGCTTGGAGCAAAAGATGTTGCAAATGAAATTTGTTCTTCATCGAAGTTTTCTTCTCTCATCTTTTTTACTGCCATATATTCGGCATTACCGCCAAGCAAAATATCCGTTCCACGACCAGCCATGTTTGTTGCAATTGTAACAGCGCCAAGTCTTCCGGCTTGTGCAATAATTTCACTTTCTTGTTGGTGATTTTTTGCGTTTAAAACATAGTGTTTAATTTTTTCTTTTTGAAGCGCTTTGCTTAATTCTTCCGATTTGTCAATAGTTATTGTGCCAACTAGAATTGGTTGACCAAGTTCATGTCTTTCTTTTATCTCTTCAATAATTGCGTTTATTTTACCTTTTTGGCTTCTGTAAACAACATCATTATAGTCTATTCTATTGTTTGGTCTGTTTGATGGAATTGTAATTACATCGACATTATAAATACCATTAAATTCTTCTTCTTCTGTTTTTGCAGTTCCTGTCATACCACTAAGTTTGTAGTATAGTCTAAAATAATTTTGAAAAGTTGTTGTTGCAAGCGTTTTATTTTCATCTTTAATTTTAACGCCTTCTTTTGCTTCTATTGCCTGATGAAGGCCTTCGCTATATCTTCTTCCTTGCATAAGTCTTCCGGTAAATTCATCAACAATTAAAATTTCATCATCTTTAACAATGTAATTTTCATCACGAATCATAATATAATTTGCTTTTAATGCGTTCATTATATAATGATTTAACTCTAAATTATCAACATTTGAAAGATTATCTATTTTAAAGAATCTTTCTGCTTTTTCTATACCTAGCTCAGTAAGATGAATTGCTTTAACTTTTGCATCAATTTCATAATCTTGTTCATTTTTTAAGGTTTTTGCAAATCTATCGGCTGATGTATATGTCTCGCTTGACTTCATCCCCCTACCAGAAATAATCAAAGGAGTTCTCGCTTCATCTATAAGAATGCTATCCACCTCATCCACTATTGCAAAATGCTGACCTCTTTGAACTCTTTGTCTTTTGTCAACAACCATATTGTCGCGTAGATAGTCAAAACCAAGTTCGTTGTTTGTACAATAAGTGATGTCACAGTTATAAGCATTACGTTTTGCATTTTCATCCATTCCACTTATTGCGACTCCAACACTTAGTCCCAAAAATTTATATACCTTTCCCATCCATTCAGCATCTCTTTTTGCAAGGTATTCATTTACTGTAACAACATGCACTCCTTTGCCTGAAAGTGCATTTAAATATGCAGGGAGCGTTGCAACAAGCGTTTTACCTTCACCAGTTCTCATTTCTGCAATTCTGCCTTGATGAAGCGCAATTCCCCCCATTATTTGAACTTTAAAGTGACGCATGTTTAAAACTCTTGCAGATGCTTCCCTAACAACAGCGTAAGCATCTGGCAATATGTCATTTAATGTTGCACCATCTGCAAGCCTTTTCTTTAAAACCTGTGTTTGGTTTATAAGAGTTTCATTATCTAATCCTTTGTATTTATCTTCTAATGCCAAAACTTGGTCTGCTATTTTTTCTAAAACTTTTAATCTTTTTTTTTCGCCTGAAAATAAGCCCATTTTTAATCTCCTAATAATACTTCTTATACTTTACAACATTTATTGCCAATTTCAAAACAAATTTAACTTATTCTTCAATAATGGTATGAGCCAAAGTTAATGCAAACACTTTATTTGCATTTGCTTTTTTAATTTCACCAGCACAACTTCCTATTGTTGCACCCGTTGTGAAAATATCATCAACAATTAAAACATTTTTATTTTTAAAAGCATTTTTGTCAACAACCTTAAAAACATTTAATAAATTTGATTGTCTTTGTTTGTAATTTAAATCTGCTTGTGCCAAAGTTTTCTTTGTTTTTATTATTGCATTTTCAACAAATGGTAAATTTAATATTTTTGCAAGTTCTTTTGCCAAAAGTTCTGCTTGGTTATATCCTCGCATTTTTAATCTTGTTTCATGAATTGGGACATATGTTATAACATCACAATCAAAACTTTCTTCTTTATATTTTTTTGCCATAAATTTCGCAAAAGGTTTATAAAGATATTTACAACCATCAAATTTAAACTTTTTTAGACAATTTCTTATTTCATCCTTATAATAAAATACAGAGCGAGCCTTATCGTAATATGTTTTAGATTTTTGACAATGATCACAAAATGTTGCCATAGATTTTATTACATCTCCACACCTTTCGCACACTTTTTCTTTAATAAAAGGCAAATTCTTTTGACAGTTTTCACAAGTACAAAATGTATTATTATCAAAAATCTCTTCATCACAAAATATACATGTTAAATTTTCAGGATATAATAAATTTAACAAACCATTAAATATTTCCATAACTCTCCTAACCAAAAAGTTCTTGTGCTTTTGTGTTTGCATTAATTAAAAAATCTTTAAGCATAGTAAATCTTTGCACGGTGTACACATTAGAAATCATGCGTTTCAAGTTCTTTTTTTCACCAACAAGCACAACCATTTGTTTTGCTCTTGTAACCGCTGTGTAAATTAGATTTCTGTTCAATATTAATCCCGTGCCACTTATTATAGGAATTACAACAACATCAAATTCACTACCTTGGCTTTTGTGAATTGTAATTGCGTACGCAAGTGAAAGTTGATAAATTTCCGTTCTTGGATAAACACACTCCCTGCCATCTTCAAACCATACAATCGTTTCGCCAGTTTGCCTGTCTATTTTATGAATATATCCAATGTCCCCATTAAAAACACCTGCACCATCTTCATGCATGTAACCATCTCTTTTAATCCAATTCAAATCATAATTATTTGACATTTGCATAATTTTGTCGCCTTCCCTAAAAATTGTTGTGCCAACAACAAGTTCCATTTTCATAATAGAAGGCGGATTTATCACTTCTTGCAAACTCTTATTTAAATTTTCTATTCCACACACGCCCGCTTTAAGTGGTGCCAAAACTTGTATTTTGCTGGTGTCCATTTTCTTAAAATTTGGAATTCTTTTTGTTACCATTTCCACAATCGTTGTTTTTATGTCTTCAAGTTCGGTTTTTTGGTCAAAGAAAAAATCATTACTTGAATTGTCAATAATCGGCATTTCGCCATCATTTATCATATGTGCATTTGATATAATTAAACTATTTTCACTTTGCCTAAATATTTTTGTTAAATAACTTACAGAAATGATGTTGCTTTTTAAAATATCATCCAAAACATTTCCAGCCCCAACACTTGGCAACTGGTCTTTATCTCCAACTAAAATAAGTTTACAATCTCTATTTAATGCTTTAAGTAAAGAATTCATTAAAAGCACATTAACCATTGAAACCTCATCCACAATTACAACATTGGCATCCAGCGGATTGGTTTCGTTGTGAATAAAAACGCCTTTATCACCTCTAAAATCAACTTCAAGCCCCCTATGAATTGTTTTTGCTTGTTCTCCTGTGCTTTCACTTAATCTTTTTGCCGCTCTACCTGTTGGTGCTAAAAGCATAATTTTATTTTTGTGCTGTCTTAATATTGTCATTATACATTTAATAATAGTAGTTTTTCCGGTTCCCGGACCACCAGTAATTAAACTGACGCCACAGTTTACACTGTTGATTATTGCTTGTTTTTGATTAGCATCAAATTGCATTTTATTTAACTTTTCAAATTCCAAAATGTCTTTTTCAACGCTTAAATTAGAATACTTTGAACTTATATTTAAAAGTGCCAATTTTTGCGCAACACTTGTTTCTATAAAATAATACTTTGTTAGCATTACCACAGTGTGTGGATGTTTGTAAAATGTTGTAACAATTTTGTCTAAAATAAGGTTATCCAAAACTGCCAAAAACTCATTTTCAAATTCATCTTTGTTAAGAGATAAAAGCGTTGATAAATTTTCCAAAAAAGAATTCCTAGGCATATAAGTATTGCCATTTTTTTCACTATTTTCATTTAAAATGTGCAACATTCCTGCTCGTATTCTAAAAGCGCTGTCCGCCTTTATTCCCATAGACTTTGCAATTTTATCTGCCGTTAAAAATCCTATTCCTTCAATTTCTTCCACCATTCTATATGGATTTTCTTTAACAAGACTTATTGTTTTATCTTGATATGTTCCATATATTTTAAGTGCCATGTTTGTAGATATATTGTAGCCTTGCAAAAACATAACACTGTTTTGAATTTTTTTTAATTCGCTAAAAGCATCTCCAATTGCCTGCGCCTTTTTTTCACTTATACCTTTAACTTTGCTAAGCAAATTTGGAGAAAACTCTATAACCGAAAATGTATCCTCTTTAAAAGTATCAACAATAGCACTTGCGGTAACTGATCCAATTCCTTTAATTAATCCACTTGATAAATACTTTTTTATTCCATCAATAGAACTTGGATATAAAGTTTCACTGGCGTCAAAACTAAATTGTTCGCCATATTTTGAATTTGTTACAAATTGTCCATTTAATCTAACATTTTCACCAACATTTATTGTTAAAAATTTACCAACTACTGTTGTATATTCATTGCCATGACTAAGCATAGCAACAGTATAACCATTGCTATCATTTCTAAATATAATTTCTTCTATTGTTCCCTCTAATATCACGTAAATATTGTAAAATAAATTTATAAAAACTGCAAGTCAATTTGTTTAGTTTTGTTTGACATAAACATTTAAAAAATTTATGATAAAAATATGAGTATTTCAAGAAAACTTTTGGAAATAAAATCTCTTTCCCAAACCATTTGCAACATAACAAAAAACGAAACTACCAACACACAAATAAAAGTGTTGTACTTTATTGATGAGTATACAAGTGTATCACCTCAAATTTTAATTTCAAAACTAGGAATAGTAAAATCCAACTTGGCACTTATAACAAAAAAAATGATAAAAGAAAATTTAATAGTTTCAAAAAAAAGTTTAAGCGATAAAAGAGCAATATTTTATTCCATAACCCCTAAGGGGAAAAAAATGCTTGATACATACACTGCCGAACTCGACAAAATTTTTCACGACCAAGATAATGAAATTGAATATAACCTGGATATAATTTTAAAATACCTTAATAAAAAAGTATAAGATGTTAATTAAGATATGGTGTGTTTTTGTTCTAATGCACTAATATATTTAATACAATATAACATGAACGAAAAAAACGAACAAAAATTTATTAAAGAAAACATTGTAAGAATAATAAATAGAAACGATTTAATGATTAGTGGAGTTAAAAAAGTTATTTCTTTTTCACCAACACAAATCATTTTAGTTGCGTTGGATTGCGAAATGTTAATTTTAGGCGAACAACTTCAAACAACAAAACTTGATGAAGAAAATGGTGAACTTGTTGTTTCTGGTTTAATAAACAGTATAAAATGGACTGAGAAAAAAGAAAAAACAAGCCTACTAAAAAGGATTTTCAAATGATTTTATTTGAAACATTATCTCAACCATACATTTTAGTATGGTTAATTTTTTCTGGATTTTGCAGTGGCTTTTTATTTGATGTAACAAACACCATAACTTTTTTGTGCAATAATAATAAAGTTGTAAAAAATGTATTTGAGGCACTTGCAACAATATCTTGCTTTTTTATTTTGTTTTTTGTTAATTTACATACAAATTATGGTCAATTTAGAATTTATGTTTTAATTGTATTTTTGTTGTTTTTGTTTTTACAGCGTTTAACTCTTGGCAAATTGATTGCAAAAACTAATACATTGTGTTATAATACTTTTAAACGATTTGTAAATTTGTTAACAAAAGTGAAATTAAATGGAAAACGAAAGAAATAAAAAAAATTTTAAAATATTATTTATTTGCATGGGTATTGTTCTCTGTTGTTTTTTTGTTGTTGGAATTGTGCAAACTTTTGTACTTAAATCAAAACAAGCCAATTTATCTAACCTTCAACAAACAAATTCAAAACTTGAACAAGAATATAACCAAACAAAAGATGAATATGAATACAAAGGCGAAGTTGATGAAAATGGCAATGTAACAGTTAGCGATGATTATTATAATGATTATTGGGAAAACAATGGGGACGTCCCATATGGAGAAGATGGCGATAAAGTTATTGAAATAAACTAGTAAAAATATTAAAATAATTAGTAACAAGCAAAAATCTTGAAAAAATTTAATTTAAATTACTATATTTTGAGTTCGGCAAAATGCCGAACTCATTTTAATTATCATTTATTTTAAATTTTGCATTGCAATATTTACATACAACAACTTTGTCCGTAAGTTCAATATTTGCCCCGCAGTACGGACATTTTTTGGTTATTAAAATATCTTTTTTTTGTTCTATTTTTTTTAATTCTTTATTATCAACAAACAAGTATCCCGACAAATATCTTTTGTTAATTAAAAAGTTAATAATTTTTTTTACTTCAGCATCTGTAATCCCAAGATTTTGTTTGATATTTTCAACTTTTAATATATTGTCATTAACAATACTCGATAGCACTGCCATATATTTTCCCCTTTCGCCATAAATCACCCAGCAGATTGGCATTACATAAAACCCTAAAACTGTGCAAATAATGCCTAAAACTAACAATAAAACAATTCCTTTGGATGCACCAAAAATAATGGCTGGTATGCCACCTATTAAAAATATTGTTAATGTTATGGATAAAAATAACAAGTTACTTCTACTTTTTTTCAACTCTTTCATATAAATATGATATCATAAGTTATGACAAAATAAAACTTAAATTAAACAAAAAAACGGGACATTGCCCGCCTTTTTGTTTAATTTTCTTTTTTGTATGTGCTACCACTGTGTTGAGTTGCAGGAAATCTCTGCCCTTTTTCAAGGTAAACACTTCCGCCACAGTTGCCATTTTCATCATAACAAGCGTAGTTTCCGCTTTCTGGGGCTTGTTCCCCTGGTCTGTATGCTGTATTATCCATATTTAACCTCCATTTTTAGAATTTGCAAATTTTTTTTTATTATTCATTTTTATTTACAATTCTTTTTCATAATAATATACTAAAATAAATTATGGAGGAATAATGAACGAAAATATAAAAGTTTATGCCGAACTAATAGAAAGTGCAAACCAATGTTCAAAACTTTTAATACAAAGTCAACTTTCTATTGAAAACGGAGATTTAGCTCTATCGCAAAAACAATTTTTGCAAGTAAAAGATATTTTAAATACTCTTGTAAATGATACATTTAATGAAATAAAAGAATTATGTCACACACCCGTTGTTGAAAGCGATGATTATGATATTTCATCATTATATTTGGCATCATTATTAAATGATTCTTGCCATCTGGCTGGGGTTTTGATTTCGCTTGAAAATGAAGAGCAAACCCACTCAATTAAAGAAGCAATCTTAACAAAATTAATAAAAAGTTTAAATGCTTGCACAGAACTTTTTTTTACTCTTTTCAATTAAGGTTGAATAACATCTTTTAAATATTTGATATCCTTTTATCCAAATCAGAAATAACATTTTTGTAGATTTCAAACATTTCATTTGGCTTTTTATTGCTGTCTTTTTTTAACCATTCGTAAAAAATTCTATATATTCCGCCTGCAACAAACGAAACATAATAATCTGTATATTCTTTGCTCCAACTCTTTGATTCTTGGTGCCTTGCCAAAACAATTTCCCTAACTATATCAACAATAGCAGAAGAAATGCTTCCCAGCAAACCGTTTTTGTATGCAATAATAAACACCTCTGAATTGTCAAATATAAATTGAAAACTAGACAAAACAATGTTGCCTTTATCCATATTCTCTTGTAACTTTTTTCTATACAACGATATTAAATTGTCAAAATATTCGCACAGAATCATTTTTTTGTTTTCAAAATATCTATAAACAGTTCGCCTGGACACCCCTGCCTTGTTTGCCACCATACTCATTGTAACTTTTTCATATGGCACATTTTTCATAAGCAAAAACAGGGATTGCATAACATACGCTTTTACTTCATCTTTTTCCATTTCATCTCCATATTTTTAGTATGGCACAATTGTGCAAAAAACACAAATGTTTGTAAAATTTTAATTTTTTTTGTTTTGGCACAAAAAGCAAAAAATTGATACAAATATAATTTTTGACAAAAAGGTACTCATTTTATATTTGCCAAATTTATATAATAATGTATAATTAAAATAACATTTACCTGTTAATTTTTTAAGGAGATAATAATGATAAGATTAATAGTTGACTCCACTTTTGGAGTTTCAGAAAAATATGCAAAAAAAAATAAAATTGAAGTTGTAAATTTAAAAATGATTTTAGATGGACAAATTTATGATGAAGGTTTTGAAAACACCTGGGATGCTTTTTATGAAAAAATGAAAAATTCAAAAAGTTTTCCAACAACATCACAACCATCACCTCAAGATTTTATGGATGCAATAGATAGAATATTAAAAGAAGATGAAAATGCCGAAATTTTAATATTAACTATTGCAAATTCATTAAGTGGAACAATAAATTCAGCAACAATAGCCGCAAATAGTTATCCTAATAAAAAAATTGTTGCACATGACACACAAAACGCTACAACTTGTTGCAGACTTCTAACCGAAGAAGTTATAGAACACATAAAAAACGGAATAAGTTTTGATGAACTTTTAAATTTATTACCAACCATAGAGAATGCTTTAAAAATTCAATTCATTCCAGACAATATGGATGCTTTAAAAAGAGGCGGAAGAATTGGAACGCTTAGTGCCACATTAGCAAACATATTAAAAATTAAACCACTTTTTAAGTTTGCAAATGGAAAAATAACAATAACCAAAAAAGTTTTAGGATTATCCAAAGCAATATCTGATGCAATATTGGAATTGCCTAAAAAACTAAAAAAACTTTGCATTTGTTATATTTATGATAAAGTAAATGTACCAACAATAGTAGAAAAATTAAAAACAATGTTAAATTTAACAAATGTTGAAGAAGTAAAAATAGAGCCAGTTTTTGGCGTACATGTTGGAATAGGAGCAATAGGTCTTGCATCATTAGAAGAATATTAAAACAAAGGGGGTTAAAATTAACCTCCTTTGTTTATAATAAATTTGTTAAAAACACTTGATTTTAATTTAAAAATCGTATATATTAGAAGAGTTGAATATGGAAAGTTGGCTGAGTGGTCGAAAGCGGCGGTCTTGAAAACCGTTGACCTGAAAGGGTCCTGGGGTTCGAATCCCTAACTTTCCGCCAAAAAAATAAAGGTTGCTAAGCTTATTTGCAACTTTTTTATTTTTTAATTTTAAAAAGGCTGATCACATAAATGTCAGCCTTTTATTTACTTTTTTATTGTAAAATTTTTTATATTAAACAAAATAAATATTAAGTTATATTTTATTATATTATTACTCAAAGTTGATATCATTATTTAATTATATTTATAATTTTATCCTTAACATATATGATTTTTTTAACTTCTTCCATTTTTATATCTATATTGTTGTTTTTTATTTCTTCAACAACCTCATCTTGCGATGCACCACGATTAATTGTTATGACCTTATACAATTTTCCATTAATTTGAATTGGGATATTAATTGTATCTTCTAAAAGATATTTTTCATCATATTTTGGCCAACTTTCATCAGTTATTTGTTTGTTAAATATAATTTCATACATTTCGCTGGTTATATGAGGTGCCAATGGATTTAATAATATTAAAAAATATTGTAATTCCTTCATGGTTATATAACCATCAGCCTTTATTTGTTTTATAAAAGACATGAATGCAGCAATTGCTGTGTTTAATCTTAACGCTTCTATATCCTCGGATATTTTTTTAATTAATCTATTTAATACGTATATATGGTTTTTTGAAATACTATTATCATTGGTTACCATATCTTGCAACGACCAAACCTTTTCTAAAAAAGATGTAATTCCTGTTATCCCTTGATATGTCCAAGGAACATTATCCTCATAAGCCCCCAAAAAATGCAAGTGAAGTCTTGTTGCGTCTGCACCATACTTATCTATAACCTCAAGTGGAGAAACGCCATTTGTTGAACTTTTGCTCATTTTTTTGCCTTGATCATCTAAAATCAAGCCACTTCCCATTTTTCTAATAAAAGGGTTTCTGTTTGGCACAGCACCTATTTCATAAAGAAAATTTTGCCAAAAGAATGCGTATAAAACATGTCTTGTGATATGTTCCGTTCCCCCAGTGTAGCAATCAACACTTCCCCAATATTTTAATTTTTCATAATCTGCAAGCTTGTTTGGATTATGCGGATCTGCATAACGCAACCAATACCAACTTGACCCTGCCCAGTTTGGCATTGTGTCCGTTTCTCTGTATGCATCTGCACCACATTTAGGACACTTGCAGTTCACCCAATCTTTAACTTTTGACAATGGAGAATCACCTTCTGCATTTGGAAGATAATCATCAACCTCAGGCAAAACCAACGGAAGATCTTTTTCTTCTAATGCAACCACACCGCATTTATCACAAAATACAACAGGAAAAGGCTCTCCCCAATATCTTTGTCTGTTAAATGGCCAATCTTGCATTTTGTAATTTATTTTTTTTGTTCCGCAACCAATTTTTTCTGCCTTTTGAATAATTAAATTTTTGGCTGTTTTTACATCTAATCCAGTAAATTCTTCTGAATTTAACATCGTGCTGTTATTTTCTAAATATTGTGTTTTTTCAACAGCACAATTTTCACAAATACCTTGAATAACTTGAACAAGTGGAATGTTGAATTTTTTTGCAAACTCATAATCTCTTTGGTCATGAGCAGGAACTGCCATAACTGCACCCGTTCCATAATTGTTTAAAACAAAGTCTGCAATATAAACCGGCACTTTTTTTTGAGTAAATGGATTAATTGCAAAAACCCCTTCAACAACACATCCTGTTTTATTCTTTTGATCTGATAATCTATCAAACTCGCTTCTTTTTGCTGTTTGTTCAATATATTTATCCACTTCTTTTATGTTTTTTATTTGCTCGCGCAATTGACTTATAAGCGGATGTTCAGGAGCAAGAACAACATAAGTTACTCCATAAATGGTTTCGATACAAGTTGTAAAGATATCAACTTTACCAACATTTTTTTCATTTTCATCTTGCAAATTAAAAGTAATTTGCATCCCCTCACTCTTACCTATCCAGTTCCTTTGCGCATCTTTTAAATGTTCAGCCATTTCTATATTGTCAACATTATTTAAAAGTTTTTCTGAATATTCTTTCATTTTTAAAAACCATACGGCTCTTTCTTTTTGTATAACAATTCCACCACATCTATCACATTTGCCGTTTCTACAATCTTCATTAGATAAAATTGTCTGGCATCCAGTACAAAAATTAACATGACCTGTTTTTTTGTATGCCTTGCCGTTTTTTAAAAGTTGCAAAAATATCCACTGTGTCCATTTATAATACTCAGGGTCGCTTGTACAAATTGTTCTATCCCAATCAAATGACAAACCAAGCATTTTTGATTGTGAAAGCACCTTTTGCATTCCATCGGCAACAAATTTTGATGGTTTTATCTTAGACTTAATTGCAGCATTCTCTGCTGGCAATCCAAAAGCATCTCCTCCAATTGGGAACAATACATTATAACCACAAAATCTCTTATATCTTGCCAATGCATCCGAAGGAACAGTGCCCTTTAAGTGTCCCATATGAAGATTTCCGCTTATGTTAAAAAATTCATATAATACATAATATTTAGGCTTTGTTGGATGAAAATCAATTGCTTTAAATGTTTTTTCACTTACCCATTTTTCTTGCCATTTTTTTTCAATATCTTTAAATAAATATTCTTTCATAACACCCCGCATTTCATGCAAATATTCAACAAATAATATCATCAAACTTTAATATTGTCAAATTAATAATATTGGGTTAAATAAATATAATATATAAATCTTCTATGAATTAATATAAAAAATTTTAAGTTAGATTGGCTCATAATAGCATTTTTCAAAATCTATTTCTTTACAATAAACTGGCATCCCTTTTTCAAAGTCATTCTTTATCGCATATGAAGCAAAACCCTCTTCATCTTCTTCCAATTTATAAAACCCCATTCGCTTATAAAAACTTTCAAGTTTTTGTTGTGTTCCTTTGCCAGTTTTATCGCTATCATAAGAACTCGCATTTAATACTACATGTCTAATGTTTGCTTTTCTGCATATTTTTTCAATCATATAATTTAAAACCTGTGAATAAAGCCCTTTACCCCGCTCAAAACTTTCTGCACTTTCTATAAAAATTCTTTTAACTTTTTGTTTGTTCTTTTTTATATTTTGAATTTTAAAATTCATTTTAAACACCGCTGGCTTTTGGATTTTACCATTTTGATTTATTTTATATCCAACAACAACATTCTCTTTTTTTAAACTATATTTATCATTTGTTTTGGTTTGGTCTTGCAAAAAACTTAAAAAATTTTCTTTTGTTTTGTTTGGAAAATTCTTGCTTAAATAAAACTTTGTTAAAAAATTAAGTACGCTGGGATTATCAACATAACATTTACTCAATTCTTCAAATGTTTTACCACCTTTTAGATAAGATTGAATTTGTTGCTTGATTTTTAATATTGTTTGGCTTTGTTGATGAAAATTGCAAAAAAAAACATACTGTGCCCCATCTTTTTCGCAAACATAATAATGAAAAAACGTTTTTGGAAAATTTGGATATTTTTTAAAAAAATTTGATGTGAATTTAACTTTTTTCACTTTATTGAAAAACTCCTTTATCAAAATTATAAAAATATTGCTTTGTGAAAGATTAATTAATATGGTTATCCTTTTTATTTAAGCTTTAACAAAGCAATTGTTATTGCTAATGCTATTATAACACGATAATAAAAGAATTGGAATGCATTTTTTATTGTTTTTTTAAAAAAGATTTAAAGTATTTTAAATTTATTAAATATTGTTGAAAATGTTATGGTTTTATGATAAAGTTTAAAGGTAATTAAACTTTGGAGAAATTATGAAAAAAATTTTAATATTAACAGTAACTGCCGGAAATGGCCATAATGCCTGTGCAAAAGCAATGAAAGAAAAACTTGAAAATGAATATAAAGATGTTGAAGTGAAAATTATTGATTTGTTAAAAGAATATTCTTCCTCACTTAAAATTTGGACGGTAGACAAAGGATATAGCATTGCCATTGGCAGATTAAGACATTTATATCATTGGTTTTATGAGTACTATATATCCAGAAATCCTTCACGCAGATACAAATGTGCCACACAAAACATTGCAATGAGTGTTGTTAAAGGCTTATACAAAGAAATAAATGAATTTAAGCCTGACGTTGTTTATAGTACACACTTTTATGGTGGAATGGCTTTAACAAATTTAAGACTACAATATAATGTTCCATGCAAGGTTATTGTTACAAATTTAGATTATGTAAATTCACCTTTTTGGGAAGCGTGTATAGGTGTAGATTATTTTATAATCCCCAACGACGATTTTATTAAGCCAACATTACAACTAGGCTTTAAAGAAAATCAATTAAAATCATTTGGACTTCCTGTTAATGAAAAGTTTTACAAAGAGATTGATAAAAAAACTGCAAGACAAGAACTTAACCTTGATCCAAACACATTTACAATTATGATTATGTATGGCGGAGGTCAATGGGGTGGCGGATTTTCAATTTTTAAAAAAGTTTTGTCTTGTTTTAAAGAAGAAAAAGTGCAAATTGTTATGATAAATGGACACAACAAAAAGGACTATGAAAAAATAAGCAAAATGCAATTCCCTTCAAACATAAAAGTAATAAATGTTGGTTTTACAAACAAGGTAGACTTATATATGTCGGCAAGCGATGTAATAATAAACAAATCTGGCGGAGCAAGCACAGCTGAAACGATAAACAAAAAACTTCCAGCAATAATAACTCCAAAAGTTTCTGGTCAAGAAAAACACAATTTATCGTATTTGTTAAAAAAAGGTATTGTTAAAACATACAAAAATCAAAAAAGTCTTAAAGAAATATTGTTTTCTTTAATGAAGAATAAAGAAAACTATAATAAAATGGTTGACAATATTTGCAAATTAAGAATCAATTCAATAGATGAACTTGCAAGGTTTATAATGCAACAACCATCTGCTAATTATGATGAAAACTACATAAAAAACATAGATTATAAAAAAATCAAAAAAAATGTATATAAAGCAAAAAGTAAAGCTTATAAAAAAGATAGAAAAGATTTTAAACATAAACACGCCAAAAGCAAAAAAACAACAGAATCTTAAAAAGGTTCTGTTTTTTAATTAAAATATCAATTTATTTTATGTTTAGTATTTTAAATAAAGTAGTAAATGTGTTTATATAAAAGTTTTTTTAATTTAACACCAAAATAATTTTATTTAACTTTTTTTAAATAATTTTTTTATTTTTCAATTACACCACTATTTATTTTATTATTTTTATCTAATGTTTTAACCAATAATGTTTCATAATACTCTTTTATTATTTTGTACCCATTTTTTATATATAAAGGTTTTGCGAACTCATTTTCTGGATAATACTTTCCTTCTATATTGTAATATTTGTTTTTTATGCAAAATTTTTCAAAACATTTTAAAAGAAATTTTCCAAATCCCATTGATTGATAATTTTTATATACTTCAATTTTATTAAGCCAAACATATTTATATGGTTCATTATAAAACTTAAAATTAATATAACCAATTTCCTGATTGTTGCTAACATCAATTAATTTTATTTCATTAAAAATATGCATAGAATCATAATTATATTCTAACTTAATTTCGCCTATTTTACTGTTTATTGTATTTGTTTTTTTCATCTTGAAATAATTATAATATAACTATTCTTTTTTTTCAAGATTAATTTAAAATCCAAAGTGCAAGATTAAACGAAGTAGCAATAAACAACCATAAAACATAAATCCATAAAATATTTACATAAATTTTATTTGTTTTATTTAATGATATTAAAAGTAATACACCGAAAAATGCATTTAGAATTATTATTATATTGCCGAGCAAGAGCTGGTTTAAGATAAAGAAAACTAAACACCATAAAACATTTAGTGCACCATTTATTGTGCATAAGTATATACTTTTTATGGAAAGCAAATTACCTTTTGACAATAAAGATAAAACAATAGCAAAAAGAATATAAACAATTGTCCAAACTAGTGGAATCACAAAATTAGGTATCCATTGATTAGGAATTAACAAATTATTATACCAATCCATTCCTATGTTTACAAAAATACTACCTAAAATTGCAATTATTAAAATAGAAACACATATAATTAAAATTTTGTAATTTTTTTCAAAAAACTTTCTCATAATAATATTATATTAATACATACAATATAATATTCAAATGAGTTAATTTTTAAATTTGATATATAACAAAAAATTTGACAACACAATAATTTTTTGTTATGCTCGCTATAAGGAGATTATTATGGAACTTATTATTTGTTTAATAATATTAGGTATACTTTTAGTTATTGCTTGCGTTGTTGGAATAATTAGATGGAATGCAAGAAGAATAACAACTTGGTTTGCACTAAAAAAACTTGACATAAACAAACCTATTGAAGAATACACAAATTTATTATTAGAAGAACACGGTTTAATTGATGTAAAAGTTAAAAAAACAGGATTTTTTGCATCAATGTTTGTTGGAAACACATATAGTGTAAAAAAGAAAACAATTAAACTGGGTTGGTATGCATCAAAAAGAGCAACGGCAACAACTCTTGCACAAGCGTGCAGACTTGTAGGTTTGGCTAAAATGCACAACGATGGTGTAAAAGGTCTTAAAACAATAGAGATGTATAGATGGTTATCTTGGTTACCTGTACTTTTATTGCCACTTGCAATAATTGGACTTATTGTTGACCTTATTTTGCAACCACAAATTGGTTTATATACACTTATATTTAGTGGAGTAGGTTTAGTTTTAACTTTATTTACTTTTATATTAGCTTGTATCGCTTCTAGCAAAGATATTAAGGCTTGCAATGAAGGAGAAAAAATAATTCTTGAAATTGGAATACTTAACGAGCAAGAAGAAACAAAAATCAAAAAACTGTTTAAAGCATGGAAACAATTAACCATTGTCAATGTTCTATACAATACATTTATAATGTTGTTCTTCTTGATAAGGGCAATATTCTCATCGTTTAAATTATTTGGGAGAAAATAAATATGAATGATTTAAAATTTTTAAACAAAGATACAAAAGTGTTTTCAGTAGTAACAAGCGTTTTGCTTGGTATTGCACTTTTAGTGTTGGTTATTGTTGGTCTTATTAGTGGCAACTTTTTAGGAATATCAGTTGTTGGTTCTTGCGTAGTTGTTTTTGTTTCAGCAATTTTTATGGGTTCAATGCAAATAAGAGTATTTAATAACTATAAAAGTCAAAAAAAATATTTATGTGCTGATGGAATATTTTATATATGTTTAACAGTTTTAGTGGCAATAGCAGGACTCGTTTTTGTGCTTGTACCAAATGCCAAAGTTGATATAAGATACTTTATTTTCGTTTTTGCTCTCGCCTTCGCTATATGGAAAATGTTAATTGCAGTGCTAGGTTTTAAAAACAAATATTATAATGCTTTTTTGGAATTAGTAATCGCAATACTATGGCTTTTAAGCGGTTTGGCAGTTTTGTTTAGTTTATTTAACAATTTAAGTGTAATTGGTCAATATTTACTTTGCGTATCTAATTATATACTTGGTGCAGTAACTATATTTTATATTTTGTTTTCTTATGTATTTAAAGAACCAGACTTTTTAGTTACAGAAAAAGCAAAAGAAATTCTTTTAAGAGAACAAGAAGAAAGACAACAAAGAATAAATAGATTTAATAATAGATTTGGAGTTAGCGAACCACAAAATAGTACTAAACCTGTTACAAAAGAAGGAGTTGAAGATAAACTTAAAAAATTACAAAACTTAAAAAATAATAATTTTATTACCGAAGAAGAATTTGAAAAAAGAAAACAACAAATTTTAGATGAAGAGTTTTAATAAAAAAACCATCATTTTAGCAATATGCTAGTTTGATGGTTTTTTTGTTTGCAAATTTGAAAAAGCAAAAATTTTTAATATTTTGTTTTATTTTCAATTGTATTGTATTCTTCAAACAGTTTTAAACATTCTTCTCTGTCCATTTCTTCCAAAAAGTTTTTAGGCGGTGTAAACTTAAAACATTTATAAAGTTCATCATCTCTAAATCCAATTTTGTCTATATCTTTTTGATTGCAACCATAGTATACCTTATCAATATTTGCCCACATGCACGCACATGCACACATTGGACATGGTTGACCTGTTGTATAAAGTTCGCAACCTTTTAAATTAAAAGTTCCAAGTTTTTCTCCTGCCTTTCTTATGGCATCTATTTCTCCATGGCATGTTGGATCATTATGTGCAACAACATGATTATGTCCAACACTTATAATTTGACCATCTTTAACAATACATGTTCCAAATGGTCCGCCATCGTTGTTGTTTATTCCTTGCCTTGCTTCATTTATTGCTATTTGCATATACTTATTCATTTCTTACCTCAAATAAAGATTATATCATAATTTTTTTGTTTAAAAAAATTTTATTTGTATATTTTTATTAATTATTAGTCAAAAAAAGCTCTTTTATTACAACATAATTTCAAGTTTTTTTCACAAAGTAAATGTGTTAAAGGAGAATGAAATGAAAAAAAAGATTTTTGTTATGGGTTTAATATTTGCATTATTTGTTTCTGGCATTTTGTTTAGTGGCACAATTTCACCTAATGAAAAAGTATTTGCGTTAAATGCAAACAAACAATTTGTTGTTGTAATTGGAAACGGCAAGGTTGAAACTGTACCAGACAGCGTTAGAATAAATTTTGGAATTAAATTAAGAGCCGATTCAATTAAAGAGGGACAAGAAAAAATTTCACAAACATATGAAAATTTGGTGGCAAAAATTAAAGAATTAGATGCCAACAGCACAGTTTTTGTTAATTATTCTTCATCTCATCCAGTATGCGAACATGGGATTTTAAGTTATGAATTTAATTATGATATTTCAGTAAAGAGCAACACTTTGGAAAATGCCGATAAAATTGTTGCGCTTGCATCCGAAAACGGTGCTACAAGTTTTTACAATACCGTTTATACTCTTGAAAACCAAAATAGTATATATAACGATGCTTTAATTAAAGCAAAAGAAAATGCAATGGAAAAAGCTAATGCTCTATACTCAAACACCAATTTAAAAGAACTAATTGAAATAAGCGTATACAGTTACAGCGAAGGTGGAAAAGATGGAAAAATTATGGTTGAAGCAAGAGTTAAGGCAAGATTTGAATTAAATAACGATAATACTGTTAATGACTCAAACGACAGTTTTAACAACCAAGACACATCAAACGACAATGCAACCAACAATGACAATACAATTAATGACGAAACAATGCCAAATGAAAACGACTTTAATAACGACACAACAATGAATGAAGATAATAATAATATTGTCCAAGATGAATCCAATTCAACATATGAACAACCAACATTTGAAGATAATAATGAAAAAGATAAACTTTGGGGTTTATCTTTTTGAATACATATTAATTTTCCACACCTATTGCTTTTCTTATTTTTTGTAAATATACAATTGCTTGTTTTTGTGCTTTTATTGCGCCTTGTTTTAATATTTCATCAACCAAATTTTTATTTTCCATATAGTAAAAGAATTTCTCACGCATTGGTTTGATATAGTCATTAGCAACTTCAAACAACATTGCTTTTGCCTCTCCCCATGAAAGTCCTTCTTTTAACTTTTGTTCAAACTCCTGCGCTTTATCTTTATCTACAAAAAGTTTATAAAGTTTATTTATTGTGCAATTGGGGTCTTTTGGTTCACCTGGAAGTTTAGAGTCAGTAACAATTCTGTTTATTTTCTTTTTTAGTTCTTTTTCATCTGTAAAAAGTTGGATTGTGTTGTTATAACTTTTGCTCATTTTTCTTCCATCAAGTCCAACCAATGTGCTTACATTATCTTGAATTATGCAATCTGGCATAACAAAAACATTTTCGTATTTTTTATTAAAAGCATTTGCAATGTCCCTTGCAATTTCAATATGCTGTTTTTGATCCAGACCAACTGGAACCAAATCCGTGCCAAAAGACAAAATGTCGGCAGCCATTAGTATTGGGTAATTATATAAACCCATATTAACATTGGCATCTTTGTCTAAATTGTTTTGTTCGTTAAACTCAACGCATGCTTTATATGCATGAGCCCTATTCATTAGCCCTTTTGGTGTAACATTGCACAATATCCAATTTATTTCAAAAACTTCCTTTATGTCACTTTGTTTATAAAATACAACCTTATCTGGGTCAAGCCCACAAGCAAGCCATGTACATGCAATGTTATAGAAATATTCTTTCATATCCTCTTTGGATTTAAGAGTTGTAAGCGCATGATAATCAGCAATAAAATAAAAACATTCATATTCACCATTTTTACTTAGTTCAATTGCTGGTTTAATTGCACCAAAATAATTTCCAAGATGTGCATATCCTGTTGGTTTAATTCCTGTTAGTACCTTTTTCATTTTTCACCTTTTAGATAATTAAATAACTTTTATAGTGTAATTGTAAAAATGTATTTTGTCAAATATTAAATTTTCTTACATTGATAATCGTGTGCACAAAGTTCATAAAAATCGAATTGGACATTTTGGTTAGTTATGTGACTTATCCTATTGTTGTTAGAGCAAATATATTTAAACCCAAATTTATTTAAGATCCTTTTAGAACTAAAATTATCAAACTGACAATCTGCTTTAATTTTTAAAAAATTCCAGTTTAAAAATGCATTATCTAAGATTTCTTTAACACTTTCACTTGCGTAACCTTTATTCCAATATTTTTGATTAAAAACATAGGACAATTCACCTATGTTGGTAATTTTTTCTTTAATACCAACAGTGCCGATCATTTTATTGTTATTTTTCAAAACAACTGCAAATGAAAATGGATTTGGACTATATTGTTTTCTTTTTTCAAAATAAGTTTTTACTTGTTCATACGACATTTTTTTTACAAAAGCATCAACTTTATCGCCACTAAAAATTTCATAAAAATCATTTATATCGCCATTAGTTAATGGTCGTAATAAAAGTCTTTTTGTTTGTAAAATCATAATTAATCCTTATATAATAACAATATTGTATATAATATTTTTACAAAATAAAATAATTTTTAAAT
>CALWDY010000007.1 GCA_944376825.1 uncultured Clostridia bacterium
GAAGAATATCAAGAATGGTTAAAAGAAAAAGAAATGCGTAAAAAGAAAAGACAAAAAGATTTTGAGATGTAAAAAATGACTGGGAATTTATGATAATTCTCAGTCTTTTTTATGCAATTTTTTCAAAAATTTTTAGACATTTTTTTAGACAGTGGCAATTTTTAAGTAAAGTTCGATGTTTTTATGCAATGTGAAATATTAAAATTTTACATGCAAAAATGACATTTTTTAGACACTTTTTACAAAATTTTTAGACAATTTTAAGTAAAAATTAGTTATGTAAAAATAATAAAATCCCTAATAAAATAAGGGATTTATGGTGGACCAGCAGGGACTCGAACCCTGGACCCATTGATTAAGAGTCAATTGCTCTACCAACTGAGCTACTGGTCCATAAATGTAGTTTATACTCATTTCGGAGCGTATGATTAAGAGTCAATTGCTCTACCAACT
Organism: uncultured Clostridia bacterium; assembly: GCA_944376825.1. GTDB lineage: Bacteria > Bacillota > Clostridia > Christensenellales > UBA1242 > UBA5893. Next base: position 454 of record CALWDY010000007.1, read on the forward strand.
GAGCTACTGGTCCATAGCATTAGTTTATACTCGTTTCGGAGATGTGATTTTTGCATTTTGCATCGGTTTTTGATGTTTTGCTTTGGAGCGAAAGACGAGATTCGAACTCGCAACCGTTGCCTTGGGAAGGCAATGCTCTACCATTGAGCCACTTTCGCAATAAACAAAACTATCTTAAACTAATACATGTATTTTGTCAACAAAATAAATATGTTTGCTTTTTTATTTTACATATTCTTCATTATATAACAATTCGGCGTTTGGTAAAACACAAAGATCGTTTAATAGGTCAATGTCTAATTCGCACTTATTTCCAATAATTATTTTGGCTTGTTTGCCGATTTCTTTATGTGTGCTGTCGCTCCAATTTACAGCAACTTTACCATTGGTTGTTTTGTGAATGCCAAGGTCGCCCATGGTTTTTTCACTATGAACATTGTTTGATGCTATATACCTAAACAAATCTATTGCTTCTTTGCTTATTGCAATATTTTCTGAACCTATAATAAGTGTTCCTACTCTATATGCTGTTTTGTTTGCATTGTATGGATTTATGCATGTGCCTGCTGGATAACAAACATTTTCAATCTCTTTATTTACACAATCCAATACAAGTGTGTCTTTATTTTTAACATAAATTTTTGCCAAATATTTCATACATACTCCTTATTACTATGTTATATTAATACTTTTTGTTTGTTTTTGCAATAGCAAATTTTAAATTTTTTATTAAAATTGCACTATTTAATTATATGTTGTTTTTTTTTTTTATTAAAAATTATATTAACAAGTTTTAAAAAATATTTATATAAAATGATATGTATTATTCAAACAAAATAATTAATAAAAAACAACTTTTGCAAAATTTTAACATTTTAAAATCAAAGTCAAAAAAAAATATTTGCGCAGTTTTAAAAGCAAATGCCTATGGACATGATGCAAAGCAAATATGTAAAATTTTAAAAACACATTGCAAATTCTATGCAGTTCATAATTTACACGAAGCAATCGAATTAAGGAAAATTGATAAAGAGGCAATTGTTTTAGTGTTAGGGTATTGCATAGATTATGAGTTAGCTTGTAAATATGATATCTCGGTTACAATTGATAATATAGAACAATTAAAAACAATAATTGAGATGAATAAATATATAAAAATTCATATAAAGATTAACACTGGAATGAATAGATTTGGACTTAATAGTGTAAAAGAGTTTGTCGATTTGATAAATTTAATTTCATTACATAACAACATAAAAATTGAAGGTGTTTATACACATTGTTTTAATTCTGTAAACAAAAAGATTACATTGCGTCAAATTAAAGCTTTTAAAAAATTTGTAAATATTTTAAAAACAAAGAAAAAATCTTTTATTGCGCACATTGGCGGAAGCGGAATGGTGTTGTATGATAACATCAATTTTATTGATTATATTAGAGTTGGGATTGGTTTATTTGGATATTTATCTAATTTAACAAAACCTATTATGAGAATTGAAAGCAAAATTATAAAAACATTTTTTGTAAATAAAAACCAGTATGTTGGTTATGATTGTTTTTTTAAAGCAAAAAGGAAAACAAAGGTTGCAATAGTTCCGCTTGGATATGCAGATGGTGTGATTAAACAATTTCAGGATAACATGCATGTTTATTTAAAAAATTGTCCTGTTAAAATTATTGGTAAAATTTGCATGGATGTTCTTATGATTGATATTACAGATATAAAAGCTTCAATTTACGATAAAGTTGTGGTTTTTAATGATGCAAATTATTGGGCAGTTTGTAGCGGTTTAAGCGTTTACGAAATTTTAACAGGCTTTAATAAAAGTAGAACAAATATATGTTTAGAATAGTTGAAAATATATTGAGTTTTTGTTAATATGAATATATGAGAGTTATTGCAGGAAATTTTAAGGGAAAGAAATTAAATCCCCCCAAAACAGAAAATGTTAGACCTACGGGAGACAAAGTTAAGCAGGCAATATTTACAAAACTACAATTTTTTATTAGAGATGCAATAGTGCTTGATTTATTTAGTGGAAGTGGGGCGCTAGGAATTGAAGCGATAAGCAGAGATGCAAAAGAAGTTGTTTTTGTTGATAATAATTTAAGTAGTATAAAACTTACTAAACTTAATTTAAAAAGTTTAAATGTTGAGGCAAAAGTAATACATGCCGATTATAAAACAGCACTTAATTGTTTAAATAAAAAATTTGATTTAATATTAATTGATCCACCATATGCAAGTGGTGTATATGAGGATTGTTTAAATATTATACATGGTAACAATTTGCTTAGTGATAATGGCATAATTGTTTGTGAGCGTGATAAGCAAAAAGAAATTGGTTGTTCGTGCTTTGAGTTATTTGATACAAAAAATTATGGAACAGTTAGTGTTGATTACTACAAAAAAAAGAGTTTTTAAACTCTTTTTTTAGTCTTTAACATTTCATTATATTTTTTTTCATATAATTCTTGTGAAATTAAACCTTTTCTTCTTTGTGATTTTAATAATTTTAGTTGTTTTTGTGTTTCATTATCTAAAATCAATTTTGTTTTATTTTTTTTGCGTTTATATGGCGGTTCTTCGTCTTTGTTATCATCTTTAGAAAAAGCGCAAACAATTAAAAGAATTGCTAAGATAATATCAAAAACTATCATTAAAATTGATATAATTTTTAATATTATTGTGTTTTTGTAAAACATTTCTTTGTTTTGATAAATTTTTTTATTAAAATAAACCAAACAAAAGCCATACATGAAAACAAAAATTGCAAAATGAATTGGAAGAACCACAAATAGATTTATTTTTATTGGAATATCATACATATTGGCAATTGTGTATAGGTTTTCTAAATTTGGTAATGTTGTGAGAAATGAAATTAAGTAAACAAACAAACTTAATAGTTGAACTATGCTACAAGCTTTTAAAATTGTTTTTTTGCTTCCTAAATTCATTTTTGCTCCTTATGTACTAAAATTAACATAGAAAAAATTTTTTGTCAAAATTATATGCAAATTTATAAAATAATGATAAACTTATTCTTATGGGAGAAAATATGAAGAAAATAATAGTTATAACTGGTGCAAATAGCGGAGTGGGACTTTCGCTTAAAGAAAAATTTATTAATGATGGACATACTGTAATTTCATTAGACAAGTGTGCCGTTTCAAACGGTACAACTGAATTCAACTGTGATGTTTCAAATGAAAAACAAGTTTTTGAAATATTTGATAAAATTGGAGAGTTATATAAAAAAGTTGATATTTTAATAAATTGTGCGGGCTATGCAGTGTTTGGGGCGACTGAACTTGTTGATACACAAAAAGCAAAAGATATGTTTGATGTGAATTATTTTGGTGTTTTAAGTTGTGTTAAAGGTGCTTTAAAATTTATGCAAAAAGGAGCAAAGATTTTTAATATAAGTTCTGCATGCTCAATTTTTGCCGTTCCTTTTAGAACGCATTATAGCGCCTCAAAAGCTGCCGTAAGTATGCTTTCATATGGGCTTAGAATGGAACTAAAAAGCAGTGGGGTTGATGTTGTTTGTATAAACCCTGGTGATATTAAAACAAATTTTTCAAAAAACAGGGTTAAAACTTTTGATACAAATTTTAGGTATGGTGACAAAATTTCTAAAAGTGCAAAGCAAATTGAGGAAAGAGAGAATAAAAGAATGTCGCTTAGTTATGCAACTAAGAAAATATATAAAATTATAAATAAGAAAAAAACCAAACCGATGTATATTGTGGGAAATCAAATAAAGTTGTTAAATGTTTTTAATAAAATCTTCCCTTTAAGTTTAATTTTAAAAGTAACAAATGATAAAATGTAAAGGTGTATATTATGAGTAGAGTAGTAATTATTACTGGTGCAAGTAGCGGGATAGGGCTTGAAACGGCATTGTTGCTGAGCCAAAAAGGATATCGTGTTTATGGAATATCACGCAAATATTATTTTAACGAACATTTTACTCATATTTCATGTGATGTTACAGATACCGAAAAAATGGGCAATATTTTTAGAGACATCTATGATAAAGAAGGCGAAATTTATGCACTTATTAACAATGCGGGCATTGGAATAAGTGGCGCAATTGAATATGCGAATAAAGAAGAAGTGCAAAAAATTTTTGACATAAATATTGTTGGCGTTGTAAATTTATCTTCAAAAATTATACCATATCTTAGAGAAAGCAAGGGTAAAATAATAAATATATCATCTGTTGCGGGTGAGATACCTATTCCATTTCAAGCATGTTACAGTGCAACTAAAAGTGCAGTGGAATCTTTTTCTATGGCTTTGTACAATGAATTAAAACCACAAAAAGTTAAGGTTTGTTGCATTAGGCCGGGAGATACTAAAACAGGTTTTACTAAAAATAGATTAAAAACCGAAATTGTAAATAATGTTTATGGTCAGAGAATTGTTAAAAGCGTTAGAAAAATGGAAAGTGATGAGCAAAATGGAACAAAACCAATAAAAATTGCAAAAACAATTTTCAAATGTTTAAAACGAAAAAATCCACCAATTATATGCACAGTTGGTTTTGTTTATAAAATATTTTGCATTTTGTCAAAATTTTTACCTAAAAAATTGGTAAACTTTATTGTTTACAAAATTTATTGATTAGTATTAATTAGAAAAACAAAAATAAATAAGCATTTTTGTTTATTAAGCATTTCTTATGACTCAAAATATTTAAATATCGTTATAATATTATGCAAAATATGTGTTTTAAAGTGAAAATTTAAAAAATTGAAAAAACTTGTTTGCCTATGTTTAAACGATAGACAAAATTTAATAAATATGATAAATTGTTTACTGCGTAAGGCAATTTAATTGGTTAAATGTAGCAAAGTTTGATTGCAATTTAATTGTTAAAATGCACAATGGCAAATGTATAAGGAGGAATTATGGAAAGAACTAATAAATATAAAGGAACAAGAACAGAAGAAAATTTAAAAACTGCTTTTGCTGGTGAAAGTCAAGCAAGAAATAAATATACATATTTTGCTTCTGTTGCAAAAAAAGAAGGATACGAGCAAATTGCTGAACTTTTTGCAAAAACAGCAGAAAACGAAAAAGAGCATGCAAAACTATGGTTTAAAGAATTAAACGAACTTGGCACAACTGAGAACAATTTGACTGCTGCTGCTGAAGGTGAAAATTATGAATGGACAGATATGTACGAAAGTTTTGCAAAAACTGCTGATGAAGAAGGGTTCCACGATCTTGCAGAAAAATTTAGAGGGGTGGCCGCAATAGAAAAAAGGCATGAAGAAAGATATAGAGCACTTCTTAGAAATGTTGAAACAAAGCAAGTTTTTGAAAAAAGCGAAGTTAAAGTTTGGGAATGTAGAAATTGCGGACATATTGTGGTTGGAACAAAAGCACCAGATGTTTGTCCAGTTTGTGCACATCCACAAAGTTTTTTTGAAGTTTTGTGCGAAAATTATTAATATAAATAAAAAACCTTTATTTAAGAGCAGGTCTCAAATAAAGGTTTTTTTATGCTTTATGAAAGTTTATAAAATTTTATTTTTGGATGAATTCCCACAAAAGCGAGTTTTGTGGTATGTCTTTTTTGTTCATCTTTTCAAATTTTTGCAATTTAAGTTTTAATTCTTCTGTTTCTTTTAATGGCTGATTTAATAATGGTAGCAAATATTGTGCATATAAAAGTGGTTCATACATGTGGGTGGAATCTACAAAATAATTTGCCTGCTCTTTAAAAGGGTCTATATATAGTTTTTCTCCATCCAAAACTTCATTCCAAGTGTTTATAGTTTCTTCAATTGTTCGACCTCTGTTGTAATAATCTCTTATAAGTCTTCTCATTAAACGCACTTGGGTTTTATCAAGCACACAGTTTTCTTTAAGATTAAAACACGACATTACACAGATGTATACTTTATATAATCCGTCAACTTTTTTTGTTATTAGAGATGGATTTAATGCGTGTAGCCCTTCGATTATTATGATTGAATTGTTGTCTGTTTTTAATTTTATATAAGTTTCTTCTCTTTTTCCAGTAATAAAATTATATTTTGGCAATCTTGCATTGTTTTTTTCTAACAAATCATCAATAAAAACATTAAAGCAATTTCTATCTAATGCATCTATGCTTTCAAAATCATAGTTACCATTTGCAAGTTTTGGAGTGTCTACTCTGTTTAAAAAGAAATCATCAAGTGAAACAAAAATTCCGTTTTTATTATATTTTTTTAACTCTTTGCTTATTAACATGCTAGTTGTTGTTTTGCCGGATGAAGATGGACCTGCAAGAAGTATAATTTTTGTGTTTTTGTTTAAAGCATCTTTAACAAGTTCTTTTATTTGTTCATGATACATTTCTTCACTCATACTAACAAGAAGATTTGTGTCGTTTTTTGCCAAATTGTTGATTTCATCACAATAAAAAATGTTGGTTTGTGTTGTTTTTTGCATAATTCTCCTTTAACTTTGTTGTAATTATAACATTACGCATTACTCTTTTCAATTCTTTTTAATTAATTATCTAAATGCAAAAAATATTTTTTTTTGACTTATTTTGCTTATGTGGGTACAAAAAAATTATTTGCATTAATATATATATGTAAACAAAAATTTTTGTTTTAATATAAAATTTTTTTGTTTTTAAAGGTGGTGTGATGAAACTTGATTTGCTTTTTAAAAATATTAAAATAAAAAATGACATTTCTAAATTTAAGGATATAGACATATCTTCATTAAGCGTAAATGCGCAAAATAAAATGGAGAATGGCTTGTTTTTTTGCTATAAAGGAATTCATGATGGGTATAATTTAATTGATGAAGCTATTAGCAATGGGGCATGTGCGATTGTTGTAGATAAAATTATAGATAAAAATGTAAATCAAATTTTGGTTGATGATGTGAGAAAATGCATAGGACTTGTTGCTAAAAGTTTTTATGGAACTGAAAATGTAAAGGTTATAGGCGTTACGGGGACTAATGGGAAAACAACAACAACATTTATAATAAAAAGTATTTTGGAACACGCAAACAAAAAAGTTGGTGTAATTGGCACAAATGGCATTTATTTTTGCGATAAATTTTTGCCAGCAAAACTTACAACACCTGATCCAATAGATTTGCACGAAATTTTTTCAATTATGAAAAAAGGAAAAGTAGACTATATTATAATGGAAGTATCGGCTCATGCTATATATTTAGAAAAAATTGCCGGTATAGATTTTGTTTGCAAAATTTTAACAAATGTTTCACAAGACCATTTAGATTTTTTTAAAAACATGAAACAATATCAAGACACCAAATTAAGTTTTTTTAATAAACATGATTTGATGGTGATAAATGCCGATGATGATTGCGGTCAAATGTTACTTAAAAAATTTGAAAATGCTATTTCTTATGGAATAAACAATCCTAGTGATGCGTTTTGTATTGAAATAACAAAAGATTGTTTGGGTTATGTTATGAATATTAGTGATAATGTTATAAAACTTAAAACTCATTTGTATGGAATATTTAATGTTTATAATGCACTTGCAAGTGCTGTGTGTTGTTATTATTTAGGTATAAGCATTGATGATATTAAAAGTGGTATTGAAAGCACAAAGTCAATAGAAGGTAGATTTAATGTTATAAGTCATAATAACAAAAAAATAATTATTGATTTTGCTCATACTCCAAATGGGCTTGAAAATGTTTTAAAAACAGCAAGAAAATTAACAGATGGTAAACTTATTTGTGTTTTTGGTTGCGGGGGTGACAGAGATAAATCTAAAAGAGCTGTTATGGGCGCCGTTGCCGAAAAATATGCAGATTACTCTTTTGTTACAAGTGATAACCCACGATTTGAAGAACCTTCACAAATTATAAAACAAATTTTGGAGGGTTTTAACAAAACAAATTATTATGCAGTGGAAGACAGAGCATTGGCAATAAAAATTGCAATAAATTCTCTAAAAGAAAATGACACCCTTATAATTTGTGGCAAGGGTGGAGAAAATTATATGGACATAAAAGGAGAAAAACTGCCATATAGTGATTTTGAAGTGGTAAAAAATTGTATTAAGGATAATTTATGTTGATAAGATATTTAATTGTTTTTTTGGTGGCGTTTGGAGTGTCTGCACTTTTGTCGCCAATTGTTGTAAATTTAATAAAAAAATTAAAAGCAAAACAGTCGATATTGCATTATGTTAAAGAGCACGAACAAAAAAATGGAACTCCAACAATGGGAGGTATTATTTTTGTTGTTTCATGTGCACTTGTGTGTTTGTGCTTTGTGTGGGGCGAATTTTTGCTTGCAATATTAACTATTGTGGTGATGTTTGCTTATGGTTTGCTGGGTTTTTTAGACGATTTTTTAAAGGTTCATTTTAAACATAATTTGGGACTAAGGGCGTATCAAAAAATAATTGGACAAGTTGGAATTGCAACTATTATTGCAGTTTTTGTTTATCAATCAAATTTAATTGGAACAGAAATTTTTATACCATTTACTAAAACAACAATAGATTTGGGCGTCTTTATTATTCCTTTTGTTATTTTTGTATATTTGGCTGTTGTAAACAGTGTAAATTTAATTGATGGACTTGATGGACTTGCAAGTGGAGTTAGTTTTGTTTACATTGTAAGTTTTGCTTGTGTTATGCTTTTATATCAAGATTTATATGTTGGACAAACATTTGTAGAAATGCAAAATCTACAACAAATTTGTTTTGCAATGGCGGGTTGTTTAATTTCATATTTTATTTTAAATTGCTTTCCGGCAAAAATTTTTATGGGAGATACGGGCTCCCTTGCTCTTGGGGGGCTAATTACAACACTTGCTGTTTTTTCTAAATTGGAACTCTATATTCCTTTGCTTGGACTTTGTTATGTAATAACGGCACTATCTGATATAATTCAGGTTTTACATTACAAAAAAACAAAAAAAAGAATTTTTTTGATGGCACCACTGCATCACCATTTTCAAATGAAAGGTGTGCATGAAAATAAAATAGTTGCAATATATATAATATCGACAATGATTATTTGTTTAACAACAATAACATTGATTTTATATATTGGTGGCTAAAATGAATATTTTAACAAAAAATTTTTTGGTATATGGAACAGGCTTGTCTGGAACAAGTGCTGTTTCTTTTTTGCTTTCTCGTGGTGCAAAAAATGTATATGTTTATGATGACAATAGAGCTGCTCAAATTCAAGATACAATTAAATTGGAAAATTTAGAAAACATAAAAGACTTAAATTTAGAGTGTGTAATTTTAAGTCCGGGAGTTCAAGTTATAGGAAATGAAAATATAAAAAAATTTGAAAATAACCATATTCCATACATAAGTGAGTTTAGTTTGGGTTTTATGTTTTCGCAGGGAAAAAAAATTTGTATAACTGGCACAAATGGAAAAACGACAACAGTAAACCTTATTTATGAAATGTGCAAAACAAAATATAAAAATATTTTTTTGTGTGGCAATACAAACACTCCAATAACAAAAATAGCCAATTTAACAACAAAAGATAGTATTGTTATATGTGAAGTTAGCAGTTTTGCGCTAGAAACATCAAAAGATTTAAAACCTGATATTTGTTCAATTTTAAATATAACTAATGATCACATTAATAGGCATTTAACTATTGAAAATTACATAAATATAAAAACAAAAATAACAGCACTTCAAGATGAAAATGATATTTTTGTTTGCAATGATAATTTTGATGTTAAAACTAATGCACATATTATAAATTATAGTTTGATTGATGTATGTGGTGGGGCATATTTTTGTAATGACTATATTTGTTATAACAACAAAAAAATTGTAAGCAAAAAAGATATACACTTAATTGGAGAAAAAAATCTAGAAAACATCCTTTGTGCTGTTACAATCAGCAAACTTTTAAAAGTAAAAAATAGAAAAATAAAAAAAGTGTTAAAAACATTTAAAGGTTTAAAACATAGATTGCAAAAAGTTATGTCAAAAGATAATATCACTTACATTGATGATAGTAAGGCAACAAATCCAGATAGTACAATTACAGCACTAGAAAGTTTCAAATCGAACATTGTTCTTTTGTTGGGGGGAAGCGATAAGGGTTATGTTTACGATGACATATTTGAGCATTGCTATAATGTTAGACAAATTATTACATTTGGAGATATGGCAGAAAAAATTAAACAATGTGCAATTGAAAACAATTTTGATGCTGTAATTTCGTTTAAACACATGAGCGATGCGGTAAAATATGCAACTGAAATTGCAAAATCTGGTGATGTTGTGCTGTTTTCGCCAGCATGTGCTAGTTTTGATGAGTTTTGTTCTTATGATGAAAGAGGCAACAAGTTTATTGAAATTATTAAGGAGTTAAATGAAAAAAATTAAGGTAGATAAAACAGGTCTAACAATAATTTTATGTATGCTTAAACTTTGTATTTTTGGTTGCATAATGGTTTATAGCGCAAGCTGTTATTCTTCGCAAAAAAATTTTGATAATCAATGGTATTTTTTGGTAAAGCAAATTATTGGTGTGCTTCTTGGCTTATGTGGTTTTGTGTTCTTTTATTTTTTCGATTATAAAAAATTACAAAAATTCAAATGGATAATGTTTATTGTTTCCATTGTTTTGTTGGTTTTGGTATTTATTCCTGGAATAGGTATATCTAACTATGGAGCAAGAAGATGGATTGGACTTTTTGGCTTTTCTTTTCAACCTAGTGAGATTGCAAAATTTTCGCTTGTGCTTTTTTGTGCTTGCCATTTTGCAAAACATAAAGACGATGCAAAAAGTTTTAAAACTATGCTTTTGCCACTTATGGTGGGGGCAGTGTTTTGTTTGCTTGTAATTTTGGAGCCGAACATGAGCATAACAATGTGCATTGCAATTGTTATGGTTTGTATGATGTTTTTTGGCGGAACAAACCTTAAATATTTTGTTATACTGGGATGCTTGGCACTTGTAATGGTTCCTGTTTTAATAATAATGGAGCCGTATAGACTATTAAGGTTGATGGCATTTTTAGACCCTTGGGCTTCTCCACAAGGTGAAGGGTTTCAACTGATTCAATCATTGTATTCGCTTGGCAATGGTGGACTTTTTGGAGTGGGACTTTTTAGTTCAAGACAAAAATATTTATATTTGCCATTTGCAGAAAGCGACTTTATTTTTTCAATTATATGCGAAGAATTGGGTTTTTTTGGTGCATCAATAATTGTTATTATATTTGCAGTTTTAATTGGTGCGCTTATTAAAGTGTCGTTAAATGCAAAAGATAGATTTGCAAGTCTACTTGTTGCAGGAATTGCTTGTGTAATTGGAGTTCAAGTTATTTTAAACATCGCTGTTGTAACGGGTTCAATTCCACCAACAGGGCTTCCACTTCCATTTATAAGTGCAGGTAGCACTTCACTTATGGTGTTTATGAGTGCTGTTGGGGTATGCTTGAATGTTAATAGACAAAGCAAGTAATATAAAAAATGCATACGGTTAATTATTTTTGTATGCATTTTTTATATTTTAAGTTTTTTAAATTAAAGCTTGCAATTTTAATAATTATTTTTTAAAATAAGTTATTAAAAAATAATAAAATAAAAGGGATAAATTGTGTGAAGTATACTCCTTGGTTAGAAACAAAAGATTTAATTTTGCGTAAAGCAAAACAAGAAGATTTAGAAAACATATTCAATAATTATTGGTCGAGTGAAAGAAGTTCTAAATATATGTTGTGGGTTCCACAAAAAAATTTACAAGAAGCACAAGAAAGATTAAATAGAACTTTTGAGTTTCAAAAAAATAATTTTGCATTTTTTGTATGTGAAAAGAAAACAGGCATGGCGATAGGACAAGCAGGCATGAAAGAAATGGTGCCTGGTGTGTATGAAGATATCGGAATTGGAATGGGTGAAAATTTTGTTGGTAGGGGTTATGGAAAACAAATTTTAAAATGTTTCTTGTTGTATTTGTTTAACGGATTAAATGCTAAAAAAGTTGTTTGCTCTTGTCATTGCGAAAATATTGCATCAGCAAAAATGCAAAAATCTTGTGGATTAAAATATACATATTCCAAAATGTTTACAAGGGAAAAAGATGGAATAAGTTATAGAGCAGATTATTATGAAATAACCAAAGAAGAATATTTGAAAAATATATAAGCATGCTTATATTATTAATAAATTAGATATAAGAATAAAAAGGGAAAAAGGAAAGATAACAAATGAATAAAAGCCGTGTGGTGTATTTTGATATAGTAAAAGCTGTTTTAATTTTTTTTGTGGTGTTGGGGCATATAATAGGGAATTACACAAAAAATCCAATTGCAAAGTGAAGTGAACCCCGAAGGGGTCACTCAAAATAAAAAACCACTAGGAAGAAATTTTAGATTTCTTCCTATTTTTTAATCTCTTTGTATTGTAAAATTCTATCCAATCTTCAACTAATGCTTGATATTCTTCTATGTTTTTGATAGCATTATTATACAAAGTCTCTTTTTTGAGAAT
>CALWDY010000008.1 GCA_944376825.1 uncultured Clostridia bacterium
TTGATAATCATAAAAAAGCATAATATTTGAAATACTTGATGATTGTGAAGCCTTTGCACACCCCAACAACTTCCTTATAGTATATTTAACACGTTCATCATGAATATTATTGCTACTTTTAAAAACACTATCTAAAACTCTATATAAGCTCATTGCATCTAAAACAAACAAAACAACATTTTTATTATGATAAAACATAGAGTTAATATGGTTCATTGCATCTATAATTTTTTCATAACTAAAATATGATTCATCATCTATTAAAGAAACAATTTCAGTTATATTTTCTATCCTATCCAACTTCAACTTTGTTTCAATTGATATTTCAAGTCCTAGCACTACACAATTACAACCTTTTGTTGCAAATTCTTTTGATTTAGATTTTACATATTCAATAGAGTTGTCAAGATCATCTACGACATCAATCTTGCACCTTCCTTGCAAAAAACTATTGTCCAATACCCTTTGTGGAATAACCAAGTCTTGTTCAAAATTATAAACATTCCTTTCCTTTTCTTCCCCATTAATAAATTGAATGTTGTTTAGTTTTGCATAGGCTTTGCTTTGATGCATATATGCTGAACCTTCAATTAAATCGCCTTCAATCAAATTATATTTATTAACTTGTGCTTCTTCAATTATAACATATGTTTTTACGCTTAATTTTAAACAATTTAAGGCATAATACGAACCTTTTTCGGTTCTTCTTACAAATCCTTTTATTTTTATAAGGTTATAATTTAATGGATTATCATCTTTGTCAAAGTTTTGCTGAAAAACAATATAATCACTGTCATCTTCTTGTTGTTGTTTTATTTTTGACTCTAGTTCTTTATCTCCATTAATAATAAGTTTACTTAAAAGTTCGTCTTGGGAACTAAGTTTTTTAACAGGTCTCCCATAATTATTAAATTTAGGTTTAAGTTTTCCACTTTGTATATCTTTTATTGCACTTATCAAGTCTTCTCTTTTTTTGCTAGTAGGGCTTTGAACTCCCATACTACGCGCCAAGCTTCTAAGTTCATATATACCTAATTTTTCAATTTGTTCACTGAGCAAATTTTTATCCATATTATCCCTACCTTTAACGATGTTAGTCTATCATAGTTTTGTAAAAAAGTAAAGATAATTGCCAAAATATTTTACAAAAGCAAATTGCCATTATCTGTTTCAACTGTCTTTAAAATATTTTCCACTAATCCACTTATGGCATTAACATAAATATAATAAGTGTCGCCGTCCTTTGTACAAGTAGTTTCATAACACAACACCTCTCTATTGTAATCAAGTGGCGCTAACACTAACCTTGTTTCTTTTCTTTGATACATTTTAGGAACTTTACTTTCTGCAACCTCTTTAGATATTTGTGCTTTTTCTAATTGTCTGGTGGTATGATTTGTAAAATATGAACTAGCTTCATATCCCACAACATTTCCCGTATTTAAATCAACTTTAACTTTAATTAAATCTGGATATAAAATTATATTATCTTTAACTGGAGCTAAATTTATATACGCATCACCCGATACAATATCACTCCACACACATTCCATCATGTCAACACCTGCAAGTTTGGTGAAATTTTTAGCTATTTCTTTCGCCTCATCAATCGTATAGTTTTCTTGATTATTTCCATCAGCACAACTCATCGTTAAAAGTTCTGCTCCGTTTTGAGTAACTTGAACATAAATTGAATTATTATCACTTGTTAAAAGTTCGTAATCATATGTTTTAAATTTACCATTTGTTTCTCCTAAAAATTCAAAATTAGATGATGCAACATTTTTAAATATATTTTGTAATTTTTCTAATACAATTTCTTTTGACACCACAGTTTTTGACATATTTTTAATTTCTTTATTTAATGTGCTATCAGAAAATGGTCCATCATAAATCATTGTTGGATAATCCACATCTCCAGCTTTAACATTTTGAAGTTTTATTGTAAAGTTATTATAATCTCCATCCAATTTATTGCTTTCACTATAAATATTACCACTATAAATATCTTTTGAAAGTTTATTTATATTATTTTTTAAGTCATCAAAAGCATATTTTAGTTCAGTTAAGGTTTTTATATCCTCGTTAGATAAACTTTCACCTTTTTCCATTTTGTTTGCTAAACTTTGTGTATATCCACTAACTTGATTTATGAATTTTATTGTTTCATCAATTCCGTTTATAGAAACAGGCAATGAACTTAAATTATTTGATGCCATGCTTGTGTTTTTGCTAATTTCATTTAGCATTTTCTTTGCATATGAATTATAATCTGATGCAAGAACTTTTGACAATTTTATTTCGCTGTTATTAACATTGTCCACAAGTTCATTGAAATTTTTTTGATATATATTTTCTAAATCTATTTTAAGTTCTGTTTGTTTTGACATAGATATAGAATACAACACAACAAACGCAACAAGAGCAACCCCAAGCACCAATGCCAAAATCATAAGCCTTGTATTTTTGTTTTTTAAACTTTTTGTTTTAGCAATTTCATTGTTATCATTTTTAATTTCTACATTTTTAAAATTATCCATTATTCCTCCTTAAATTGCAAACACATGGTTGCCAATAGTTACAACTGTTTGTCTTGACCATATCCACTCACTTGTTGCAGTTGCTGGATTATAGTAATACAAACATCCATAACTTGGATCCCAACCATTTAAGGCATCTTTTGCTGCACTGTATGCAGTATCATTTGGTTCTAGATTTATTTGACCATCATTCACGGCAGTGAATGCCCAAGGTTGATAAATTACACCTGCAATTGTATTTGGGAACTCAGGACTTTTAACTCTGTTTAATATTACTGCTGCAACAGCAACTTGTCCAACATAAGGCTCTCCCCTTGCTTCTGCATGCACACACTTTGCAAGCAAGTACAAATCGGAAGAAGAATATGATGATGAATTGTTAAGCCCAAGTGCTTTTAGCGTGTTTGGTCCAACAATACCATCTACAACCAATCCATAATCTCTTTGAAAGTTTTTAATTGCTGTTACACTTTGACTTCCAAGTATTCCATCAATACTTCCATAATAATACCCTAAATCTTTCAATTTTTGTTGAATTTGCTTATTTTCGCTTGAAGTAGCAACATAAACGCTTTCTGCATTTGTAGGTGAAAAAACTTGCAAAAGCGAAAAAGCAGAACCATAGCAAACAGCAAATACTAAGCAAATAATTAAAAAAATCTTTCGTTTTTTCATACTAATATCTCCTTATTTTAAAATCGATTTTAGTATCTCCAAAATTCTAGATTTATACAAAATATCTTGACTATTATTTGAAATAAAACATAAAGGAGGATAAACTACGCACCACCAGTTGTCTCCTTTTGCCGTTCCAAGTTCCACAATTATAGAATCATAAACGCCACTTTCAAGAACAACTCCATCATAACTTCTTGTTGGAAAGTTTTCTTTGCAAAATTTCACTTTTGCATTATATGAAAAACCTTTTTGCTTTAAAATTTCATTTGCGATATTTTCCATTCCTGCAATGTTTTCTTTTATCATTACGATAAAATCTTCTCTTGTGTTGCAGTTTGCAATTTGAGGAATTAAATATGAAACAATTTTATCTTTTATTTCATATTTTATATTTTGATCCACACTTAAATTTGAATTAGCTCTAACATGAATTCTTATGTATTCTTGCTTGTTTTGTTGTGAAAATATACCAAACCCCACTAATATACAAACGAATAGTATAACAATAATAGACACAATCTTTTTCATAATTTCTCCATTATGATTATTGCCATATTTTTTCCACTTAAACAAAAAAAATTAAAGTATGCAAACTTTAATTTTTTTTGTTTTATTAATTTTTATTTTTAGAATAATAAACGGCCAATTTTTCATCCTTTTCCAAAACTTCACCTATTTGCGGATTTTGCTTAAAAATTTCTTCTGGTTTAACATATAGTTTTTTTGCTATATCCCAAACCCTTTCTCCTGATTTTGCAAAATAAATTTCAATTGCACAATCTTTTGGAGGAACTTGATCTGCACACACAAGTTCGCTTATTATGGCACCTTGAACCTTTTTACATACATTTGTTCTAACTTTAATTAAAGCATCAACATACACATCTCGGCCTTTCTTTACCATTACATCTACATCATCTGCCAAAACGGATAAATCAGTAAGAACTTCTCCTTCATATTCTGTTTGACAACTAACCACAAAAGGAATTTCTACATCCACTGAATTTACATTGTTATCCTCATCGTTTAAATAAATTAAGTTGCTTGTCAAAACACCACTAACGCTATATTCCCCATTTTCTAAATATTCATTTGTTACAATTGCCTTTGAGTAATTTACAGCAAGCAACTTATCTATTCTTGGCTCTTCATCGGTAAGTGTCAAACTGCCTTCAATTTTTTTCTCAAAAGATATAGGTTCACACATAATACTGTTTTCGTAGCTTACGCTTGTTGTTTCTGATAAATTTTCAACCGAATATAAATCGGTAATTAAATTTACACTGTTTGTTCCAAATATTTTTATGCAAGCATCAAGTGGAATTTCTAAACTTATTTTTATTTCGTTTTCTTTTTCGCTTATTGAATTCTTTACTTCATTTTTTAATACATTTAAACTCACTTCTGCTTTTGATTGTTTTGTTGCAAATTCACATTCAACTTCTTGTTTTACATCGGTTTTAGAATACACTGTTTTAATTTTTGGCGTTTCTTCATCTGTTAAATACATAAGTTTATTGGTAATTTCGCAAACAATGCTCACAAAAGAATCTGCGCTAGTAACATCTTTAACATAAACATCACAACTAGATGATAAAACTTTACGAACAGGTTCTTTTAATTCAATTTCCATGTTTTCTATCCACGAAGAATTTAAAGAACCTGAAAGAGTCTCAAACTGACTTTGTTCTTCAAGCGTGCAAACATCACTTGACACTTCGCTAAGATAAGAAATCTCTTCATTGTTATAACAAAAACCCTTTAATCTAATTAAACAATCAACCTTTGCTGTGTTATTGTTTAAAGACTGAACTTTTGCATCTATATTGGCAACTTTACCAAATACCTTAGATTTTGCATTAATTAAAGCATCAGTAAATTTTGTAGAAAATGGCGAAGAATAAACAGAATTACCAACAAGTCCTTGTTCTGTTAAATAAACAAGGCTAACCACAATGTTTCCATTTGCATTAGCTTCCCCTGTAAGTGCCTCTACTTGCGTGCAATTTCCCTCAACATTTACTGCTAAAATTTTACTAACCACTTCGTTTGAATCCAAACTTACTGAGCATTCTAGCATAACTTCTGCATCTTTTAATCTTTTTTTGTCCACAGCCAAAAATTTGTCGTAAGAATTCTTATTTGTCATAGTTCCTCCAATTATCATTGCTATATTGTACTTAACAATAATCAATTTTAGAACTAAAAATAAAAAATCCAGCAATTATTGCTGAATTTTAGTAATCATCATCGTCATCATTATCATCTATATCTTCATCTTCTTCATCATAATCGTCATCATCTATATCATCAATGTCATCCATCTCGTTAAGTTCATCATAGCCATCAAATTCTTCGTCTTCTTCTTCCTCTTCTGCATCAACATCATCGCCAAAAACAATGTCATCATCATCCAAGTCAGCTTCCAAATCATCATCATCTTTAATGGTTGAATTTTCCATATCATCATCTTGATTATCATATTCATCATCATCACGGTTGATGTATTTTGCCCAATCCTCATCATTTTTGTCAATTGTTTCTGGATCAATATTTCTTTCTTCCATGCATTGTGGACACATTATTTCATCTGCTCCAATATAATTTGTTTTGCATATTGGACAAAGTTCAAATTCTTCATCTTCTCCGCCACCAATTTGCATTTCAGCCTTGCATACACTGCAATATTTATCTTTTTTTAAAATATAATTCAATTCACATCTTGGACATCTTATATATTGTTGTTTTGCCATTTTTACCCCTTGTTTTAAATTCTCCCTTATTATATGTAGAAAGAATTTATATGTCTACTATTTTTAATAAATTTTTTTTATTTTTTTATAAAATCTATTTGAAATAGTATTATTATTTTTTGTTTGAAATATATTATGTATAAAAATCAAATTTGTTAAAATAAAGTAACTATTAATTATATAGTTACTTTTTATTTTTTAACACCACATTTCCACATAGTACATCAAAATATGAAAAGGTTTGCAATTTATTGTTTGCTAATATTGTAAAAACACTTGGATATGCATTGTCTATCACTCCAACAAATGTATCAAATTTTTTTCTTCCACGGTTCACACAAAGCTCAACATCGTTACCTTTTAAGGCATAAATTTGTAATTTAATTTGTTCAAGCGCTTGGGTATTAATCTTTATCATAGTTCCCTCCAAATTAATTATTGACTTATAAAAATTAATTAAACAAAAAACATCAACAAAAATGTTGATGTTTGATTAGTATAAAATAACGATGCTTGACCTTAATTTCTCCAAATTCACAATTTAACACTTGTCAACTACCCTATATCCACCACAAAAACATAAAATGTCAATCATGGTGAAATTTTTGACAAAATATTTTAATTTTTTAAATTGAAAAAACCAAGTATTCTACACTATATTAAAAATTTTTTTCCCAATTTTTTGGACTTATTATAAGGTGCATATATATTTCTTTTGCCAATCTATATTGCTCTAAATCTTTTTCTTGTTCTTCTTTTGGTAATTTTTCAAAAGGAAGAGACAACACAGGGTCATCTTTTGCCCATTGATTTCTTTTTAGCCATTCATTATGAATTTCTTGACCAATTTTGTTTGTGTCTAAGTGCTCTTTTTTATCTT
>CALWDY010000009.1 GCA_944376825.1 uncultured Clostridia bacterium
TTATCTGTTTCAAAAGTATTTAATCTGTCTATAATTTTTGAAACTAATTATAAAAAAGAGTTTTACTTTAAAAGTAGAACTCCTTTTTTCTTGTTTATTCTGCTAGTTTCAAAATGATTTGACCTTATATGTTTGTTTTTTTGTAAAATTATTTGATGCTTTTTAACAGTAAATTAGGTATATTTATGTTACAAGTCTTATAAAAATTATTAACATTTGCAGTTGTGTTAACTTCACAAACAACTGGTCCGTTTATACTTTTTAAAATATCTACAATTGCAAAGTTGCAACCAATAACTTTTGATGCGTTTATCGCGAGTTGCTCATCAATATAAGATGGTATATAATTTTGCATTGTTCCGCCCAGCGTTAAATTTGATCTAAAATCCCCACTTACGCCTTGACGCCTTAGTGATGCAACAACCTTATTTTTTATAACGAACATTCTTATATCTGTTCCGCTTGACTCTAAAATAAATTCTTGAAGCAAAAGTTGTTTCCCCTGCAATTTATCTACTAAGTCATAAACATCTTCCTTTGTTTTTGCAAGATATATGTTTTTGCCAAAATCGCCATACCATTCTTTTATAACTATTGGAAGCCCTAAATCCTCTATTGCATCATCTAAAAACAATTTTGCTTTTAGCCTGTTATATTTTGTCATTGTAGGAAAAATAACTGTTTTAGGAATGTTAATGTTGTTCTTTGCAAGTTGTTGATACATATTTGCTTTGTTTTCACATATATCAATTGCGGTGGCAGAATTTACCACTTTAACCCCCATCATCTCTAAATTTCTTGCAAGGTGAACATCTTTGTCAAAAAACAATGCATAATTGTAAGTGCCATATGATTGATGACATTTAACAACATTATTATCTATGTATGTATAAAGTGCAGAGTTCGACTTGAAATCTAAAACAATATTATTTTCTTTTGCCGAATTTATAAACAATGCGTTTTTTTCTTTAAATTCTTCTTCGCTTAAAGAGTCATCATGTACTACTAAAACTTTACCTCTCATTTTTACCTCACAAGCAAAGTTTATCACACATAAAAGATTTTTTCAACCACTATAAAATTTATACAATCTTATTATGTCGTTAAAAAAATCTTTTTTAGAAAGCACAATTTTAATTATATTGCCTTTTTTTATTGTTGCAGAGTTTATGTATTTTTTTATGACCCCTTTATTTTTGTTTGTTTTAATTACAACAACATAGTTGCCCTTTACTTTTTTATACACAACAAAATAAATGTTTTTTGTTTCTTGATTACATATTATTGTTGGCTGAGCATATATATTAAAAATTGAATTTATTTTTATTAGAGTTTTGCTGTTTTTTAAAATTTTTGTGCAATCTTTATGTATAACTTTTGCATCGTAACTTGTCATTAAAAAGGCATCTTTATAGCTTATTTTCTTTATTTGTGATGCATTTGGGGTTATGTTTGGATTTATTTGTCTAATTCCAACAACATCTGTCCAATTCTCATATACGCTAAATTCTAGAATTTTTGCAATAATTGCTCCTGTTATATCCCCACCACCTCTTGAAAATAGTTTGATGTTTTTATTTTCGTCTATCGCATAAAATCCCGGTATAACTAATTTTTTGAATTTTTTTAAATAATATTTTAATTTTTTATAAGTTTTTATTATATTAATTTGTTTTTTGTTAAAAAAAATCACTTTTTCCGCAGGAACGAATTTTACATTTAAATATTTTGCCATTATTAATGATGTTAGATATTCGCCACGCGATATTAAATAATTTTTGTCTTTATTTTTTAAATACTTTTTTTTTATGTTAAGAATTTGTTTTTTTATGTCTAATTTTATATTTGTTTTTTGAAGTAATTTATTAAACTTTTTTTCAATTTCATCAAAATAAATATTTATATTTTTATTTTTTTTAAAACTATCTGCACACTTTATTAAAACATCCGTTAATTTTTCATCACTTTCATTTTCTTTTCCAATTGCGGAAAAAACAAAAATAACACGATCGTCATTCTGTTTTTTTAAAGTCAAAATGTTTTTAATGGCGTTTATATTTGTTGTAGTTTTTCCACCAAACTTACAAACAATCACTTTTAAGCAAATCCTCCATATCATAAATTCCCTTATGTTTGTTTACAATAAACGCACATGCTTTATATGCTCCTTCACAAAACAACATCTTATCTTGTGCCACATGCTTTATTTCTAAATATTCATTTTCTCCATAAATATGAACACTGTGTTCTCCAACAATTTCTCCAACCCTTAAAGATAAAGTGTTGGACAAAATATTGTTTTTTAATAAACATTTTTGAATTGTTTTTGCCGAACCACTAGGACTATCCTTTTTGTGTTTATGATGCTTTTCCAATATTACAAACTGATAATCTTTTAGTTTATTTAAATGATTTATCATTTCAAGCATAACATTAAATCCCAAACTGAAATTTGCTGTTAAAAAAATAGGAATATAATTTTTATATTCTTTTATCAAATTATAATTATCTTGACTATGATTTGTTGTTGCAACAACAATTGGCAATTTTTTTTCTTTTGCAATTTTTAAATTTTGTTCAAGTGCCTCACACGATGAAAAATCTAAAATAACATCGGCTTTATATTTTTTATAATCACTAATATTTTGTTTGTCTATTGGCAAAAAATTGCAGTTTCTTATTTTTAAATATTCTTGCATTTTTTTCCCCATTGCTCCCCTAGCACCTATTAAAAGAATCTTCATATAATCTCCAATTTATTTAATTCAATATCTATTAATTTTTTGTGTTTTTTCTCTAACTCATATAGCGGTTGTCTTAAAGTGTTTTTTATTAAATTTTTTTTAGACAACACATA
The DNA here is from genome assembly GCA_944376825.1 of uncultured Clostridia bacterium. Lineage (GTDB taxonomy): Bacteria > Bacillota > Clostridia > Christensenellales > UBA1242 > UBA5893. The sequence goes on from CALWDY010000009.1 coordinate 2,858, forward strand.
TTTTATGGGAATTGGATTTGTCTCACAAAACATAAGATTATTAAAATTATAAAATTTTTTAAAATAACTATAACTTTGTTGTAAATTTTCTAAACTTTTTTTTACTTCATTTGGATATGCATTACTTGTTACGCTTATAATTCCACTTGCATTAAACCCATAAAAAATATGGCTTAAATTATCGTTTCCACAATAAATTGGAAAATTATTTAATGTTGCAAACATTGAAACTATATGGTCAATATTTAAACTTGCTTCCTTTAAACCCTCCACATTTTTTAAAGCGGAAATTTTTTGCATTGTTTTTGGTTCTATGTTCACACCCGTCCTAGTTGGAACATTGTATACTATGTATGGTATATTTGTATGTTTTGAAATTTCTTGAAAATGTTTGTAAAGCCCCTTTTGAGTACATTTGTTGTAATATGGCGTTACTATTAAACAACCATCAGCCCCCAAAAGCATGGCTTGATTTGTTAATTGGATTGTTTTTTCCGTATCGTTTGTTCCAGTTCCCACAATAAGTTTACAATTTATTGGAATTAAATTTCTTGCCAACTTTATTATTTCTTTTCTTTCTTCATGCGTTATTGTGCTACTTTCTCCTGTTGTTCCTAAAATTAAAATGGCATCGACATTACTGTCAAGTTGGCATTTTATAAGCCTTTCAAAAGCATCAAAATCTATTTTATTATTTTTTGTAAATGGAGTTACAAGCGCCGTACAAACACCCTTAAAAATCATATTTTCTCCTTTAACAATTGCTCTAAAATTTGAACACCGTTTTGTGCTGCGCCTTTTCTTAAATTGTCCGACACAACAAAAATATTAAAACAATTAGGGTTTGAATAATCTCTTCTTATTCTTCCAACACACACATCATTTTGTCCTTTAACCATAATAGGCATAGGATAGGTTAAAGCTGTATCAACAACCTTTACACCTTTTGTATTTTTTAAAACGTCTTTTATTTTTTTTAAGGTTGTTTTTTTTACCGTTTCAAAATTAATGCTAACACTATGGCAAATTTTTATTGGAACTCTTACACAGGTCGCTGTTACCTTTACCGTAGTGTTATTTAAAATTTTTTTAGTTTCATATATCATTTTATTTTCTTCTTTGGAATAAAGATTGTTTGATATTTCTCCTATGCATGGAATTAAATTGTTGTTTATAACATAATTTAATTTTTTTAATTTTTCTTTTTTAGTTGTTTTTATATCATCTAGTGCCATTTTCCCGGCGCCACTCACTGCTTGATATGTTGAATATACTATTCGCTTTAAGCCAAACATTTTATTAATTTCATAAAGCGCCATAACACTTGCAATGGTTGAACAATTAGGATTGCAAATTATCTTGTTGTTTTTTACGTTTTCCATGTTTATTTCTGGAACTATTAAAGGATATCTTTTTCTGTAAAGTGCGGAGAAATCTATTACAACAGTATTTTTTTTGGTTAATTGTTTAATATAACTTTTTGAAATTTGTTCATTGGTACAAAAAAGCGCATAATTGTAATTATTTGAAAAAACCTCATTCCCCAACTCTTTAACTGTATATTTAGTTCCACAAATATTAAATGTTTTTCCTTTGGATTTTTTTGATGCATACAAAAAAAAGTTGCAATTTTTAAGATTTTTTTCGTTTAATATTTTTATAACTGTTCTTCCAACAACTCCTGTTGCACCAACAAGTAAAATGTTTTGTTTCATATTACCTCTATTCATAGTAATATTAAATGCTTAAAAATTAAGAATTGTTAAAAAAAAACATATTCAAAAGAATATGTTAAAGTTTATAGTTCTGCACTTTTCCCTGAGGTTTTGCTTGTTTTATCTAAATTTGTATAATTATAATTTGGTTTTATATTTTTCTTTGTCATATATTTTTCTGTTTGTTTAATGTTTTCATGATTGCCAATAACTTTATATGCTTCACAACCATCCAATAAAGGCATTTGAGGAAGTTTTGAAATAGCACTTACAATTGCGTTGATATTATCATAATCTATTTTGTTGTCATTTGCACTGTGAATTTGTTCGTATAAAGAATTATTATTTTTTTCATCAACGGCGATTAAGCAAACATGATTTGCCTTTCTTAATGGAAAGTGATCACTTAATGATAAAAATGAACTGTTTTTTATTTTTGGTTTAAAAATTCCTTCTTCATACATTTTTTCTTCAATATCTTTACAGATGTTTGGAGTTTTGCCAAAATGAAATAAGTTCATTTGTTTCCCAAGCCCAACACAATCCAAATTAACAAAAGTTTTGTTTTTATAAATTTTTCTATATTTATTTTTAAAAGCACTTGATCCAAGCAAACCTTTTTCTTCATTGTCAAAAAACACAAAAGCTATTTTATCTCTTTCAGCTGTTGGTAAATTTTTATACTTGTCCATTATTTTTAAAAGGGAAATGCATCCACTTGAATTATCGTTATAATTTGTTTTGTTTGCGTTGCCCAAAAGCCCTAGCGAATATAGAAGCGCCGCTCCACACAAGCCTAGTTGTCCATACGCTGCCGTATATAATGAAATTTCTAATAGTTTAACTGATCTAGTTAATTCAAACAAAAGTTGTGGTAAATATTGGCTCCCCAAACAAAGCAACGCCGAAAACAACAAAGAATAAAGCACCATATGTTTCATAAAAAATTTTGGCATTCTTGGAGGGGTATCATAATGCGCTGTGAAAACTATATCTGCCTTGTCTATGTCGCCAATTACAACATTTTTTGAAAAAAGACTCTTGTCTACCTTTGACTGATAGCCCATTTCTTTTGCTTTTTCTTGCAAATATTCTCTAAACTGTTTTTTTTGACCACGGTGCATTCTTACACCATATTTTGTTAAAACTTCGTTAAAATTCTCCATGATTCGAGTTTATCACAAAAATATTTTCATTGCAATACCCAAAACAAAAAAAATCTAAGCAATGCTTAGATTTATTCTTCTGTTATATCTCCTGTTAAATCTTCTTCAAGTACAGTTGCAATGCATTCATACTTTGGATTATTTAATTCAGCAGTTTTTATGTTTGCCCTAAATGCATAAAAGTTTTCTGTTGTGTTTGTATCTAGTTTGGCATAGAAATAAATGTATTCCCCTGTTAAATCACACGAACCTTGTTTGATATTTTTTTGCTCTGCCACAGTTTGAACAATTTGATCTTTATAACTTATTCTATACAAACCGTTTTCTGTTGAATAGTAAACATAGTCACCATCTACATATTCTATATATGCATCTTCATCAACTAATACTTGATATGTTGCAGTTGATGTTTGGTTTTTAGATGCTAAAAATATCATAGATTCAGTTTTATACACAACATTATTTTCGTTGATTGGAACAAATTGTGCTACACTGTCTTCCCCATTTGTTTCTCCAACAAGTGTGTATTTTGTTTGATTTGCTCCAAATCCATTTGTTAAACTATCGCCATAATACAAAGAATCGCCGTTTTTGTCTAGTAGTTTATAATAAAGTGTTCCATTTTCATATGCAACAAGCGTTATTGTTTGTGTTGCTGGTTTACCAAGAAGAGATGTTTGTTCTGTTGCTAAATTTAATTTGTTTAAATAATTTCCGCTAAGCCCAGCATTTTTTTCATCTTCGCTTAAATCCGTTGTGTAATACACTTCATTTATCACACTATAATTTTTTGGAAAAACAGCATCTAACACATCGCTCACTAAAACTTCTACACTGCCCAAATTATCTTTAATTTCTAATTTTGAAATTTTGTTATCATCGAAAATTAAAAGATAAGGATTTTCTTCTGTAACCAAGAAAAATTTTCCTTGTGAAGTTTTTGTTGTTAAAATTTCTTTTAAGCCTGTTCCATCAAGTTTAACTCTAAACAATGTTGTTAAGTCAAATCTGTCATTTCCTGTTTTTTGTTCTTTATGCACGTTTGGAGATGTGAAATATAAATAATTTCCAACAACAAACATATGTGAATTGTTAAAACCAGTAATTTTTGAATATACCTTTTCTATGTTCTCAATTTTTTCTTCATCATCTCTTGTAACATAGCCATAATCATTGGTTTTTACTCTATATAAAGAATTGTGTTTTGTTGAATTTTCTGTGTTGTCTCCGCTTTCAAGTGTTGTATAATCAACATAGGTATTAGCATAATAAACATAATTCCCAACACCAACAACACTTCCACCATTTGAATACACTTCCCCACTTGGCAACTGCAATGGTTTGGAACAACCCGAAAATATAAAACATACGCTTAATATAAGCACTGCTAAAATTGAAATAATTTTTTTCATATAATACTATCCCCTATGGTTTCAAATTTGTAAATGGTTTTATAGTTACCAAAAAACTACAATCTTGCATAATATATCACATATTACATTTACTGTCAAACAATTAAACTTTTTGAATTCTATATTGTTTCCATTGCAATTTTAAAATCATTCTTTTCTTCATTAAATCCATTTGTTCTTTCAGCAACTCTTGTGGTTAATGTAATTGTTCCATAACTTGGCTCTTGACCTTCTTTAATTCCCGGTATATCAACATAATTAGAAGGTGTGTTTACAAAATAATCCGTTGCCGTTACATAGTCTGTTACACTTACTCTTATTGCCATGTCAGAATAGTTATATACTTTAATTGTATACACAATAGGTGTTTCATAATCTACAAATTTTAAGCTTTCCCTAATTGTCCAATTTTGTAAAACTTGTGGTTTGTTTAGTTGTTTATCCTGGCTATTAAATTCTTCTTTATGGATAAATCCCATATCTTCATAATATTCTTCAAGGCTTGTATAACCATCTGGAATTATGCTAGATTGCATTTGTTGTATGCCACTAACATTACACTCTATGCTTACATAAACATTTTGAGATGGATTAAAACCAATGGTGTTTGAAACAGAAAAAGATTGGTTTAGATGAGAATAAACGCCATAACCAAGAAGCGTTAGGCACAAAACCATTGAAATAACAGTTGTTGCTATAATTATTCTTCTTCGCATATCGTTTATATCTCTCCTTTTTTAAATTATTGCATAAATGCATCAAAAACATATCCCCAAACAAAACCAATTGGTTCAATACTATCACGATTTTGTTTTAAAGAAAATGTAAGTCTATATGTTACGCTTGAATTTTTGGTTAAAAGTTCGGTATATTCTCCCAAATTTGAGTTTATATATTCCCCAGTTGAGCCCACATTTTTTTCAAATTTTAATCTTATGTTTGCATTGTCGTTAGGTGCGGCTTCGGTATCAAATTGCCCTGCGTCATCTGTTTGCCATGTGTTTTTTACATACATAGGCTGAACGCTTGATAGGTTTGTTATTGTAACAGTTATCACAATGTCTGGAACAACAACAACAGTGCCGTTGTTTTGATATGTTTTTTTGAAATATATTTCGCCTATATTCCAATCATTTAAAAGCAAGTTTAAGTTGCCACTATTGTCATATCTAAAAGGTGAATTTGACACAGCCACATCACTGTCAGGATTGCTACTTGCACCAGCAATGCGTGCATCAATGCTAAAACGCAAATCAACATTATTGATATCATATGAAACCATTCCAGAAACTGTATAACTTACACTTGTGGCTGCCCATACACCAAAGCACAAAACAACCAGCGACAAAGCCACCATGCACAAAGAAACTACAAGTTTTGTTGTTTTTTTCAAGGCACCCACCCACTCCTTTTTTAATAATTTTAATCAATATACAAAATTAAGTCAAGCAAGTAAATAATAATTTGTATATTTAAATATACATTTATTTATTTTGTGCATATATAAAGAAAAAACTAATAATTTTATCTTGTTTCTCCCGGTTGCAAAATATAGCTTGCAATTTTATCTAAAAGTGTTTTACAAATTTTGTCAAGTTCCGTCCCTTCTCTATAATCAGCAGGCGCCAAATAGTCTGCTCGATGTTCCAAATATAGTTTTCTGCACTCTTTATATTTTTCCATATCATCAGGTGCATATACGCAAACCGAGTTTCCACCCTTTTTGCTTACTGTACGCATGCAAGGAATGTCCGTTTCCCCATCACCAAAATATACAAAATTTGAATATGGAACCAAGTCGTCTTTGCATTCAATATATTCATTTACACTTCGAGCGTTGTATAAATCATCCATTGCATTTTTTCTTACTCTATAAATGTATTGAGTTTTGGTTGTATAATTTACCGCTTGCGATGGCCAAAAAGGTATATCATTTTCATCATAAGCAAATTGTGATGCAAAAATTCTTTCAAAATTATGAGCAATTTTTGTACCCTCTATAATTTCTTTAAGACCGCTTGAAATGATGTAATGCTTCAATTCTAATCCTTTTGTTTTTGCATAATCGGTCATTCTTTGGAAAAAAGTCTCCACGCCTTCAAAAAATTCTATATCGCTTCCCAAATTTACAATGTCTTGCCTTTTTAAAGTTATTCCTTTTTGTCTTGTAACAGTAATAAGTTTATACATCATAGAAAGTGCTCCATCCATGTTATGGTTCATACCAAAACCATTTACATCTTTCCACCACTCTTCTTTTGTGGTTCCAATTAAATTTTGAAACGAAAATTCTTGCATATTTCTTGGCGACAATGTTAGGTCAAAATCATACATAAACGCCACTTTTACAGGTTTATTAGTCATAGTCATTCTCCTCTTCTCTTATTTCTATGCAAGTATAGCATATAAAAGTACTTTTGTGCAAACTCTTATAAAATTACAAAAAAAATATACAAAAATGTTGAAATATATTGAAAAAGAAAAATTTGTGTTGTATACTTGTAATGTAATTAAAGGAGAATAAAATGGATTTTTTAAAAGAATATTGGCCACTTTTAGTTTGCGTTGTTCTAATTATTGTGGCAGTTGTGTTGTTGGTGATTTTTAGAGATAAAAAAGAAGAACCAACCCAAACCCAAACTTTGTCAAAAGAAAATGATGACAAAGCAACAAATGATACAGAAACTAAAACTGAAACAAAAACAACAGAAAAAGCACAAGAAGAAAGCCTTCAAGAAAATCAAGAAGAGGCAAACGAAAACGAAGTAGACAGCGAGGCAGAAACAAAAGAAAATGACAATGAAGCAAAAAAAGACGCCTATAAAAAATATATGGTAACATATGACAAAGAAGCAAAACAATGGGTTGTTAAAAAAACAGGTGCATCACGCGCTTCAAAAAGATGTAAAACTAAAAAAGAAGCAATGGAAGTTGCAGAAAAACTTGCTGAAAGTCAAGATTTAAATCTAACTGTAAAGAAAAAAGATGGCAAGTTCCAAAAAAGAGAAAATGCTTCAAAATAAGACAATTTAAAAACTTTATAAAAAAACAAACGCCATGGCGTTTGTTTTTTTAATTCTTGCATTTGTAACTACCACAAAAATGATGTCTACCTGAGTTGTTTGTTACGCTTATTTCTTCTTTTTGACAAACGCACCCATTTTCATTATGGACACAATCACATACATCGCAACAAACTTTGCAAATTGTTTTATCCATACATACCCCCTATGGTATTGTTTGCAAATTTTAAAAAAAAATGCATAAAAAGACAGCAGTTTGGAGAAAACAAAAGTTGATATGTCAGCAACTTTTCACACACTGTTCCCTCCGAACTGCTGTCTTTAATTATCTGTGTTTTAAATTTCCATTTTTTATATTTTTATAAATGTTACATAGTTATCAATATAACTTGTTGATTGAGTAAACTCGCTTTTATTTTTAAAATATAAACTTGTTATTTCACTAACATTTGTACATTTTATACTAACAGTTCCACCAGTTACGAGATTTCTTACTAATCCTCCTTGTTCATAATAATAACTTATTGCATTTGCTAAGCTTATGTTGTCTATTATTACATTGTTTAATTTTGTGCACATATAAAACGAATCGTTGCCTATACCAGTAACACTCTGGGGAATTGTTATTTGAGTTAAATGGTGACAGCCTCTAAACGCACTTTCTCCTATTTTTGTAATGCCATCTGGTAAACTTATTGATTTTATATTAGAAGCTTGGAAAGCCATTCTACCTATTTCTGTTCCTTCTGCCGTTTCCGAAAAAATTACAGTTTGGATTAAAGGAGATAATCCATCATTGTTCCATGCTGGGACAGCTTCAAGTTTATGGATAGTAATAACACCATTTTCAAATGAATAACCATCGCCTTGTCTTGTATAAATAATATTTTCTAACAACGGACCTTTATAATTGTTATCATAGAAAGTGAATCCATTTGATATGTCTTCAACAGAGTTTGGAATTATTAAATTTTTTAAACTATAACAACCTGCAAACGCATAACTTCCTATTTTTTGTAAATTATTTGGCAACACCATAGATACAAGATTATTACACATTCCAAAAGTTCCTTTATAATATCCTTGATAAGTTCCATTTAATATTTCTGTTATTCCCAAACAATTTGATAAGTCTGCTTTTTGCAAATTTGTTGATTTGCAAAAAGCATCAACAGTTAAGCCCGTTATAAAGTGGTTTTGTCCTGTTGGGTCTCCACAATCTGCAAGTGTATACACGCTTGTTATGTTTTTACTTTGTGAAGAAAGCGTTAATCCTGTTGCCGTTTCATTTCCCTTGCCTAAAATAACTACGCCACTTGCACCATCATTAATAGTAATTGTGCCAGACCCTTCATTGATTGTATATTTTTCCGTTGTAGGCATCAATTCTCCCAAATTGATATTTACTCCAAAATTAAATGATGTATCAATTTCGTTTGCTGGATCATCAAGTCCAAATGCAAAAACAATATTATTATTTGTGGTTGTGTTATCAAAACCTTTTATGTATCCAGTGTTATAACACCAACTGTTTTGCGGTAATGTTATTTCATCTTGTAAAATTGCATTTGTCAATTCACTTGTTTTGTTTGCAATGTTTACAACAATGAAATAAGCATAACCATCGTTACTCGAATAATTTATATTGCTTAAATTTGACGATAGCGTGCTGTTAAACTCATCTCCCAAACTTGTTTGTTTGTGCGTACTTTTTAATGTTAAATTATGGTTTGTTGCCATTAAAGTCAAATTAGATAAATTTTCATTCACTAACGCGTTTGCAATAGTTGCACCATTTGCATAATTTAAAAGCTTTGTTGAACTATAAACTCTTGTTTCAATATCAACATAGGCGTTGTCGATTTCGTAATGTATGTTTCCATTAACCTGATATGTTACCTTTACGCTCGCATACACCCCAAAACAAAGTGAAAAAATTGCAAGACAACATGTAAATATTGTAAATAATAGTTTTAATTTTTTTTTCAAACCACCCTCCTTTTACACTATTTTTAGTGTATTTATAGTATCTATAACACTTTTTTTAGTGTATGTCAAGCATATACATTAAATTTAGTGTAATAATTATGACATGAAAAGTTTTGGAGAAAATTTAAAGCAACTTAGAATTGCCAATAAATTGAGCCAAAAAGAATTTGCCGTTAAAATTGACACAACACAACAAAGAGTAAGTGAATGGGAATGCAATAAAATTGAACCTACTCTTTCAAACATTATTAAGATCATCAATGTTCTTGGCGTTTCTTTTGAGGACTTAATAGAATAAATAGTTAAAAAACAAAAAATTTGCAAAAAAAGAACTTGCAAATGAACAACTTAAAGTTCCACAAGTTCTTTTATTTTTTATTTTTGGTTTACATATTCTTCGTATGTCATCATTTTATCAATGATTGTGTTTTCGTCAACAATTTCAATTACTCTATTTGCAACAGTTTCAACAATTTCTTGGTCGTGGCTTGTAAAAATCATGCAACCTTTAAAGTTTATCATGCCTTTGTTTAAAGCGGTTATAGATTCCAAATCCAAGTGGTTTGTTGGTTCATCCAATATAATAAAATTTCCCGCTTCAAGCATCATTTTTGCAAACATGCATCTAACCTTTTCGCCACCCGATAGAACATTTACTTGCTTTAAAGCCTCTTCGCCTGAAAACAACATTCTTCCAAGCCAACCGCGTATAAAACTTTCCGTTTGATCTTTTGAATATTGTCTAAGCCAATCTACTAAACTAAGTGAACAATTTTCAAAATATTTTCTGTTGTCTTGAATTAAATAAGTTGGCTTTATGGTTTTTCCCCAGTTTATTGTTCCACTATCTTGTGTGTCTATCCCCATTAATATATTAAACAACATTGTTGGCGCCAAACTATTGTTTGCTAAAACAACTATTTTGTCATCTCTATTAACGGAAAAACTTAAATTGTTAAAGTAACCTTTTTTGCACAAATTTTTTACAACTAAAATTTCTTTTCCAATTTCTTGCTCATATTTAAAGTCTATAAAAGGATAGCGCCTTGAACTGATTTTAAAGTCTTCAATGGTAAGTTTTTCAAGTTCTTTTTTTCTTGATGTTGCCTGTTTTGCCTTTGATGCGTTTGCACTAAACCTTGCAATAAAGTCTTTAAGTTCTTTTGCCCGTTGCTCTGCTTTTTTGTTTTGATCTTTTGCTTGTTTTTGAAGAAGTTGGTTGGTTTCATACCAAAAATCATAGTTTCCAAGCATCATATTAATTTGACCATAATCAACATCACAAATATGCGTGCAAACTTTGTTTAAAAAATGCCTGTTGTGCGAAACGATTATAACTGTGTTTTCAAAATTCAACAAAAATTCTTCTAGCCATTTAACGGTTTTAAAATCCAAGTTGTTTGTTGGTTCATCTAAAATTAAAATATCTGGATTTCCAAAAAGTGCTTGTGCAAGAAGAACTTTAACTTTTTGTTTTGGATCTAAGTTTTTCATTAAAGTAAAAAAATCTTCTTCGTTGATACCAATATTTTTAAGAAGTGTTTTTGCTTCACCATCTGCTTCCCATCCACCAAGTTCACTAAATTCTGTTTCTAGTTCGGCAGCAAGCATGCCATCTTCTTCCGAAAAGTCTGGTTTTGCATACAATTCATCTTTTTGTTTGGCAATTTCCATTAGTCTTTTATGCCCCATAAGAACTGTGTCAAGAGCCGTGTATTCATCGTATGCGTTTTGATTTTGTATAAGTACCGACATTCTTTCTTTGTCGCCAACTATCACTTCACCTTTATTTGGCTCCAATTCACCCGTAATTATTTTTAAAAAAGTAGACTTTCCTGCTCCATTTGCACCTATTATCCCGTAGCAATTGCCCTTTGTAAATTTCAAGTTTACTTCCTTAAACAGAACTCTTCCACCAAATTGCAGTGTAACATTATTTACTTGTATCATATTTTCTCCAATAATAAAATCTAATAATAAATTCAAAGTAGTATATCATAACAATAGTAAATTTGGCAACACTAATTAACTTTAAAACATAAAACAACATAATCTGTAATAATTTGACATGCATCATAAAATATGATAATATTGTACCCGTTTTGCATAAAAAGGAGATAAAATGAAATCACTGCAAAAGTGTTTTTTACAAATTAAAAAAAGCAAAAATATAGCAATAATTACTCACACTGTTCCAGATGCAGACGCATTGTGTTCTGCCGTTGCACTAAAAAAAATAATAAGGCAAAACCAAAGCGACAACTCCCAGCCAAAACAAATAGATATTTTTGTTGACGCCGAAGATTTTGGCGAAAAAAACACTGCAATTGTTAAAGGTATTGAATTAAATACAAAACATTGCGAACAATACGATTTGGCCATTAGTGTAGACTGTTCAAGTTTGTCAAGAATGGGCAAATATAGTGAACTTTTTCAAAGCACAGAAAATACAATTAACATAGACCATCATGTAACTAATGAAAATTTTGCAAAAAACAACATTGTGTTAAAAACATCATCAACATGTGAAGGCATATATTTATTGGCAAAATCTCAAAACGCACAAATGAGTGATGATGTTTGCAAACTTATTTATAGCGGAATTATTACAGACACAAATAATTTAACACAAGGTACAATAACAATAAACACACATAAAGTTATTACAGACATTATTGGTAGAAATATTAATGTTGAAATCTTAAACGAATTTTTCTTTAAAAACAACACAAAAAACAAGGCCTTTTTGCTTAAACAGGCGCTAGACAGTTTAACTTTTATGTCGGGCGATAGAATTGCTTTTATGAAACTTACAAAACAAGATCTTGCCGAATGTAATGCAACTTTTGAAGATACTCTTGGAATTGTAAATCATGGCATAGAAATTAAAGGTGTTGACATTTCGGTGCTTGCAATTAAACAAGAAGATAATTCTTATTATGTAAGTTTAAGGGGAAAAAGCAATTTTAATGTTGCACAAATAGCAAAATCTATGGGAGGTGGCGGACATGAAACAGTTGCCGCTTTCCAATATGCTGGACTTTTGGCAGACATGAAAGACCAACTTTTAAAAGCATGCAAAGAAGAACTAAACAACCATCCAGTTGAAGATATTAAAAATATATTTTATAATGAAGAAGATGAAGATAATTAAACTAACATAATGAAAATTAAAATACATAAAAAAATGAAGTTATAGTTCAAAACGACATTGTTTTGTATCAACTTCATTTTTTTTACTAATTTTTTTTCAAGTTTTTGCTTTCGCAAACTAAGGTAACAAAGTTCGCCCAAAACAAAACAATATAAAGTTTGTAATAAAAGGTATTATATAGTAATATCAAAAAAGAGCATTTTGCAATGCTCGTGTGGTTTGATTACAAAAAGTTTAATTTTATAACACTTTTAAAAATAGAATATATTTTTTTAATATAGATAAATAGAAATACCAAAAAAAGAGCCACAAGTTCGAGGCTCGCATAATGGACACTTGCAGAAGTGTTGTTTTTATATTTATAAAATTGATTATTTGTTTAATATTGATAAAGCGAAATAACAAAAAAGAGCCATTATAGCGAGGCTCGCACAATGGGCACTCGCAGGAGTGTTGTTTTTATATTTATAAAATTGATTATTTGTTTAATATTGATAAAGTGAAATAACAAAAAAAGAGCCACAAGTTCGAGGCTCGGCGATTTTTGACCACGCAGGAGTTTGCTTACGCAAATGACTGTGTGGCAAAATTCGCCAGAAACAAAGAAATTGTGAGCTCTTTTTTTGTTATTTTTTTTTGGTGTCTTTAAGAGTGATAGTCCTGTTAAATACCATCTTGCTTTCAGTTGTGTCTTTGTCTAAACAGAAATATCCATTTCTTATAAATTGATATCTATCGTCAAAACTATAATTTACTGTGTCTTCTACATAACAATTGTTTAAAATTACTTTTGAATTTGGATTTATTTTAAAATCACCTGTTGCTCTTTCTTGCCCCTCAACTTCTTCTTGGCTTTCTTCATCAACAAGGTTTTCAAACAATCTTATTTCAACTTTTTTTGCATGGTTTGGATTAACCCAGTGAATTGTACCTTTTACTTTTTTTGTGCAATTTGTGCCTGACTTTGTTCCCTCTTCATAATCAGCATAAACTGTTGTTACATTGCCGTTTTCATCTTTATCAAAACCAGTGCATTTTATAATGTAGGCACCTTTAAGCCTAACTTCGGCACCAACATATAATCTATAAAATTTAGGATTTGGTTCTTCAATAAAATCTTCTCTTTCTATTAAACTTGTTTTTCCAAAATAGTATTTTCTTTTTGTTGTTTCTTCATTTTGTGGATAATCTTCAAGTTCAATTTCTTCTTCTTTGTCTTCTTGCCAATTATTTATTACAAGTTTAATTGGATTTAAAACTGCCATAACTCTTTTTGAAACCCCATTTAATTCATCACGAATAAAGTGATTTAAAAATTCTGGATCTATAAGTGAATTGCTTTTTGAAATTCCGGCAGCAATAACAAAGTTTTTTAAACTGTTTGGAAGAACACCGCGTCTGCGAAGTCCTCTTAAACTGTAAAGTCTTGGATCATCAAAGCCGGTAACCAAACCATCTTGGACTAGTTTTTTGATAAATCTTTTGCCAAGTATTGCTCCTTTAATATATAAGTTTGCATATTCAACCTGGCGAGAATGATTTGTTAGACCACTGTTTTCTACTACCCAATTATAAAGTGGTCTATGGTCTTCAAATTCCGGGCCACAAATTGAGTGTGTTACACCCTCATAACAATCATCAAGTGGATGGGAAAAATCGTATGTTGGATATATATTCCAACTTCTGCCAATTCTTTGATGATTGAGATATTGAATTCTATATATAACAGGATCACGCATATTCATGTTTGGACTTGACATGTCTATTTTTGCTCTTAAACATCTTGAACCTGCTTCAAATTCGCCATTTTTCATTCTTTCAAAAAGATCTAGGTTTTCCTCAACACTTCGATCTCTGTATGGACTGTTTTTGCCTGGTTCTGTTAAAGTTCCACGATACTGTGATAATTCTTCTGGGCTAAGATCGCAAACATATGCCTTGCCTTCTTTTATTAGTTTGACAGCAACTTCATAATTCATTTGAAAATATTCTGTTGCATAATGAATTTCGTGCCAATTGTAACCAAGCCAACGAACATCATCTTGGATAGAATCAACAAACTCTTGACTTTCTTTTTGTGGATTAGTGTCATCATATCTAAGATTGCAAACACCACCATATTTTTGTGCCAAGCCATAGTTTAAAACAATATTTCTAACATGTCCAATATGCAAATATCCACTTGGCTCTGGCGGATGACGGGTTTGGACATGGTTGCACCTTCCTTCTTTTAAATCTTTATTTATTATGTCTTCTATAAAGTTTGTTGCTTCTATCTCCATATTTTCTCCTTAAAACTGAAATAGTTTAGCACTTTTATTCTTTAGTTTCAACTATTAATAAAAAAAATATTATATGAAACTAAATATTTTATTAGTTATTTTTCTACATATTCATTTAAAAATTTGTATACTATCATTTTATATTTTGTTTCTTTTTGTGGCAGACTCAGCGCATGTCCAGCACCTTTTATTGTAAGTTTGTGTCTTAGTTTTGCATTTGTGTTATTATACAAAACATCACGCATATAAAAAGGCACAAACAAATCCCTGTCGCCATGAATATACAAAATGGGCACATCGCATTTTTTTACATTTTCTTTTGGGCATGCATCGGTAAGTTTGAATCCTGCCCTGTATTTTAGGTAAATATTATAAACTTTCATTGTTGAAATAAACGAAAGTATTATGCTTTTAATTGCAATGTTATTAAAAACATCATAAGCACTTGAATATGCACAATCGCTTATTATTGCTTTAACATTTTTTGGTTTTTCCATTCCACTATACATACACACGGTTGCGCCACCCATGCTAAGTCCAAAAACCACAACATTTGATTTTGGATATCTTTTTACAATATAGTTTACCCAATCGCTTAAATCTTTACAGTCATAATATCCCATTGATATAATTTTGCCTTCACTTTTACCATGACCACGATTGTCAAAGGTCAATATGCTGTAACCTTTTTCATAAAATAGTTTAACATATTGTTGCATTTCCATTGCCTTTGCCCCATATCCGTGAACAACAACCGCAATGTTATTTGTGTTGTTATCAATAAAATAGCCTTTAAGTTTTAATCCATCAAAAGAAGTAAGTTCAACATTCTCTATTTTTTTATCTTCCCACCAAGAGAAATCTATTTTATATTTATCAATATATTTATATGTATATTTTGTTACAATTTTTGCCATTAGACAGTTTCGTTTTATTGTTGTTAAATATTTAACTTCACTAGAACATAACAAATATATAACAGTGCAAACTGCCAAAATAGAAACAACTAAAAACACTATTGAAATTGCATTCATATTTTTATTATATCACATCAAAAAAATAATTGCACAATATTATGTAATTTTTGACAAAATCAAACATAAAAACAAAAAAACACCAATTTTGTAACAAAAAAATTAGTGTTTTTTTATTTTTTACTTAACTTTTATTTTTACTTTAACATCTTCAATTTCAAAAGATACATTTGCATCATCATCTAAAATTGTGGTTTCGTCAGCAAGTGTTTCATTACAAATGTAGTTTATAAGGTCACTTGTTAAATCTCCGTCAATTTCAACATTAATCCTATCAGTTATTTGAAGGTCAAGTTGTTTTCTAGCATCTTGAATATTTCTTACAACTTCCCTTGCAATTCCTTCTTGCTTTAACTGTGGTGTTATTGTTAAATCTAACGAAACAACAATATCTCCATCATTTAAAACAGGTTTGTTAGACTTTGCATCATATGAAACCAATATATCTTCTTTGTTTAGTTTATACTCATCGTTTGCTCCAATATAATATAAACCATTTTCGTATCTAATATTTCCACCGTTTATTTCTTTTAAAATAAGTGGAATTTTGTTTCCAAGAGTTTTGCCCGCAGACAAGAAATTAATTTTATATTTTACGGTTGCTATGTTTGATATATCGCTTATAAATTCAATGTTTTTAACATTTAATTCTTCCTTAATAATATCCGCATAGTCCTTTGCAAGGTCATAATATTTTTCATTTGAAAAAGCAACTTGAAGCAATGACAAAGGTTGTCTGTTTTTTATGTTATATTTGTTTCTTATTCCTCTTGCAAGATGAATAATGTCTTGCACAATTTCTATTTCTTCAAGTAAAGTTTGATTTTTATATTTTTCATCAATATTTGGCCAATCTTCAAGATGCACGCTTTCACGCCCCGTTAAACTTGTGTAGATTTTTTCGGTTGTAATAGGTGTTATTGGCGCCATAATTTTGCATGTATTTATTAAAACATAATAAAGTGTTTCATAGGCGTCTTTTTTGTCTTTGCCTAGTCCACTACCCCAAAAACGGCGTCTTGACCTTCTTATATACCAGTTGCTAAGCCCATCTATAAGTGATTGAATAGGTTTTACATATTCATCTATTTGATAGTTGTCCATGCTCTTCTTTATTTGTTTTTCAGTGCTATAAAGTTTTGCAAGTATCCACTTGTCAAGTTTATTTTCTGGGTTTGGTTTATTGTAAACATCTCCAATAAAACCATCAATTTGAGCATAACTAGTATAGAAATATGCACAGTTATAAAGTGGCAATATAAATTGTTGCAAACAATCTTTAAGCCCATTGTCATCAAACACCATATCGTTTACAAGCATAACAGGAGACTGATACATATAAAGTCTAAACGCATCTGTTGAATATGTCTTCATAAGTTGCATTGGATCGGTGTAATTTTTAGATTTTTTTGAAAGTTTTTTGCCTTCTTTGTCTAGCACCGTTCCATGAACAATACAATTTTTGTATGCAGGTTTATTAAATAAAGCAACTGACAAAACATGCAAATAGTAGAACCAGCACCTTATTTGACCCGTGTACTCTACAACAAAATCTGATGGAGAATGACTATCAAACCGTTCTTTATTTTCAAAAGGATAGTGAAGTCTTGCAAAAGGAACACTTCCAGATTCAAACCAGCAGTCCAAAACTTCGCTTATTCTACGCATTGTTCCATCACAGTGTGGACAAGCATAAATTACTTTATCCATGTATTGTTTGTGCAAGTTGTCAAGTTTAATTCCACTTGCCTTTTCAATTTCTGCTTTGCTTCCCAAAACTTCTGTATGGTTGCATTTATCACATTGCCATACAGGAATTGGAGTACTCCAATATCTGTTACGAGATATGTTCCAATCTCTTGCATTAGCAAGCCAATTTGCATATCTACCAGTTTTTATATAGTCTGGAACCCAATTTACTTCTTGATTTTTTTCTATTAAATCTTGTTTTATTTTTTCAATGTTAAAATACCAAGCGTCCATTGCTTTGTATATTAGTGGCTTATTACATCTCCAACAATGTGGATAATTGTGAACCAAACTGCCATCACTAACAAATAAATTTTTTTCTTTTAAATATTTTACAACATCATTGTTTGTGTCAAAAACATGCTTGCCCTCAAACATTTTTACTTCGCTGTTAAAATGCCCTTTTTCGTCAACAGGACAAACAAGCGGAACATTATTTTTCTTGCATGCCCAATAGTCATCTTCACCAAATGCCGGCGCAATGTGAACTATTGAAATGCCTTCGCCTTCTTCAACAAAATCTACTGCAATAACTTTAAATGCACCATCTTCTTTTTTATTTTCAAAGAAACTAAAAAGTGGAGTGTATGTTTTTCCAACAAGGTCACTACCTTTTACAACTTTTACAATTTTTGCATCTTCTCCAAACACATTTTTATAACTTGGTATACTACTTTTTCCAGCCACAAAAATCTCATTGCCCACTTCCAAATAGGCATAATCTATCGCTTCGCCAACGGCAAGTGCCATGTTTGAAGGAAGCGTCCAAGGTGTTGTTGTCCATGCCAAAAAGTAAACAGGCTTGCCATTTATTTCTTCTTGTGTTTTAAATTTTGCAATAACCCATCTGTCTTGTTTTGGTCTTGTTGAATCGCTTTCTCTTGTTTCGCTGATAGATAGTGGAGTTTCACATCTTGTGCAATATGGTGTAACTCTGTAATCTTTATAAATGTAACCTTTATTATAAAGTTCTTTAAATGCCCAAATAACGCTTTCCATAAAGTCGGTGTCCATGGTTTTATATGCGTTGTCGTAATCTACCCATCTTGCCATTTCGTTTACATATTCTCTCCAAGCATCATTGTTTTGAGAAACAATTTCAAGGCATTTGTCGTTAAATTTATCAACACCAATTTCGTTTTCTATTTGAGTTTTGTCGGTTATTCCAAGCGCATTTTCTGCTTGAACTTCTATTGGAAGACCATGACAATCCCAACCCCATGTTCTTGGCACAGAATAGCCCTGCATTGTTAAATATCTTGAAACCATATCTTTTATAAACGAAACAAGCACTGTTCCATGGTGTGGCTTTCCTGTTGGGAATGGTGGACCATCATAAAAAACTTTTTCTTTGCCTAAATTTTTGTTGACAGATTTTTTAAAAGTGTCGTCTTCTTTCCAATACTCTAAAACTTCTTCCTGAACTTTTGCAAGATTTGGAATTCTTTCTAGTTCTTTCTTCATAGTGTCTCCTTAAAACTAACAAACAGTTTGCAAAATTTTTGCAAAACTATTTTTTGTTGAAAAATATACAAACTAATAACAACTAAATATATCATAATAAAATTATTTCGTCAACAAACTTGAAAAGTGAGAAAAATAAAAAATCTTGCACATTATGCAAGATTTTTAAAATTATTAAAAAGAAAAATTTACTTAATTTTTTACATAAACAGAATATTCAACCCCGTCTTTTGTTTCAGTTGCAGGTTGTAATGTAAATAAATTTGTTATTCCCGTTCCTACATTTAACCCAGTTTTTACATAAAGGTTTGTTATGGTATTTAAAAGTCTATGTTGTGGATAAAAAATTGAACTTGAGTAGTCAGATAAATTTTTAACAAAATCTTGTCCTTGTATATACAAATTCTGTAGTTTTGTAAATTCCCTAAAACTACTTGGTTCGTAAATTACTTTTATTGATTCATGAAGTACCATTGTTTCTAAATAGTTATTCCCATCTGACCTAGTACTAATCGCAGTTATTTTATATACATTTCCATTGTTAGCCTTTACAATTTCTGGAATTTTAAGGGTAGCATTATCTTTTCCGGCTTCTGATTCGATAATTATTTCTGTCCTCGTTTCATCAATAACATGTAATAACATGCCTTGTGCATTCAATTCCGTCTCCGTGATTGGAGTATCTCTTTCAATTAAAATTGATACATTAAAAATTACATTATCAATACTTTGTGTTGCATCGTCTAGTGCTAATCCTATTACTATGTTTTTTGTTGAGTAGTTGCTTGCTCCTTCCCTTGCAGATATTGTTGTGCTTCCACTTACTTTTGTTAAACTGTTTATTGCTGTGCTGTTTATATTATTTGTCACTGTTACATTCACATCTTCTGTTCCATAGTTTGTTATTTTTACAACTATGTAATATGCAAAACCTTTTGCTCCCGCTTCATACGAACCATAGTTGATTGGTATGTTTGCACTTGTTTTGCTAACCGCTTCGCCGGAGTTTGTTATTTCTCCCGTGTCTGGATTGTATGTAGAAAGTCCATCACTATATGCCAACTTTTCGGTGTTTGTTTGCGTCATAACATCACTTTGATTTGATTCAAACAACGCAACATTATCATTTAGCGTTACTTGGTCTGTTAGCGATGTATCTTTTGACATGTACAGTGATGTTTGTATGTTTACAAACACATCTTTAACTTGATACACAACACTTCCTGAAATTGTGTAACTTACGCCTAGTGCTGCATACACGCCAAAGCAAAATAGTGCAACGGTAAGCACCATACTTGCCATGCTTAAAAAAAGTTTGCTCTTTTTTCTCATCTCTTCTCCTTTTATTTTTTATACAT
>CALWDY010000010.1 GCA_944376825.1 uncultured Clostridia bacterium
ATACAAACAAAGTCCTTACAATGTAAGGCAACAAAAAATATCTAGTGCAGGCTAGCCTACACTAGATATACAAATACCATAGCAGTGCTTTTTATTTAATTGTCCACTAAATGGGGTTCACACTACTTGTGCTGGTGGTTTTTTTATTTTTTTCACATATAATATTAAAGTTAAAAATTATAAATAAGTTTACATAAATATTTGTTTATGTTAAATTATACGCAAGGAGTTTTTATGTATGACGTTATAATAATCGGTGGTGGACCAAGTGGTCTTACTTGTGCACTTTATTGTTATAGGGCAGGCAAAAAGGTTTTAGTGCTAGAAAAGGGAATGGTTGGTGGTCAAATGACTTTAACAACAAAAATAGAGAATTTTCCAAGCATAGAAAAAATTGATGGTGTTACTCTTGCAATGCAAATGTATGAGCAAGTAAGTGCATTGGGTGTGGAATTTAAATTTGAAGAAGTTGTTTCTTGTGATTTAAAAAATAATATTAAAGCAATAAAAACAATTAATGGTTTATATCAATCAAAAAGTGTTTATATTTGTACCGGAGCATCAAGTAGGCAACTAAAAGCAATTGGAGAAAAGCAATTTATTGGCCGTGGAGTAAGTTATTGTGCAACTTGCGATGGGGCTTTGTTTAAAAATCAAGATGTTGCAATTGTTGGCGGGGGAAACACAAGTTTGGAAGATTGTTTGTATTTGTCTAATTTGGCAAATAAAATATATTTAATTCATCGCAGGGATGAGTTTAGGGGGGATGAAATTCTTGTTAAAAGAATTAAAGACATTGCAAATTCTGGAAAAATTCAACTTGTTTTGTCTAGCGAAGTTGTTGAAATAAATGGAGATAACAAAGTTGGTGAAATTGTTGTAAAAGATAAAAAGACAAATAATTTACAAACAATAAAAGTTAATGCTATTTTTGTTGCAGTTGGAAGAAAACCTGACACAGAAATATTTGAAGGCGTAGAAATAAATGAAAGTGGCTACATTGTAACAAATGAAAAAATGCAAACAAACATTGAAGGGGTTTTTGCTGGTGGAGATGTTAGAAATACTCCTCTAAGGCAAATTGTTACAGCATGTGGAGATGGTGCAGTGGCATCTGCATCAATAAACGAATATTTGGCAAATTTACACTAAAAAACTCTATCTTGAAATATCAAGATAGAGTTTTTTAGTTAATGTTATTCGGGTTTATCAAAAAAGGCATACATATTAACAAGTTGACCAATGCACATTATGTAATCAAACACTTTGTTTTGAAGCTCAATTTCATCAAAAACTTTTCCTTTAAGTTCACCAGCGGTGATGGTAAAACCATAAATTTTTATAACAGCAGAAATACAACTTTTAACATCGTTTGATTTAAGGTCATATATTTCATTCATATATTTTAATGTGTTTTTTTTGTCGGTTAAATACCACTCATTTTTTTCATTAACTAGATATATCTTTATGTTTTCGCCATTTTGAAAGGTTGCTTTTGATTTTATTTCATATACACCAGTGCTTACAATTGAAATTGAAAACATACTAGATAACGCAATATTTACATCACTACTTGTCATATTATTCTCCTAATTGTTATTAGTATATCATAAAAATTTCAATTTTGCAAATTTAATATATAAAATTTAAATAAGCATACGGTTTAGGTGTTTAATTTATGTCGTTTATTGACTATTTTTTAGTTATGTGATACCATTTAAGCATGATAAAATTATGCAAGAATTGGTATGATAGGTTAAAAGATGAATTTGAAAAGCCTTATTTTTCGCTTTTATTAAATAAACTTACTGATGAGTATTCGAATTATACAATATATCCTAAAATGGAAAATATATTTTCGGCACTAAACTTGGTAAAATTTGAAGATGTTAAAGTTGTTATAATTGGTCAAGATCCATATCATGAGCCAAATCAGGCAATGGGAATGAGTTTCTCTGTTCCATCTTCAACAAAAATTCCGCCGTCACTTGTTAACATTTTTAAAGAAATTGAAAATGATTTAAATATAAAATGTATTCAAAATGGAGATTTGACAAGATGGGCAAAACAAGGTGTACTTTTGTTAAATGCTGTGTTAACAGTTAGAAAAGGGCAGGCAAATTCGCATAAAAACATCGGGTGGGAAAACCTTACATCAAAAATTATAAAACTTTTAAATGATAGACAAGAACCTGTAATATTTGTATTATGGGGCAGAGATGCCAGAGCATTAAAACCACTTATATCAAATTCATGGCACTATATTTTGGAAAGTGCACACCCAAGTCCACTTTCGGCATATAATGGGTTTTTTGGTTGCAAACATTTTTCAAAAATAAATGAAATTTTAAAACAAAATAAAAAAACCAAAATTGATTGGCAATAAAAGGAGTTAGTTATGGCAATTATTATTATTGTTGGAGTTTGCTTTGCTTTGATGATTTTGGGCTGGCTTTTTAAATTTATTAAAAATAAGAAAAAAACAAGTTTGCCAAAAGTTAAGAAGATTAAGGAAAAAAAAGTAAAACATAAAAAGCAAGAAACAACGGTTAAAAATGTTCATTTAGTTGTTCAAGAAACTTTTATGGTTAGAAAAGAGTTGCTGTTTTGGAAATATCTTAATTCAATTTTACCAAGAAGATTTGTTGCTGTTCCAAAAGTTGCATTAAACACATTAGTTGTTCCTGATGGGGATAAAACCATTTTTAATCTTGTGGCTGATAAATCTCTTGATTTTGTTGTTTTTGGAGAACAATCAATGCATCCTGTTTTGGTTATTGATATTTACGATAAATCTTTTAACGATGAAAATTTAGAAGAGCAAGACCCTTTTTTGGTGGAAATTTTAAATAAATTAAATTTAAAAGTTTTGCACATTTTAGTTGCTAATGATTTTGATAGAGAAGAAACTAAAAAAATAATTTTTAAAGCTTTAAATATAACGGAAAATCCTTTTAATGAATAAAAAAAACAGTTAGATAATTCTAGCTGTCTTTTTTTCATAAAAAAAAGCTGTGCGACTGCTTCGATAAAAGTTCACATATCGTCTCATTATTTATTCACTCCACCAAAGCAACCTTACATCACATAGCACACAAGTTTAATGTTGCTTCCGCCAGGACCTCACATGGTTCGCAAGTGGTCTATTGCATAAGACCTTGATTTCAACATGTCTAAATAATAAAACAAATATGTGCGCTTGAACCTCAGTCAGTTGGTCAACTCTACATATAGTGGATTGTAGATTCAGAGAACCACTAACTCCCCGTTTAGCACAGCAATATTATTGTATATTAAAAATAAAAAAAAATCAATATTTTTTTATGATTTGTTAAATTGTTTGCATTTTTTATTGGTATTTAATACACTAATATTAATAAAATTACAAATTATAACAAGGGGGAAAAAGATTTGGAAAAAAGCAATGCTGTTAGATTTATAGATGCTTATAATAAAATTGATTATCAATTAAGAGTGCAATATAATTTTAAAAGAAGTATGAGTTTTTCGGATATGATTAGAAAAGCTGTTGTTTTTAATCATGTGGTAAGAAGATATGAAGATGATTTAATAGATTTTGGAAGATTAAGGAATGCTATTATTCACAACTCTAACGATAAATATTTAATAGCAGAACCTCACACTGATGTGGTTGAAAAACTTGAAAAAATTGCAAAGCTTATTTTTACGCCACCAAAAGTGATAGAAACAAATTGCGTTCATGATGTATTTACAGTATCTTATGATGTTTCTGTTTTAAATGTAATTGAAATTATGGCACAAACAACATATTCAAACATACCTGTTTTTAAAGAGGGTGTTTTGATTGGAGTTGCAAATGGTCAAAAAATTATTGATGCATTTGGAGATTATATGCTTAATGGTGGCGTATGCTCAGATTTTTTAAATGATAAAACAATTGAAGAAATTGTAACAATGCCAACAAACAAAAGATATTTTGAAGTTGCAAGTATTGATGTTACAGTTGAAGAAATTATGAATATGTTTTTTAGCAACAGAAAATTGTTGTGCGTAATTTTAACAAAATATGGGAAAATGGGAGAGACCCCTGTTGGTATTATAACATCATCAGATTATATGGAACTAAACAAGATTGTTGAAAACTATTAATGAAAGGTAAAAAAAAATGAAATATAACAGCGAATGGAAAGATTATGAAGTGATTTCTACATCAAATGGAGAAAAGTTGGAAAGGTGGGGAGAGTATAAACTTCTTAGGCCAGACCCACAAGTTATTTGGAATTTGGGTAAAGATTTAAGGGTTAGAGATTTAAATGCACATTATCACAGAAGTTCATCTGGTGGTGGAGAATGGGAATATCTAACAAAAATGAAAGATGAATGGACGATTGGTTGGAGAAATCTTACATTTTTAATCAAACCTATGGGCTTTAAACACACAGGGCTGTTTCCTGAACAAGCAGTAAATTGGGACATGATGATAAATTTAATAAAAAATGCGAATAGAGAAATTAAAGTTTTAAATCTATTTGCTTATACTGGCGGGGCTACTGTTGCGTGTACTAGTGCAGGGGCAGTCGTTACTCATGTGGACGCAAGCAAAAACATGGTTGATAGGGCAAAACAAAACATGAAACTTTCCAATTTTGATACAAAACCTGTTAGATATATTGTTGATGATTGTAAAAAGTTTGTTGAGCGTGAAATTAGAAGGGGCAATAAATATGATGCAATAATAATGGATCCACCAAGTTATGGGAGAGGACCAAGTGGTGAAATGTGGAAAATAGAAGATAGTTTGTTTGATTTTGTTAAACTTACAAAACAAGTTTTGTCGGATAATCCATTATTTGTTTTAATAAATTCTTATACAACAGGGCTTCAACCTATTGTTATTAGAAACATTTTGCAACTTGTTTTTGGCGAAAACAATATTGATGCTTACGAGGTTGGAATAAAATGCAAGGATAATTTAATTTTGCCATGTGGAGCAAGCGGAGTGAAAACATGGTAGATGTTTTGTATGAAGACAACCATGTTTTAGTTTGCATAAAACCACAAAATGTTCCTTCGCAACAAGACAGTTCAAATGATTTAGATATGCTTAATGTTGTTAAAGAGTATATTAAAAAAAAATATAATAAACAAGGTAATGTTTATGTTGGTCTTGTGCATAGATTAGATAGACCGACAGGTGGTGTTATGGTGTTTGCAAAAACCTCTAAAAGCGCAAAACGACTAAGCGAGCAAATCAAAACAAAAGATTTTGAAAAAAGTTATTTTGCGGTTTTGTGTGGAGTGCCACAAAATAATAGTGCTACGCTTGTGCACTATCTTAAAAAAGATGAAAAGCAAAACAAAGTTTATATCTCATCGCAAAATGAAACAGGTTCTAAAAGAGCCGAGCTTGATTACAAAGTAATAGAAACATACCAAAATAAACTTTCGCTTGTTAATGTAAAACTAAAAACGGGAAGAAGCCATCAAATTAGAGTTCAAATGTCAAGCATGAAAACTCCAATTTTTGGGGATAGTAAATATGGAGAAAATGTAAATAATAATTTAGCACTGTGGGCGTATAAACTTTCTTTTATTCATCCAACAACAAAACAAAAACTAACTTTTGTTTCATATCCATCATCTTTATATGTGCCATGGAAATATTTTCAAAAATTAAAAAATAAATAAAGGAAATTAAAATGAAATTAAGAGCAGAAATTGAACAAAAATATAAATGGGATTTATCTGGTTATTTTAAAGATACATTAGAGTGGGACAATTTATTTAATTATGTAAAAAATAATTATAAAGAAATATTAAAATATGAAAATAAATTAAATAATAAAGAAAATATTTTTTCATGTTTAGAATTTGAAAATAAAATTTCTTTTAATACAGGGCTTTTATATGTTTATGCAAGCCTTTTAACAAAAGAAGATTCCACAAATTCAACTTCTCAAAACTTATTAAATAAAATAGAAAAATTAAGTGTTGAAATAGATGAAAATACAGCATTTATTTCTGCCGAAATTAAAGAACTTGATGACGAGTTTTTAAATGATTTAATAAGTGATGAAAAATTTAAAAATTATGATTTATATTTTAAAAATATCTTAAAAAATAAAAAACATATGCTGTCAAAAAATGAAGAAAAATTACTTGCTGGAACTGATGAGTTTTCGGGACAGTTTTCAAGTATTTTTGATAAATTTGACACTGCTGATGTTAAATTTGATGATATAAAAGATTCTTATGGTAAAGTTTATGAAATGAACAATTCAGTTTATTCAAAATATTCACAATCACAAGATAGGACACTTAGAAAGAATGCATATATTAGTATGAACGGAGCATATGGAAAATTAAATCACACCATTACAGAAATTTATATGGGCAGTGTTAAAAGCGATTGTTTTTATTCAAAAATTAGACATTTTAATTCAAGTTTGGAAGCATCCTTATATGCCGAAGAAGTAAATAAATCTGTTTACGATACCTTGGTTAAATGTGTAAATGATAATTTGAGCGTGTTCCATAATTTTTTTGATTTAAAAAGAAAAATTTTAAAGTTGGATAAATTGGCAGTATATGACATGCGTGCTGGTACAATGCCTAATGAAAAAGAATATTCTTTTGAAGAAGCATATGAAATTGTTAAAAGTGCAACAAGAGTTTTGGGTGATGATTATGTTGCTGTGCTAGACACTGCAAAGAGTGATAGATGGCTTGATGTTTATGCAAACAAGGGAAAAGATACGGGAGCGTTTAGTTGGGGATTTTATTCAAAAAATCCTGTTGTGCTTTTAAATTTTGAAAACACAATAAACGATGTTTTTACACTTGGTCATGAACTTGGACATAGTATGCACACATATTATTCAAATAAAAATCAGCCTATTCAAAAGGCTGGATATGAAATATTTGTTGCCGAAGTTGCTTCAACAGTAAATGAAATGCTTATAATAAATTATCTTTTAAAAAATGCAAAAACAAATAGCGAAAAGGTTTATTATTATGATTATTTATTTAAAATGTTTTACTCAACAATATTTAGACAAACCCTTTTTGCTGAATTTGAAGAACATGTTCACTCTTGTTATGAAAAGGGGCTTGATACAACATCACAAGCACTAAACGATTATTATTATAATTTAAATAAAAAATATTTTGGCGAAAATGTTGAACTGGTTGACGAAATAAAATATGAATGGTCAAGAATACCACACTTTTATTCTTCGTTTTATGTTTACAAATATGCAACAGGACTAATATCTGCATTTTTAATTGCAAATAAAATTTGTGCAGGAGATAAGGAAACTTTGCAAGGTTATAGAAAATTTTTAACAATGGGTTCAACGAAACCACCTGTAGAACTTTTGAAAATTGCAGGAGTTGATTTAGATAATAAACAAACATTTGATTATGTGTTTAATAAAATGCAAGAATTATTAAAAGATTGGGAAAAACTTATTTAAATTAAATGCTTAAAAGAATTCTTTTAAGCATTTTTTAATTTAGAGTTTTGCCGATAATAATTCCGCTAAGTAAGTAAATTAGTTCATCGCACGAACAATTTTGTCTTTGGCAATTTCTATTACATGGTACATTTGGTGTGCATGGATGATTGCATGTAGGAAATTGTGGAAACCATGGAAAATTGTTTGGATGACAGTTGTTGCATGCATAGTTAAATCCACACCCTAAATTATTTGGACGATGGCAGTTTGCTCGCATATCAATGTAGGGGTGTTCTTCATATGTTCTGTAAATGTATCGCATAAAATAACCTCCATACCATGATATGAAGGTTGTTTTTATTATGTAACTTATTCAATTTTTGTGTATGATGACACATCAATTTTGTCGCTTTCAATTTTTTGCTCTTTTTCACTATCATTTTTATTTGACAATATTGAACTAATTAGTGGGTTAGAGCCACTTAAAGTTGGTAATATTTCGTTTATTCCTTTGTTTGATATAAGAAGTGGCAGTAGCTTACTTAGCATATTAGATTGATTATTATTTGTTTGATTTACAGTGCCATCGCTTGAAAAGTTTTGACCATCAAAATTAGTGTTAATGTATGGATACGCATTTATATTAAAATTATTTTGATTGTTTTCACTGCTTGGTTGATTATTATTACCACCACTATTTTGTGAATTTGAGTTGCTTAAATTTGGAAGAAAAGAAAAAAGGCTATTTAATAAATTATTCATAATAACTCCATCACTAAATATTATATGCATGCATATATTAATTTAGTTAAAGGAGTGTTTATGAAACTGAGTGAATTTAAAAACGCAGATGAAAGTAAATCCATTAATAACGCAAAAACAGAAAGCAAAGAGTACAAAGAAAATGCAAAGAACACAAATACACAAAAAGAAAAAAGTATTGAAGAACTTTACGGTACATACAAAAACATGAATTCTAACCAACTTTTAAATGAATTATTAAAACAAGTTGACAACCAAAAAAAAGATGGCACATTTAATTTTGATGATTTAAAAAATTCTTTAAATCAAGTGATGCCTTTTTTAAATGAAGAACAAAAAAATAATTTAATGACAATTTTAAATCAAATTAAATAAAATGTAATATGAAAAAAATAGATGTGAGATTAGAAAAAATATTTACACTTTCAAATAAAGATGAAAAACATACTTGTTTGGTTTATGTAAACAACTTTAACAAAGCAAGAAGTTTTTTTGAAAGTAAAAATATAAAAGTGTTAAGAGAATATAAATTTTTAAATTTAATTGCAATATCATCAAATCAAGAGACAATTTTTAGTTTTGAAAATTTGCCTTTTATTGAATATGTCGCATTGTCATCTCAGGTTATGGCACTAACCAATGTTGCACGAAAAATAATGGGGGCAGACAACCTAGATTTTGGTGGGGAAGGGGTTAATGTTGCCGTTATTGACACAGGTATAAGTTCTCATTTTGACTTTGTTTTGGGACACAACAGAATAATAAAATTTGTTGACCTTATAAACAACAAAGAAAAACATTACGATGATAATGGTCATGGAACTTTTGTTGCAGGAGTACTTGCGGGCAATGGTCTTTTGTCTTTTGGAAAATTTAGGGGATTTGCACCAAATTGCAATATTATTTCTGTTAAGGCACTAGACAAAAACGGTGAAGCCAATGCAATGGTTATTTTAGATGCAATGCAATGGGTTTATGATAACAGAAAAAAATACAACATAAAAATTGTTTGTATGAGTTTTGGAAGCGAGCCAATTGGTTTTAATGACCCAATCATGAAAGGTGCAGAAAAATTATGGAATAATGGGGTGGTTGTTGTTGCGGCGGCGGGCAACAGTGGACCAAAATTTAAAACAATAAAAAGTCCTGGAATAAGTTCTAAAATAATTACAGTGGGTGGATTTAATGATAATAGAATGGGTTTAAAATATGAAGAAAGTTTTTTTGAAATTGCAGACTTTTCTTCAAGGGGGCCAGCATTTTCAAACATAAAGCCCGATTTGGTGGCTCCAAGTGTTGATATAACATCATGCAGTAAAGACAATAGTTATATTAAACTTAGCGGAACAAGTGTGGCAACTCCAATGATTGCTGGAATTTGTGCTTTAATATTTCAAAAATATCCAAAGTACAATCCTGACCAAATAAAGAAAATCTTGCTTAGATGTTGTAGGTCCATTTGTCATAATTATAATCTTGAAGGTATGGGTTATCCTAAAATAACATAATTATTTTATTTGTTTTAGTATTATGTCAACAATTTTGTTGTTGGCATTTTTTAAGTCTAAATTTTGTAAGTTTGCTGAATATGTAGTTTTGTTTTTTAAAGTTTTTTCAATTGACTCTAATAAGTTTTTTTGGTTTAAATTTTCTTGTAAGAGTACATTTGCGAGTTTGTTTTTTTCAAAAATTTTTGCGTTTTCTACTTGGTCTCCTCTTGAATTTCCTTTTGGCAAAGGAATTAACAGCATACTTTTTTGTATGCTTGCAAGTTCAAAAATTGTATTTGCTCCACTTCTACAAACACAAACATCGCAAAGGTCAAAGAAGTCTTCAATATTGTCAGTAAAAAGCACTTGATAATAGTTTTTTGCTGTTATTTTTTTCCCATTCTTACCGCTTATATGCAAAACATTATAAAGGTTTGTAAGTTCGTTTATTGAACGATAAACTGCTTCATTGATTGCAGTCGCACCCAAACTTCCACCCATAAACATTACAGTTTTTTTTGTTTGGTCATAATCAAACTTTTTAATTATGTTTTGTTTATTGCCTTTAAATATTTGATTTCTTACCGGAGAGCCAGTAAATACACATTTTTTATTTGTTGTAGATGTGCTTTCAAAACTAGTGCAAACAACATTTGCATATTTTAAGATGATTTTGTTTGCAAGTCCCATACTTAAATCGGATTCATGACTAACAACAGGAATTTTTAATTTTTTTCCAGCAATACAAACAGGAATTGAAACATATCCACCTTTTGAAAATATAACATCTGGTTTTAATTTTTTTAAAAGTTTTTTTGCTTGACAAATGCTTTTTAAAAGTTTAAAAGGAATTAAAAAAGTGTCAAGTGATATTTTTCTAACAAATTTAGTGGCATTAATTTCATAAAATGGAATATTGTTTTTTTTGGCAATATCTTTTTCCATTGCGTTTGTACCTATGTAGTAAATGTTATCAAAATGTTCTTTTAAATATGGAAGTAGTGCAATGTTTGGCATTATGTGGCCCGCCGTCCCGCCACCTGTGAGTACTATTGTTTTTTTCTTCATTTTATCTCCAAATATTTTATTTTAATTAAAAATAAAAAAACATTATTTTTAATCTTGTAATTTAATTTATGCAAATATTTTAAAAATTATATATATCAAATGACTTGTGCATTATAAAAATTATTAAATTGTTTATAACTAATTTGTTAAAAAAAACATTTACAAAAATTAAAAATTGTCTTATTATATTATTAAAATATATAATAAAATTTACTAATAACGGTGGGGATAATGGCAAATAATGTTTCGTATGATTCAAAAGATATAGTTGTTCTTGAAGGTTTAGATGCTGTAAGGTTAAGGCCGGGAATGTACATTGGTACAACGGGGGTAAAGGGATTTCACCATCTTCTTTGGGAGATTGTGGACAACAGCATAGATGAAATTTCAAACGGTTTTGGTGATACAATTAACATTGAAATTAACAAAGATGGCAGTGCCACTGTTTGTGATAATGGTAGGGGAATACCTGTTGACATTCATCCAACTTTAAAAAAATCTGGTGTTGAGGTTGTGTTCACTCAACTTCATGCAGGGGGGAAGTTTAATAACAAAAGTTATAGTTATTCGGGTGGATTACATGGAGTTGGTGCATCGGTTACAAACGCACTTAGCGAATGGCTTAAAGTTGAAGTAAATAAAGACGGAAGAAAGTATTTTATGGAATTTTCGTCTCGCGATATAAATGGCAAACTCAAAAGTGGTGTGCCACTTTGCGAGCTTCATGACATTGGTCCAACAAAACTTCAAGGAACAAAGGTTACATTTTTACCAGACAAAAAAATGTTTGGGGATATAACTTTTTCATATGATATTATAAATAAAAGAATAAAAGAACTTGCATTTTTAAACAAGGGTTTAAAAATTACACTCTTTGATGAAAGAACGGGAAATCATAATGAATATCACTATGAGGGTGGCATAAAAGACTTTATTGCTTACATTGACGAAGGGAAAACAAGATTGTTTTCATCACCATTATATTTTTCTTGCGAAACAGACATAATTAAATTGGAAGTTGCAGTTGAATATACAGACTCCTATACAGAAAATACTTTTAGTTATGTGAACAACATTCCAACAACCGAGGGTGGAACGCATGAAACAGGCTTTAAATCTGCTTGGACAAAAGTTTTTAATGATTATGCAAGAAACAATGGTTATCTAAAAGAAAAAGAACAAAATTTTTTGGGCGAAGATTTTAGAGAGGGAATAACTTGTGTTCTTGCAGTAAAAATGCACAATGTAGAATTTGAGGGTCAAACAAAAACTAAACTTGGAAATCCAGAAGCAAAAACAGAAGTTGAAAGGGTTACAATTATTGAACTCAATAAACTTCTTGCAAACAAAGATTATGCTAAAATTGCTCAAACAGTTATAGAAAAGGCAAAATCTGCTGCAAAAACAAGGGAAGCCGCAAAAAGGGCAAAAGAACTTTCAAGAGCAAAATCTAATGCCGACAACTTTAATCTGGTTGGCAAACTTGCATCTTGCACATCGAAAAAAAGTGATAAAAGTGAACTTTTTATTGTGGAAGGGGATTCTGCTGGTGGCAGTGCAAAACAAGGCAGGGACAGAATGTTTCAAGCAATTTTGCCACTTAAAGGCAAACCGCTAAATGCAGAAAAGAAAAGAATAGACCAAGTGCTTGCAAACGAAGAAATACGAACCATTATAAGCGCACTAGAAACAGGAATTGGAGAAGATTATAACGGAGATAATTTGAGATATAACAAAGTTATAATCTTGTCTGATGCCGACCAGGACGGCGCACATATTAGAGCAATACTCTTAACATTCTTTTTTAGATATATGCGCAATCTAATTAATGATGGACATGTTTATATTGGGCTCCCACCATTATACAAAGTGTATAAAAAGAATTATGAAGAGTATGTATACTCCGATTACGAACTTAATGATGCAATTAAGCGTGCTGGCAAAGGATATCAAATTCAGCGTTACAAAGGACTTGGCGAAATGAATCCAGAACAACTTTGGGAAACAACCATGGATCCAGAGAAAAGAACACTTGTTCAAGTTACCATTGACGATGCTGCAGAAGCAGAAAAAATGGTTACAACTTGGATGGGCGACAATATTGATGCAAGAAAAGCATATATTGCTCTTCACGCAAACTTTAACAGAGAGGACAAGTTTGTAGAAGAAATTTTGTCTTAGGGGGAAATTGTGGAAGATGAAAACAATTTGCCACAAGAACCAATTTTAGGACAAATTTGTTATGATGAACTAGAACTGAAAGAAGAAAAAGAAGATATAGATGTGGCAATAATTAAAGGTCAAATAAATTTAGATGATATAGATTTTAATAATACTAAAAATGATAATTTAAAAGACGAGACAAAGGAAATAAAAAAAGTGGAGAAACTACCAAAACAACAAACAAACGCAAATGGTTTTGATAATGGTTCATCAAGGGGACTAATATTTAAGTCTCTTGAAGATGTTATGCATGATAGCATGATACCATATACTGAACATGTTGTTATGGATAGAGCGTTGCCAAGGGTTGAAGATGGACTTAAACCTGTTCAAAGAAGAATTTTGTATTCAATGCTTGAACTTGGGCTAGAACCAGATAAACCATATCGTAAGAGTGCAAGAATTGTGGGGGATTGTATGGGTAAATATCACCCACATGGAGATAGTTCTGTTTACGACGCAATGGTAAGAATGGCACAACCATATAGTATGAATGAAATACTTGTTGATGGACATGGAAACTTTGGTTCAATTGATGGCGACAGTGCTGCTGCGATGCGTTACACCGAAGCAAGACTTGCTCCGCTTGCAATGGAATTACTTAGAGATTTAGACAAAAATACTGTACATTGGAGTTTGAATTTTGATGATACATTAAAAGAACCTGATATGCTTCCAGGCAGATTTCCAAATTTGCTTGTAAACGGGGCGTCTGGTATTGCAGTTGGTGTTGCAACAAACATTCCACCACACAATTTTGCAGAGGTCTGTGATGCGGTTGTTGCGTATATAAATAAACCTACAATAAAACTTGATGAAATTATGCATTATATAAAAGCACCAGATTTTCCAACGGGTGGACAACTTATTGTTGGAGATGATCTTGTTAATGCATACAAAACAGGCAAGGGAAAAATTACAATAAGGGCAACGGTAAATATAGAAACAGAAGGCGATAAACAATCTATTGTAATTACAGAACTTCCATATCAAACAAATAAAGTCGCACTTCTTCAAAAAATTGCAGAACTTAAAGAACAAAACAAAGAGAAACTTTCTGCCATTAGTGAAATTAGAGATGAATCTGATAAACATGGTATGAGAGCAGTAATAAAATTAAAAAAAGATGGCAATGCAAAGGCAATATTAGATTATTTATATAAAGCAACAGGAATGCAAGTTACATTTGGTATAAACATGGTGGCAATTGCTGATGGAAAACCAAAACAAATGGGACTAATGGAAATTATTTCATATTATGTTGAATACCAAAGAGAGATAATTCACAGAAGAACAAAATTTGATTTGGATGCTTGCAAAGATAGGGCGCATATCATTGAAGGTCTTTTGATTGCAATTCACAATATTGATGATGTAATAAAAATTATTAAAAAATCAGCAAGCACAAGCGAAGCAAAACAAAGATTAAGAGAAAAATTTTTACTTAGTGAAAAACAAGCACAAGCAATACTAGATATGCGACTTGCTAGACTTGTAAATTTGGAAGTAAATAAACTTGAACAAGAACTTAAAGAGTTGAAAATAAAAATTGAAGAACTAACAGCAATTTATAACTCTAAAAAATTGCAGTATAATGTTGTAAAAGAAGAACTTTTAGCAATAAAAAAACAATATAAATCGGCAAGAAAATCGGTTGTTACAACTTCTAATGAAATTAAGTATGAAACCGTTGATGAAAATGTAAGTTTTGCAAGGGAAGTTGTTATTGGGGTTACTGCTTCAAATTCAATAAAGGCAATACCACTTAAAAACTATAATTTGGCACAAAAAGAACTTCTTGATACTTCAACATTAAACGATGTTTATACAGTGCTTAGGAATGCACTCACAAGCCAAAAGGCACTTGCTTTTACAAACCTTGGAAATTGCGTAAAAATAAATTTAAGCAAAGTTCAAGAAGCAAAGTGGCGTGATAAAGGTATGACACTTCAACAATTTGATAAAAACTTTAAACCAGACGAAATAATTGTTGAACTAAGAGTTATTGATGATGAAGAACTTATGTCGCATGAAGAAATAATTTTCTTTACAAAAGACGGGCTTGTTAAAAAAACAAGTTTGGGCGAGTATTTTGTAAATAAAACATATTTTCAAGCAAT
Organism: uncultured Clostridia bacterium; assembly: GCA_944376825.1. Lineage (GTDB taxonomy): Bacteria > Bacillota > Clostridia > Christensenellales > UBA1242 > UBA5893. The sequence goes on from CALWDY010000010.1 coordinate 15,103, forward strand.
TAAACTAAAAGATGATGATAGGGTTGTTGGTGTTCAAACATTCCATAAAGAAAAATCAATACTCATGATGTCAAAAAATGGAATGGTGTTAAATTATGAAAACTTAGAAATTCCATTAACAGGAAGGGTTACAGCCGGAGTTAAAGGTATGAATATTGACGACAAGGACGAAATTGTATTTGCTGACCAAGTAATGGAATCGGGAGCATTAACTGTTGTAACAAGCAAAGGTTTTATTAAAAATGTTCCTATTGGTGAATTTGAGGTTATGAGCCGCTATAGAAAAGGGCTTAGGGTTGTGAATGTAGAACTGCAAGGAAATGTTGTGTATGGAAAATTTGGAATAGTTCCACCAACTTTGGCAGTTAATACAGAAGACAAATTAGAAAAAGTATCTTCAAGGCAAATAACATATGATTCTAGACTTGGGAAAGGAAAACAAAACATAAAATCAAAAATTTTGGGCGTTTTTGAGTATATATCGTAAGTAATTTTAAATATTTTAATAAACATGTTGATTTGTTTTTCAACATGTTTTTTTTATAAAAAATAAATATTTTAATATTTTGAATATATTATTTAGTTCTACAAAACATAAAATTATGAAAATGATTGACGAGGCTGATTTTGATTATGGAAAATACGGCTTTAAAGAAAAAATAAAATCTGGTGGAATTGTTGTTTCATGCATGGATGTTGAAAATGAAAATTGTGATTTTAAAAAAGGAAGTTACAAAATTGTTTCATGCAAAAACTTGTTTATTGCTCCCAAAAATATTCAAAGAATGTTAGAACAAGAAATTTCTAAACAAATAAAGAGTTTTTTAACCAAATTAAATATTTTGGAAAATGATACAATTTTGATTTGTGGATTAGGCAACGGAGAAATAGTTGCTGATAGTTTGGGAGAAAAAACTTGCAAAAAAATTTTACCCACAAAACTTTTAAATAAAAAAATTGTAAAATCTAATGTTTGCACAATTTGTCCAAATGTTCAGGCTATTACAGGAATGCCTACTTTTGATATCGTTTGCGGTGTTGCAAAACAAATTAATGCAAATTTAATTGTTTTGATTGATAGTTTTTTAACAAACAACATAAAAAGACTTGGTCATAGTTTTCAAATGTCAGACACAGGAATTATTCCCGGTGGTGCATTAAACTTTAATAAAGAAATATCGTTTGAAACAACTAATGTTAAATGCATTACTATTGGTGTTCCATTTATGTTAAATTTAAGAGAATTATCAAATAGTGTAAATAAAGATATTGTTGTTGCGCCAAAAGATATTAAATTTATGGTTGAAAGATGTTCAACGATACTGGCAAATTCATTAAACAAAGTTTTTAGTCCAGATTTAAAAAAAACAGAAATTATGGAACTATTAAATCCAATATAGCATAACATTTTTATATGGTTGGTTTTATTGATAGTGGCGTTGGCGGATTAAATGTTATGCTTGAATGTTATAAAAATTTAAGCGAAGACTTTGTTTTTTTGTGCGACAATAAAAATTCGCCATATGGGAATAGAACCAAAAACAAACTTTTAAAAATTACAAAACAAAATATAGATTATTTGATTAAACATTACAAAGTTAGTGTAATTGTTCTTGCATGCAATACATTAAGTTATACTATTTTTAAAGAAATAAAAGAAATGTACAATGTAAAAATCATACCTATGCAGTTAAATGAGAAAAAAATAAACAATTTAAGTAAAGAGGTGTTATTTTTTGCAACAAAAAATACAATTAAAAATAATAATTTAATTAAAAACAAATTAAAAGAAAATGGTTATAAGTGCCTTTATATAAAAGACTTGGCAAAAAAAATTGATAATAATTTATTTTATTTAGAAAATATTGAAAATACATTAAAAAAACATTTAAAAAATAAAAAATATAAAAATATTAATTCGGTTGTTCTAGCATGCACCCATTTTGTTACAATAAAAAATCAAATTAAAAATTGCTTTAAAAATAATATTACATTATATGATAACATAAGCGAAGTTGTGGAAACTATTAAAGAAAATGTGAGTGAGAAAAATTCAAAATCGTTTCATATTGTTTTAACAGATTATAATTATGCAAAGTATGTTGAACTTAAAGCATATGCATATAAAAATTTAAGATAACAATTGACATAATAAAAAAATTTAACTATTCTTTTTGTATGAATTGTTTTTTGTGTCCACGAATGTGTGGAAAAGATAGAGAAATTGAAAAAGGCTATTGCTGTGCAAAAAATCATATAAAAATTGCAAAATATGCACTTTTTGAATATGAAGAACCTTGTATAAGCGGGAAAAGGGGAAGCGGAGCAATATTTTTTTCACATTGTACACTTGGTTGTGTTTTTTGTCAAAATTATGAAATCTCTTCATGTGGCAAAGGTAAACAGATAACAGAAGAACAACTTGCTGACATTTTTAAAGAATTAGAACAAAACGGGGCAGAAAACATAAATCTTGTAAATCCAACGCATTATGTTTTAAATATTATAAAAGCACTAAAAATTTACAAGCCAAATATTCCTATTGTTTATAACACACATGGATATGAAAGTTTGCAGACTTTAAAAATGCTTAAAGATTATGTTGATATTTTTTTGCCTGATTTTAAATACTACTCTAACACAACGGCAAAAAAATATTCTAATGTTTGTGATTATGTGGAAGTAACAAAAAAAGCACTTCTTTGCATGCGCGAACTTAAAATGGATATTTATGATGGCGATATGATGAAACAAGGGCTTTTAATTAGGCATATGATTATGCCACTTTTCAGTAATGAAAGTGTTGAAATTTTAACATGGATTAAAAACAACTTAAAAGATACAAAAGTTAGCCTAATGGCTCAATATACACCATACGCAAAGGCAAGTGAATTTAAAGAAATAAATAGAAAAATAACAAAACGGGAATATACAAAGGTGGTTGACAAGTATCTTGAACTTGGTCTTGATGGTTATGTTCAAGATATGGAAAGTGCAAAAACTTTGTATATTCCATCTTGGGACTATTAAAGAGTTTTAGACAAGTTAAAATATTCATTTAATATTTGAAAATAAGAATTCTTTACTTGCGAAGTGTAGGGGATTTCACTTGAAGAGAAGTTTGACAAACTATCAAGAATATTTGAAATGTTTTTTAAACTTAATTTTAGTTCAAGTAAACTTGATGTTAGTTTTGGATTGAAAAGAGTTTCAAAGTTTGCTTGTATTTTTGTAAATTCACTTATTATATCACTAAGTAATACTTTTGCTTCTATTTCGGTGTACAAATTTGTATCTATACTAACTGATAGGTCGTATAATTTTTTATACATATTTTTATAACTTGTAACTCCACTTGTTAGAGCATTTTTTTCTTGTTCACTTACTTCTGCTTTTATTGATATTTCTTGAAAATTTAATGTTATTATTTCGCTTGTTGTGTTTGATTCTTTTAAATTTTCTTGAACTTTTTGTGCATCTGCAAGGTTTTCATAACAAGATGCTAATACATTAAAAGCTGTGTCGGTTTGCCAAATGTATCCAGCTCCGCTTTTACGCTTGACAATTTCTGCAAGGTCTTGTGCCTTTGATTTTGTGTCAGTTTGATATAAACTTATTGCATATAAAGAAAAACTTGTTTGTTTTATTTCATTATTTTTTATTGCATTAAACCCACCAACTGTTATTAAAGTTGAAAAAAGTTCTGCAAAACTTATGCATAGACCTAAACATAAAACAATTGAAAAAATTGCTATTATTTTTGAAACTTTACTTTGCTTTGATGGGTTTTTTGTCATAAAAACTTGAACTCCTATTTATAAGATTTTATTATTTTTTTGTAACCTTACTTTATTTCTATGCCATTAACACAAAACATATGATAACATGGCATATTTTTAAGGGCAGTTACAATATATAAAATAAGAAGTAGTTAATTAAGTTTTGCAAATACTGCGAATTTAAACATTGTTTAACACTTCTTATTTTTGTTTAACAAATTTTTGTTGAATAAAATATTAAATAAAAGGAGAATTTATGAAATTAAAACCACTTTACGACAGAGTTGTTATTCTGCCTGATAAAAAAGAGGAAGTATCTTCACTTGGCATAATTTTGCCACAAACAAACGATGAAAAATCTTGCATTGGCACAGTAGTTAGAGTTGGGAATGGTCAAATGTTTGATGGAAAAAAAGTTGATATGCAAGTGAAAGAAAAAGACAAAGTTTTATATTCTAAATTTGCAGGGTCTAGTTTTAAATTTAAAGATGAAACTTATTTAATTATAAGACAGGCAGACATTTTGAGTATTTTAGAAGGAGATGAATAATGGCAAAACAATTTTTATATGGCGAGGATGCAAGAAAAAGTTTAGAAAAAGGAGTAGATGCACTTTGTGATACGGTGAAAATTACACTTGGTCCAAAGGGTAGAAATGTGGTTTTAGATAGAAAATATACAACACCACTAATTACAAATGATGGGGTAACTATTGCCAAAGAGATTGAACTTGGTAATACTTTTGAAAATATGGGGGCATCTTTAATTAAAGAAGTTAGCATTAAAACTAATGATATAGCTGGGGACGGAACAACAACGGCAGCGGTATTAGCACAAAGTATTGTTAAAGAGGGAATTAAAAATTTTGTTGCAGGGGCAAATCCAATAAGTTTAAAAAATGGTATTAAAAAAGCAACAGAATTTGTTGCAAAGAATTTGCAAGAGATTTCTAAAACAATTAAAACAGACAAAGAAATTAGTCAAATTGCTTCGATTTCTGCGGGCGATGAAAATGTTGGGGAGCTTATATGCAAGGCAATTAAAACAGTTGGTTCAAACGGCGTTGTGACAGTAGAAGAATCGGAAGGAATGGATACAAAGCTTAATATCGTTGAAGGTATGCAATTTGACAGAGGATATCTTTCTCCTTACATGTGTACCGACACTGAAAAAATGATTGCCAACCTTGAAAATCCTTATGTTTTTATTACTGATAAAAAAATATCAACGGTAAACGAAATTTTGCCACTTCTTGAACAAATTGTGAAAACGGGAGAAAAACTTTTTATAATTTGTGAAGATATTGACAGTGAAGTACTTGCTATGCTTGTTGTAAATAAGCTTAGGGGAGTGTTTAATTGCGTTTGTGTTAAGGCTCCATATTTTGGAGATAAGAGAAAAGATGTTTTAAGCGATATTGCAATACTCTGTAATGCAAATTTTTGTTCTAGTGAACTAGGTATGGAAATTAAAGATATGTCGCTTGAAATGCTGGGTAGAGCAAAACTTGTTAAAGTTTCAAAAGAATCAACAACTATTATTTCAAATGACAATGATAGTTTGAAAGTTAAAAATAGAATAACTCAACTAAAAAATCAACAACAAAGCGAAACAAGCGAATATGAAAAAGAAAAACTTGGCGAAAGAATTGCCAAGCTTAGTGGTGGGGTTGCTGTTATTAAAGTTGGCAGTGCAACAGAAGTAGAAATGAAAGAGAAAAAATTAAGAATTGAAGACGCATTAAGTGCAACAAAAGCGGCAATGAAAGATGGTATTGTTGCAGGTGGAGGAACGGCACTTATTAAATGTGAAAAAAATTTAAATAAATTTATTAAAACACTTAGCGGAGATGAACAAACAGGCGCAAAAATTATTTTAAATGCTTTATCTAGTCCCCTTAGGCAGATAGCAACCAACTGTGGCAAAGACGCAGGTGTTGTTGTTGAAAAGGTTAGGAAAGGAAAAACAAATAGTATTGGATATGATGCATTAAATGATAAGATTGTGGATATGTTTAAAGCCGGAATAATAGACCCTGTTTTAGTTACAAAAACTGCTCTTATTAGTGCTGGTAGTGTTGCTGGAACTCTTCTTACAACAGAATGCCTTGTGGGTGATGAAGTAAAAGAAAAAGAAAATGTATAAATGTTTGCATAGCGTAAAGAATTTTGATATAGTAAATATATGAAAATAGAAAGTGCAAAATATTTAACAAGTGCTGTAAAACCCGAAGATTTTATTAGTGATGGAATGGAGTTTGCATTTGTTGGCAGAAGCAATGTTGGCAAAAGCAGTTTTATTAATTCTTTGCTTGGAAAACCTAAACTTGCAAGAACTTCAAGCACGCCTGGACGAACAAGAATGATAAACTATTTTTTAATTAACAATACTTTTAGATTTGTTGACTTGCCAGGTTATGGTTATCATAAAGCCGGCAAACAAAACATTCTTTTATGGTCTACACTTATGGAAAATTATTTAAGGGAATGCAAGTGTTTGAAAAGAGTTTTTATGCTTGTTGACATAAGACATAAACCTAGCGAGTTGGATAAAGATATGCTGACTTATTTAACTTATAATGCAATACCTTTTACAATAATTGCAACAAAAGCAGATAAAATTGCAAAATCAAAGATTATAAACTATATTAATATAATTGCAAAAGAACTTTGCGTTATGCCTTTAAACATATTAGCATATTCTAGCGAAACGCTTTTAAATAAAGACAAAATTTTGGATATTATACAAACCGACATAAATATGTAAAAAGACAATGCACCTTTTTTTATTAATGTTCATAAAGTAATATGAAAAGATAAAAGGAGGTTAGCATGTCTTTTTTTATAAACAACAACAATCAAAATAGACCAGGGGCAATTTGTGGCAATCCACTTAATGGATTAAATGAAAAGGTGTTGATTGAAGTTACAAGAGTTTTTGATGCTTGTTTGCAAAATGAAACAATAACGGGTGTAACTTTAACCACTTCAAATTATAATCCAGCTAGCCCGGCATTGCCACTTACTTACATCTCGGCGGAAACAAATCAAGCAATTGGACCTACAACAACTAATGTTGTGATTACAAGACTAGATAACAGACCAAACTTTGCAACAGTTACTGGTCAAGTTACATTTCCGCTTATTGTGACTTACAGAGATGCAAATGGCATTCTTGGAACTGCAACTGCAACATATACAACAGATTTTTCAGCTGTATTATGCGTGCCACAACCTGCACTTAGTCCTGTTGAAGTTAAGGTTACAGGTCAAGTTACTAGTGCTGTTGGTACTTATACAACTGAAAATACTTTTACAATTACTGCTTGTGTGCAAATAATTGTTAAAGTTGTTGCAGATGTTGACATTTTAGTTCCATCATATGGTTACCCATGTATTCCAGAATGTCAAAACATCCCAACAGTTTGCCCTGGCGTTGGAGATATAAGTTTATATCCAACAACTGTGGGACCAAATCAAAATACAACAAGATAATTTTGTATGTTTAAAAATTATAAAAAACTCTCTCAATTTATGTAGAGAGTTTTTTTGTTTTTATTTTTTTTTAATTTGTGATAAAATACTTAAGCTGGGGAAAGAAAAATGCAATATATTTGTTTTGTTTGTGAAGGTAACACTTGCAGGTCGCCATTTGCAGAAAAAGTTATGAATAAATATTTAAAACAAAATAACATTAGTGATTTTAAATGCTATTCTTGTGGGCTTTGTGTTGATAAAAATTCAAATATAAATAGTTTTGTTGTTGAAATTTTAAAAAACTACAAAATAAATGTTAAATCACGAAAACCAAAACAACTAACAAAAACTCTAACAAAAAAATATGATTTGTTTATCACAATGACAAAAAGTCAAAAACAATATATAAATGCAAAAAATGTTTTTTCATTTGGAGAAATGGTTTTTGAAGGTGATATAGAAGATCCGTTTGGGGGAACTTTTGAAGATTATTTAAACATGACAAATAAAGTTGATTTGTATTGCAAAAAACTTATTGAAAAAATAAAACTTGTAAAGGAGAAATTATCATGATTATTCTTGCGTGCGATCATGCTGGATATGAACTTAAAGAAGAAATAAAAGCGTTTTTTCACAAAGAAAATATAACTACAATTGATGTTGGGGCTTATTCAACTGAAAGAGTTGACTATCCTGATTTTGCAAAAGCTGGGAATTTGAAAGTTTTAGAAAATCCAAACAATATTGGAATTTATATTTGTGGTACTGGTATTGGCATGAGCATAATGGCAAACAGAAATCCAAAAATCAGGGCGGCACTTTGCACAACTGCCAAATTTGCATCATTGGCAAGAAAACATAATGACGCAAATGTTCTTGTTCTTCCGGGAAGATTTATTTCAAAAACAAAAGCTGTTTCAATAATTAAAGAATTTTTAACAACAAAATTTGAAGGCGGAAGACACCTTAAACGAGTGAGAAAGCTTAGTAGAGGGTAAGGAGAAAATATGAACTTTCCAACATTTTTAGTTTTGAATATGGATGACAACCTTGACATTAAAAATCTTGATAGTTTTATTGCACAAAATTATTCAAATTATCAATTAATTGTTGCATCTAAAAAAAGTCATGGAACATTTTTTAATGTTAGTGAATTTGTTTTTGAAGAAGAAAACGAAGATAAAATTATAAACGCATTAATTGAAAAAGTAGAAGGCAACAAACTTGTTCTTGCAAGAAAAATCGATAATGATCATTTAGAAGAATTAATAAAATTAGAAAAAAGTTTAAAGCATGAAAATCAAATTGCAACATTAAAAACAGAAAAAAACAAAATTTCAAACTTTTTCTTTATGATGTTAAATAAAATAATTGAACTGATTTTTGGTTATACTTTATACGACTGCAAACTTTGCTGTATGGCATTTGCAAGTGTGCCACTTGAAGTTTTAAGGGTTTTAAATAATTCATCTTTGTATACAAAAATAAACAAATGGAAAGGCATAAATTTTACTGCCACGCAAACTGCATTAAAAACAAAAATAAAATTTAAAACTAAAATTTTAAAAAATATTTTATATTTAATTTCATCATTAATTATTATTTTAGGTGCAATTTTGAGCCTGGTTTTTGTTGAATTTATACAAAATCAACTGCTGTTAAAACTTTTTTTAGTGTTTGTTATTATTGTATCCTTATATGTTGTTTTTGTGGAAATTATAAGAATTATTATAAAACACAAAATTGGTGATAATATATTTGACAAGGCAGAAATTTTAAATAAAAATTAGTTATATAAGTCAAATTGGCTTTTATATAAAAAGGAGATGTTATGGAAAAAATAAAAGTTGGTATAAATGGTTTTGGAAGAATAGGAAGACTTGTTCTTAGAGTAATTTGTGAAAGAGATGATGTTGAATGTGTTGCAGTAAACGATCCGTTTTTAACTGTGGACTATGCAAAATATTTATTTGAATATGACAGCATTCATGGTAAATTTAAGGGTAGTGTTAAGGTTGATGGCGATTATTTGATTGTAAATGATAATAAAATTAAATTTTTTGCGGAAAAGGACCCATCTCAAATTTTGTGGAAACAGGTTGAGGCAGAGTATATTGCAGAAGCGACAGGAGTATTTACATCATATGAAAAAGCAAAAGCCCACCTTGATGCAGGTGCTAAAAAAGTTGTTGTAACTGCACCTGGCAAAGAAATGCCAATGTTTGTTATGGGTGTTAATCACAACACATACACAAAAGATATGAACATTGTTTCAAACGCAAGTTGCACAACAAATTGCTTGGCACCACTTGCAAAAGTTATAAATGATAAATTTGGAATTGTTGAAGGACTTATGACAACAGTTCACTCAACAACAGCCACACAACTTACAGTTGACGGTTCTTCTAAAAAAGATTGGAGAGGTGGCAGGGCTGCATCATATAACATCATTCCATCAACAACAGGGGCAGCAAAAGCTGTTGGAGAGGTTATACCAAGTTTAAAGGGTAAACTTACCGGAATGAGTTTTAGAGTCCCAACACTTAATGTTAGTGTTGTTGACCTTACTTGTAATTTAAAGCAAGAAACAACATATGATGAAATTGTTGAGGCGGTTAAAGAAAGTGCAAATGGCGAACTTAAAGGCATATTAGATTACACTGATGAACCTGTTGTGTCTAGCGATTTTATTGGAAATGAACATACATCAATTTTTGATATTAAAGCAGGAATTATGCTTTCGCCAACTTTTGTTAAACTTGTTGCATGGTATGATAACGAATGGGGATATTCAAATAAGGTTGTTGACCTTATTAGACATATGAATAATGTGGATAGAGCATAAATATAAAAATACACACTTTTAAAGGTGTGTATTTTTGTGTTATGGTATAAGGTTTGGATTGGAGTGTTCTTCTAGCAAAAATGTTCCGGGGCCGACTGCTGTTAGTTCTATATCCATATGAGTTCTAAATACTCCTGTTACAGTTTTAACATATTTATTTAATTCATCTCTTAATTTTAAATATATTGGTTCGGCGACTTCCGGTTTCGCTGAATGTGTAAAGTCGGGACGATTTGTGTTTTTTGTTCTTCCATATAATGTAAAATTGCTAACAAGCATAATTTGTCCGTTTACTTTTGTTATATCGTTGTTCATTTTGCCGTTTTCATCTCTAAAAATTCGCATTTTTAATATTTTTTGTGCAAAATGTCCTACCATTTCTAGAGTGTCCGTTTCATGCACACCGAACAAAACAAGTATGCCGTTTTGAATTTCGCTATATTTTTTACCTTCACTATAAAGTGTGCAATTTTTTACTTTTTCTATTACTGCTCTCATTTTATATCCTTTTGTAAAAAACTATGTGGCAACAATTCTTCTAGTTTATAAATTTTATAATCTTCTTGGTTTGTTGCAACAACAATTTCTAAATCGCTTGAAAATTCTGCCATGACTTGTCTACAAATTCCACAAGGGAATGTATAATCACCACTTTTAGATACTATTGCAATGCAAACAATTTCTTTATCGTTATTCATTATTGCGCTATCTATTGCCACTCTTTCTGCGCAAATGGTTGCACCAAATGTTGCATTTTCTATGTTTGCACCAATATATGTTTTATTTAATTTTGTTAAAACGCAAGCACCCACTTTAAAATTAGAGTAGGGCGAGTATGAAAAATTTAACGCGTTTTGTGCTTTTTCTATTAGTTCTTTATAATTTATCATAATTTTCCTTTATTTATTTAAAACTTCGCTAACTTTGCAAGCAACCGCAACAGTTGCACCAACAATTGGGTTATTGCCCATGCCAATAAATCCCATCATTTCAACATGAGCAGGAACTGACGAACTTCCTGCAAATTGTGCATCGCAGTGCATTCTTCCCATTGTGTCAGTTAAGCCATAACTTGCAGGACCTGCCATGACATTGTCTGGGTGAAGTGTTCTTCCTGTTCCTCCACCAGAAGCAACAGAGAAATATGTTTTATTGTGGTCATAGCACCATTTTTTGTATGTGCCTGCAACAGGGTGTTGAAATCTTACAGGGTTTGTTGAGTTGCCTGTAATGGAGACATCAACATTTTCTAGTTTCATAATCTCAACGCCTTCCATTACATCATAAGCACCATATACTTTTACATTTTTCTTTTCGGTGCTTGAAAATTCTTTTTCTTCTAAAACTTTTAATGTGTGTTTTTCATGGTCATATTCTGTTGAAACATAAGTAAAGCCATTTATTCGGGCAATTATATATGCCGCATCTTTTCCAAGGCCGTTTAGTATTACTTTAAGTGGAGTTTTTCTTACTTTGTTTGCTGTTTTTACAATTCCCATTGCCCCTTCAGCTGCTGCAAAACTTTCATGACCAGCCAAAAAGCAAAAACATTTTGTGTTTTCGCTGAGAAGCATACTTGCCAAATTCCCGTGGCCAATGCCAATTTGACGCTCATCGGCAACACTACCTTCAAGGCAAAATGCTTGAAGACCAATTCCTATATACTTTGCTGATTCTTCGGCACTTTTTGCTTTTTGGGTTAGGGCAATAGCACAACCAAGGGTATATGCCCAAACTGCATCATCAAAACATATTGGTTGTATTCCTTTTACAATTTGCTCTATGTCTATGCCATTTTCTTCACATATTTTTCTTGCAGTAGACATATCTTTTATGTTGTACTTATTAAGAGTTTCTTTTACGCTTTTTTCTTTTTTGCCAAGATTAAATTTTTCCATAAATTACTCCTTTCTTGGATTTATATATTTTACTGCATCAGCAAATCTTCCATAGCGTTTTGTCGACTTTTCTTTTGCTTCTTTATAGTCGGTGCCATTTTCAAGCATTTGCATTAAATTGCCAAGGTTAACATATTCATAGCCAATAATTTCGCTGTTTTCATCAAGCGCAAGTTTTGTGATATATCCTTCGGTTAAGTTTAAATATCTAGGGCCTATTTTATCGTTTGCATATACCGTTGCAACGGCACTTGTAAGGTTTTTGCCCAAATCTTCAAGAGCAGAACCAACACTTAGACCGCCTTGTGAAAATGCCGATTGACTTCTTCCATAAACAAGTTGCAAAAACACTTGTTTCATTGCGTCATTTATTGCATCGCAAACAAGGTCTGTGTTTAGCGCTTCGAGAAGTGTTTTTCCAATTAATATTTCGCCAGCCATTGCAGCAGAGTGCGTCATGCCTGTGCAACCAATTGTTTCAACAAGTGCTTCTTTAATTATTCCATTTTTTACATTTAACGTAAGTTTACAAGTACCTTGTTGTGGGGCGCATTTACCGCAACCATGAGAAAATCCACAAATATCTTTTATTTCTTTCGACTGTATCCACTTGCCTTCTTCGGGGATTGGAGAACTGCCACGACTTTTTAAACATTTAACACATTCACTATCCATACAAACTCCTTTTATTTTTGTTAGTATACGCTATTTTAAAACATATCACAAATCTTTTAATTCTTTTTATGTTTTTGGCATTGCTTTTTTTGTTGACAAAATTATTTTTATGTAATAACATAATTTTACTTGTGATGATAAAAACCAAGTAGGCATACTGCGGGTAATTAGAGAAAAATCGGCGGGTGAAAGATTTTCAAAGTTTTGTGCTGAATTACACTTTTGGAGCAAGTCGCGGGTTTTGGCGTAAAAAAACAAACAAGGCAAGGTTTCTTGCAAAGTAAGGTGGTACCACGAACAGCACATTCGTCCTTATGATGATGTGCTTATTTTGTTTTATAGGAGAGAAATATGGTAGACACAAATTTATTTAACACACTTAAAGAAAGAGGGCTTTTGTATCAATGCACCGATGAAGAAAAATTAAAAAAATTACTTGAGAGTGGAAAACCAATAACTCTTTACGAAGGAACAGACCCAACGGCAGATAGTTTGCATATTGGACACTGTGTTCCATATTGCATACTTAGAAGATTTCAAAAGGCGGGGCATAAAGTTATTGTTTTAATGGGCGGAGCCACTGCTTGTATAGGAGATCCAAGTGGAAAGAGTGAAATAAGAAAGGTTATGGACAAAGAAACCATAAACAAAAACATAGAAAAAATAAAAAACTCACTCAAAATATTTTTAGACTTTGACGGCGATAATCCTGCAATTATTGTAAACAACAGTGATTGGTTTAACTCTTTTAGTTACATTGATTTTATGCGTGAAATTGGCATTCATTTTAATGTAAACAAAATGC
>CALWDY010000011.1 GCA_944376825.1 uncultured Clostridia bacterium
TAATAGACTTTAAAGGTCGCAAGACCTTGAAGCTTACACAAGCTCATATAGAGCAAAAGAAAAAATCTCCATATCTTTCAGTTTGGTTTGAAGATGAAATTGGAATGTCAAATCCCGCTGATGGTAAGAGAGGCAAAAACAAAAATTTGAATATATCGGAAGCTGGAAGATTTATACGACATCATTTTGACGGCTTTTGGCTAAATACTGACCAGGATAGTGGAAATATAGCAATAGATTTAAAAAGAGTTGTGGCACTTAATAGAACTATGCTTGAACAAAGACCCTTTTTAAAGCCATTAGTTTTAATGAAAATATACAATTTTTTATGTAATCGTCTAATTGCAAAATTTAAGGATATAACAGAAAAAAATTACAATTGTAAGGTTTCAAAAGCACGGTCAGTAAATAAGAAATATATCAAATTTTTGTTAAACTTATATTATTTTATAAAAGCATCTGGATTTAGAATTTATCGTTTTATTGACAAAGGTAATAAGATAAAGGCTAATCCACTTTATAAAAATGAAGAAAGAAAATTAAAAACTCAATATGTACCTAGTTTATTAAACTGTAAATATGATGATAGATGCTTTGCAAATTCTTATAAAGCAAAAGATTTTTCGATAGAAGAAAAGTTTTTTGAAAATCTAATATTGTCTGAAAGCGAACTTTTAGATTTAATGAATAATAACTTGAATTAATAATTTTAATTTTTATTGATTCCTTTAAATTTAATATATTTTTTTCAATAAGAATTAAAAATGGATTTTTAATTTTTGAAAAAAATATAAATTTAATTCAATAAAAATTAAAATTGTAATTCAGTTAAATTTAAAATTTAAGATAAAAATCAATATATTTTATTAAAAAAATCATATTTGAGTAATGAAATATATTAAAACCTATTAAAACAGCGAAAAACGGAGTTTTTCGCTGTCGGTTACCAAAGTTACCATATCAAACAAAAGGGGGTTAAAAATGTTGCCATTTGGAAAATATTTTGGACAAAATCCAATTAAAACATTAAGACTTAAGCTTAATTTAAAACAAGAAGAATTAGCTGTAGTTCTTGGAAAAGAATTAGATAAAAACTTAACAAAAAAAGATATATGCCGTTGGGAAAACTGTGAACATTTACCTCGTAATGAAGTTCTTATCGCAATCGCAAGACTAGGCAATTTAAATCCACAAAAATTTATTCAACAATTCAAAGAACATTTTGAAACATACAACGAAATTGTAGGGAGGAAAAAGTAAATGAAAAGAATAATTAACGCACGCACCAAAAAAGCACGTGCTAAACAAGAACTTAGAGAAAAACGCAAAATTCAGTGGTATGCTAGAAAGGTAATACATTTTATTGCAAAACAATACAAAAAAACAGGTAACACAGTTATCGATATAGATGTTTACAGATTCAATGAAGAAAAACTTATTAAAGTTCTCCAAATGTTGCAGTTGGAAAAACAAATAACATACATAAAAGCAGACGACCTTTACACTGTAACAATCTTGCTTCCAAAAACTACACAAACAAACATTTTAGAAAATGTAAATAAAGAATTAGGACAAAAAGAACCAATAAAGAAAGTAAAGTCAGAAGATGACCCAAATAGTCCTGATTACAAACCATTTTAATTTTTAATTAAATAAAGGGAGAGAAAATGAAGAGTCAATCACTCAAATTCTTTCCCCGTGAGTCAAAGCTTACAACTCAAGAACAACTTTTTATGTCAGATTTTAACATATCTAACAAAGAAAGAGTTGCAAACCAGAGATTAGAAGCATTTGCAGTTTACATTTTACTTCGCATGAAAATGTCCGATGACGATGACACTGGATATTTTCTAAAATTTGACCAAGACCTTTTGAATCTCCTCAGTTGTAGTATAGGAACCGACAATAAGTTCCTTATTCGTGTTGTCAAAAGGTGCCTGGAACGGGGCTTGTTTGACGTAGTGATGTTTAATAAGTTTAAAATACTTACATCACCAGACATTCAAGACAAATATTTCTTTGGCAAACAAAGATGCACTAAAATACGAGTAGTAAAAGAATACTTGTATAGTTTTGTATACGAAAAATACGAATTTGTAAACAAAAAATGCGAAATTGTAAACAAAAACGGGGAAATTGTAAACAAAAATAAACAAACCACACAAGACGATACTAACACAAATACAAAGAAAGAAACACAAGCTGTTGGTACAAATCCACAATTAGAAATTTTTCTCAAAGAATTTCCTCAAAAGGCTGAGGTGAACATAAACATACCAGATTTTGTGGAAATGGACAAACTTATAGCTAAAATTAAAGATAGCGAATTTTTAAAGATGGCTAACAACCTAAAATTGTCTTGGTTTGTTAAAAAAGAAAATTACGATAACGTTATTGCTGGTCAATACGATAAATTTGTTGTATCTCCTGGCAAAACTTCACCATACACAGAAAGAACTTACACAAAAGAAGAGATTGAATCGTTGTATACTGATTTGGAATCAATAGATATATAGGGGGATTGACATGGTTGATATTTTGACAAATAAATTAAGAGATTATTTGAACTCAAATAATGTCTATTGGCAAATTTACAATAATTTATTTATTGTTATTACTGATAGTGAAACTATACGGCTTGCATTTAAAATAGACAACAACAAAATTTCATTAAACACATGTGTTGATAAGACATATGTTTTTGAACCAGGAATAGCAAAATTCACATCCGTAAAATTAAAAGTACAAAATTTTATATTGGATAATGAGTCACTCATTAATCAGATGATTGCGATTAGCAAAAACTTAAATTTATTGGAGGAAAAATATGTTAAAAATTAAAGATAATGTTGATATGAAAGAACTTGAAAAGTTTGACGAATTGGAATATAAGGAAAATGAATATTTTAAAAACCCTTATTATGTAAACAATTCTGGAACAGTATTAATTTTTGAAAAAAGTAGGCATTTGGACTTAATAGGTTGTAGTAATGTGCGTAACGAATATGACATTTTATTTGACTTAATCAAAGCGGATATGATCGAAAAGGTGGTAAAGCATGAGTAATATTTCAAAAATAAGAGTTTGTCGAGAGCTGATAAAATTAGATCACCTGCTAATACATGATAGACCAATTGAGCTTACAAGTGCTCAGATAGATTATTTATTGTCAGCAGGTTTTGAAGGTAATCCAGCAAGGAAATCATTTATTTATACAGATAAACACCTTGAGATTGAATATTTAGTAATTAAGGAGAGAGAAAATGAGAATTAGATTACATGGTGTTTCAGAAGAGATTTCAAGGTTTACGAAATTGTTCAAGGCTCTTGAAGAATCAGGAGTAATTGACATTTTGCAACAATCTGAACCATATGCAGACCGTGGCACTTCCAAATATTGCCGAGTGTATATGGATATTTCTATCAAACGAGGGATAGATGAAAAAGAACAATCTAACATTTGACCGGGACAACTTCAAGCTTTCTTTGATAAAAAACTGTAAGCTTGTAGGAGAGTTCGAGTTTCCAGAGATAAACCCTACACAAACAACCTTTGGAAAGTATGAGGTAATACCTTTTAACATGGCTAAAAGTGTTGAACAAAAGCAAAAATATTATGTGCATTTTTATATTGATGATTATCAGTTTGACCGTGTTTGGTATGCTCCAGAAAAATACATGAGGTTTTTGAAACAGTTTAAAGGTGTCATCGGGCCCGATTTTAGTTTGTACGCAGATATGCCTAAGGCACTCCAAATATTTCAATGCTATAAGTCTCGAGTTCTAACTCGATACTGGCAAGATAATGGAATAGATGTAATACCAAATGCATCATGGAGTGATGAAAGTTCTTATTCGTGGTGTTTCGATGGATTGCCAAAAAATTCAACTATTGCTGTGAGTTCTGTTGGTTGTATAAAGAACGCACGTGCATTGTTAAACTTTTGCAAAGGTTTTCATGAAATGGAAAATAGACTAAGTCCAACAAAAATATTATTTTATGGAGTTATTCCAGAAAGTTTAAAGGGTGATAAAAGTATAATTCAAATTGCTACACATATGCAAATACAATTTACAAATTTAAACAAGGAGGAATAATGGGAGGTAGAGGAAGTTGTTACTTAAATTTTAATAATTCAAACAATAGTACAGCAGGAGATGTTGATATTACATCTATATTAGAAAATACAAATGAAGATAAAGATACATTAAAAAAATATAATGGTAAAACGGAAAAACTAAAAAATAAAAATATACACATTAAAGAAAGTACAGATAATTTACCAGAAGATGTATTTATTCCAAATATCAAAAAAATTGACCACTTAACAAGAAAGTATGTTGAAACATCAAATATTTTAAAAGCAAAAAATCAAGAAATGGCAGTAAGGTCTGATAGACTTGGAACTTATACTGAAGCTTGTTTTATATCTTCTAGTACAGATTTCTCATCGTTACAAATAGTACTTAATAAAGATTTAAAACATTCAAATCGTAAAAGGGTTGAAGAAAACACTCAAAGTCAAATTGATTCGGGTTATTGGATGAAGTCTGATAAAGACCAACTTGTTAATCAAACTATTACACATGAATTTGGACATTATGTTCAAAGAGTTCTTATGGAAAAAGATAAGCAAACAAAAAATGGTAATAAGGAGTACAGTGATTTTATTAGCAATGTAAAAAATTGTACTACACCAAAACAAGTAGCCAAATTAGTAAGAACTTATTCTGAATATAAAGCAACAAAATATTTTAAACAAATTCAGCGAATACATAGAAAGGAATTTGGAAAAGAATCTATTGAAGATATTAGTAGATATGGAAGAGAAAGCAACAGAGAAGCATTTGCTGAATTGTTTGCTAACTTAAATACATGTAAAAATCCGACATCACTAGCTAAATCAATGAGTATATTTCTAGACAAAAATTTTATTGTCAAAGGACCAAAGGTTGACAGAGATAGAATAAAAAATTAAAATATAAAAGGAGAATGACTATGAGAAAACCAGAGCCTTATTTTATGAAAAATCCAGAATGGTATTATCATGATGCAGAAAAGATGCGTTATTTTCTAACCGATAAAGCACCAAGGGAAGCTATAGAAAGTTATAATGAATTTTATGCTGATGAATATGTTGACCCTGTATTTTTGCATAATGTTATACAAGATGCAGAACAAAGTTATAGAGAAGATTTAAAGAGAGAAGGTAAAACATCGGAAGAGATAGAAAAAATAATATCTACATGGCTTCATAACATAACTACACATGAGAATTAAAATATAAAAAATCATAGTTATGTAACTATGGTTTTTCTATTGTAACTTATCCATTCAAAGTAGGAAATTTAACAAAAAAACTTATCCAAAAAACTTATCCAAAAAATCATAAAATCCTTTTAATATAAGGCATACAGCCTTTTATTAGTAAAACTTAAAATCCCTCGGGGGAAACTTCGTACCGGTTCAAGTCCGGTCCCCGGCACCAAGAAGAACCTAAACGGGTTCTTTTTTCATTTCAAGGGATTTTAAGTCCCTTGGACTTAACTCCTGTCGGAGCCAGACCGCAACAAAGTTGCTCCCAGGCTTTGGCTAAAAACAGTCTGCAAGACTGTTTTCTTAACGCGTCGCCCCCTCGGGGGAAACTTCGTACCGGTTCAAGTCCGGTCCCCGGCACCAAGAAGAACCTAAACGGGTTCTTTTTTTCATTTCAAGTGATTTTAAGGAGAGAAAAAACTGCGCTTTTGGCACAGTTTTGCCAATTATGGCAACACATAGTGCTTGGCACTTGTTTTTTCTCTTTTCTCGCGACCAAACGAAAATGCCTTATAAATTATGCATTTTGTTGCAACTTTTTTGTTATATAAACAATTGAATATAGTATTGTTATCGCAAGTGTATTTCTTCGCATTATATAATTGTTGGACAAAAATACGCTAATAGTGTATAATTTTTTTAAGAGGTGAACATGACAGACATTGAAATTGCAAGAAATACAAAGTTAAAAAAAATAAAAAAAATTGTTAAAAAATTAAAATATAAAGGTGATTTTATTTTATTTGGCAACTATAAGGCTAAACTTCCTATAAAATATGGAAAAAAGAAAGGTAAACTTATTTTGGTTACAGCAATAAATCCCACAAAATTGGGTATAGGCAAAACAACTGTTTCTATTGGACTTGCTGATGCGTTAAATTTAATTGGCAAAAGAGCATGTTTGGCATTAAGAGAACCATCTCTTGGACCTGTTTTTGGAATTAAGGGAGGGGCAACAGGTGGTGGATATAGCCAAGTTGCTCCTATGGAAGACATTAATTTGCACTTTAATGGAGATTTTCACGCAATAACTTCTGCTAATAATTTGCTTTGCAGTTTGATTGATAATCATATATATCAAGGTAATCAATTAAACATAGACCCAGAAAACATATTATTTCACAGATGTCTTGATTTAAATGATAGAGCATTAAGAGAAGTTACGGTTGCACAGGGCAAAGGCAATGGTTTTCCAAGAAAAGACCAATTTACTATAACTGCTGCAAGCGAAATAATGGCAATAATGTGTCTTGCAAAAGATTTTGAAGATTTAAAGACAAAATTGGGTAATATATCTGTTGCATTAAACAAGGATGGAAAAATTATTTATGCAAAAGATTTAAAAGCCCAAGAAAGCATGTCAATACTACTAAAAGATGCACTTATGCCTAATTTAGTGCAAACTTTAAATCATACACCAGCAATAGTACATTTGGGACCATTTGCTAATATTGCACATGGTTGCAATAGTTTAATAGCAACAAAAATGGCGCTATCATACGCAGATTATGTTGTAACGGAAGCAGGCTTTGGAGCTGACCTTGGTGCTGAAAAATTTTTCGATATAAAATGCAGGCTTGGAAACTTAAAGCCAATTGCAGTTGTTATTGTTGCAACAATTAAGGCATTAAAACTTCATGGTGGAACGGATGAATGTGATTTAGACAAGGAAAATGTAGATGCTGTTAAAAAAGGAATGGATAATTTGCTTGCGCATATAAACACAATTTATAACAAATTTCATTTACCACCAATTATAACATTAAATAAATATAAAAGCGACACAAAAGATGAAATTGATGCTGTTTTAAAGGAATTGGATAAGATTGATATAAAATGTATTTTAAACGATGTATGGGGTAAAGGTGGAGAAGGTGCAATAGATTTGGCAAAAGAAGTTGTAAGTGTTTGTGAGTGGAACAATGATTCATTTAAGCTTTTATATGATTTAGAAAGTTCAATTAAAGCAAAGATAAAACAGGTGGCTATTGATGTTTATGGTGCAAAAGGAGTTAAATATAGCCAGCAGGCAGAAGAAACAATAAAAAAACTAAACAAATTGCATTTAAACAAATTGCCAATAGTTATTGCAAAAACTCAATACAGTTTGAGCGATGACCCTAAACTTATAAACAGACCAAAAGGTTTTTATTTATATGTAAGAGATTTAGAGGTTAAAACAGGGGCTGGTTTTATAGTTGTGCTTGCAGGAAAAATGCTTTTGATGCCGGGACTTGGAAAACTTCCAAATGCTGTAAACATGAAAATTGACAATGATTTTAAAATTGAAGGTTTATTTTAAAATTTTTAAATAATATAGTCATGTTATAATTTTAAATAAATTTTAAGATTTTGCAAAAAAAGTTCACTTTGAGTGAACTTTTTTTATGCAGTTTCAGCATTGTCTTCTTCTGGTACTGTAAAATTTTGAAATTCAAAACTAATATATGTTTCTCCATTTAAATTTTTTGGCAAATTTATTTTATATTCTTTTGATAAAAGTTGTTCGTTTAATTCAATTTCCAAATAAGTTTGTGCTTTTGAATCTATAACTGCAATTTCTCCATCTACAACATCTTCATAAGAATAGGTTATATTTATTTCGCAATATATTTTTGTTTTTTTATTTAAAGCCATTTTCAATGAATCAATGTCAAATGTTTTTGTTGTGTTTATTTCTCCATCAAAAATTTCTTTTAAATTATCATACGAACTTCCTAGTTTGACATTTGCTTTTATAATTGCGCTTGAATCAGTGTTTTCATAATTGTCTTTAAAATTAATTTTAGTTGGAGTTACAAGTTCAAGGTCTGGGCATGTGAAAATTGCTGTATATGTTCCACTTGTTTCTTTTGAAACTTTAAATGTAAAAGTTGCATCATATGACACAATTACATTTTCATTCATCCAAGCTAGAAACTTTGAATCTGCTTTAGGTAATGCTGTTATTGTACAATCTGTATTTTCTTCATAAGTTCCATCGCCATCAACAAACCCATAGTTTGCATACCACACATTAACCTTTATGTCATATTTTTTTGGGAGTTCATTGCATGCAGATAGTGGAATACATGCACAAATTATCATTATAAAACTTAAAATTATTTTAAAAAATTTTTTCATTATGTCTCCTAAAAATAATTTATCATTATTAACATTCTATGTCAAATAATGTTTGCACAAAACATCAATATATTACAAATTATCAAAAATTATTTGTGAGTAAAATTTTTAAGGTTGCATAGAATACATTGATAAATAAGGGGTTAACATGTGGGAGTTTTGCATATCGATAAATAAAATAAAAAACACATTATGTAATTATGTTTACGACAAATTGCAAGATTATACAAAAAAGTATGAGGGAATTGTTACAAGATACGAAAAACAAAACGATGAAGAAATATTAATCGCTTGTAACGAATATGAAAAAAATAGACTTATTTTACATTTGCAGGACATAATAAGCGAGTGCATTTGTTATTTCTATAAAAAAGATTTTTTAATTTCTAATTTGCATATAAATATTGGTGATGAAATGTCAAAACAGGCTTTTATATCTGCACTTTTATTCTTTGATAGAGAAACGGACAGGTATATTGTAAATAAGTATTTAAATATCAGCAATAAATTAAATTTGGATGGTTTTTTTAACTTTAAATTAAAAACATTAAAAGATAAATGGAAAGAATTAATAGAGATTGCAAATCAAAATGAAATATACTTGTATTCAAACGAAACATTTATGGAACTTATAAAATTTTTGGTTGATAATATTGAAGTTAAAAGTGATGTTATAAATATTATGTCGTTTAATGACACATATGATGTATTTGATTCTAAATTTGATAAAATAGACAGCAAAGAAATTACTGAACAAAATGATTTAAAACTAGTTTCTATTTTAATTGCGTTGTGTCCAAAAAACATAAATATATATTGTAGCGAAATTATGCCAAACAATTTAAAAAATATAATTTGTAAATTATTTGAAAAAAGGGTTAGATTTATTTCTAAAATTAATTAAATTATTTTATCTATTGCAATATAAAAATATTTTTGTTATATTATAAACATGAAATCTTTTAAAATATTTTTTATTGCAATTTTTATTTTTGTTTCTAGCATGTGTTTTTACGCTTGCAAAAATGAAACAACAATCAGAAAGATAGAAAATTTAACAAATCCAGTGGCAACACTGTCTATTTATACTTATGATGGAAAAAGCGAAAGCAAGTTTGGACTAATGAACTTAGGACATAGTTTTTTATCAATTTCAAACACTTCTAAAACTAAAATAAAAATTGGAAATTTTGAACTAGAATCAAACGAAAGTGTGTGTGTGGGAACTTGGAGCATACAAGATCATTTTGGGGTTTGGTACAATGTTGAATCTAACTATATTAGAATTTATGAAAAGTATCTTGGGAGAATAAGTGTAACAAAATATTTAGAAGAAAAAGACATTGAAACCATATGCAATTTTATTGCAACTCACGATTATTGGAGTCCAATTTATAATTGTAGTTATTTTGCGATAAATTTATGGAATAGCGTAGCAAAAGAAAGTGAACGCTTGGACACTTATTTAATATATAGTCCAAGTAAATTAAGTTCACAATTAAAAACCTTTAAAGAATTTGAAGTTAATAAAAGTATAAAAACAAGTAATGATTTTGGTTATTTTAAAGAAACAATGTATGTAGACTTTAATTTAGAAGGTGATGTGTATGTATAAAAAAATTTCAAAATACTTAATATATGGTTTTTTGTTTCTGTTGGATTTATGGTTTTTGTATTCTACAATAGGATATTTCATTTTGGGATACAACACACCAAAGATATATGGGGAAACAAACACAATATTTATGGGAATGTATATTCTTTCTATTACTTTTGGAGTGTGCTTTTTGGCTTTGACACTCAGTATTGCAATAAGTCTTATTATTATAAGAAAAAAAAGAAAAGAGCATATTGACAATAAAATATGCAAGTGATAAAATAGGTTGTTAAATAATAAGGGGTTTTTATGAGAAACATATATAGCGAAGAACTTGGAATTTTACTTAAAAATTATAATGATACAATGGATAGATTAGGTTTTGAAAAAATGCTTACAGCAAGCACACAAGAGTTGCAAAGTAGGTTTGCATTAAAATATAAGCAAGTTTACTTTCAAGTAAAAGAAGAAAATTCTTGGAAACCTGAAAATGTAATGAGATATAATTTGCTTAAATTAAAAAGATTGTTTGCCATATGGAAAGAAAACAATATTGTTTTAATTGAAGGCGGAATAAGATATTCTTTTAAAGATAAATATAAAAAGTTTCCAAAGTACAATAAACAAAATCCTTATGTTTATCCAACTGAAAAAACAATTAACAAGTTGAGAGTGAAAACATTGGTAAGATATGTGGAAGGTAAAAAAATTAAAGATTTAAGGTCTCTTAGATCAAGTTTAATTAAAAACATGGGAATCGACAATGAAACAGCTAATTTTTTAATTAAACTTTATGGAAAAATGCAAGCAAAAAGCGAAATAAACAATTATTCACAAAAAATTGATTTAACTTTTTAAAAACTGTTGACAATTAATCGTTATTTTGCTAATATTATTAAGCAAAGCAGAAGGAAGACTTCTCACCAACCAAGTTTACTTAGGTTGAGTAAAACATTTTAAATTGTTTTATCATGGGTGAGAACTGTTCTGTTTTCACTCATTTTTATTTAAGGAGGATATAACAATTTTTAAAGAGCTTCTAATAAACGACCAAATAAACACTAACGAAGTAAGGTTAATTGGTCATAACGGAGAACAACATGGCATTGTAAGTTTGGAAACTGCAAAAAATATTGCTTTAAACGAAGGGTTAGATTTAGTATTGATGTCTTCTGCTTCAAATCCTTATGTTTGCAAAATTATGGATTATGGCAAGTATAAATTTGACGCCTTAAAAAAAGAAAAAGAACTCAAAAAAAATCAAAAAATTTCAACCCTAAAAGAAATTCAACTTTCGCTTACCATTGATACTCATGATATGGAAGTAAAAGCAAAACATGGTATGAGATTTTTAAAGGATGGAGATAAAGTTAAAGTTGTTTTAAGAATGAAGGGTCGTCAACAGGCTTATTCAAAAAATGCAATAGAAGTTGTTAAATCATTTTACAATATGCTTGCCAGCATGGGCACTTACGACAAAGAGCCTGAGGTCGTTGGAAGAAATGTTATTATGATTATATCACCTAAAAAATAATAAAGTTATAAAGGAGAAATGAAATGCCAAAACTAAAATCACATAGCGGTGCAAAAAAAAGATTTAAAGTAAACAAATCTGGAAATGTTAAATTTGCAAAACCAAATCGTGGACATTTCCTTGCTAAAAAAGCACAAGCAAGAAAAAGAAAATTAAGAAAAGGTGGTTATCTTTCAGGTAAACAAGCAGCAAATGTTAGAAAGATGATCAATGCATAAGGAGTGAAACTATGAGAATTAAAAGATCGGTTAACGCATTAAAGAAAAGAAGAGCAATTTTAAAACAAGCAAAAGGATATAGAGGCTCAAAATCAAAATTATACAGAATTGCTCGTCAAGCAGTTATGAAAAGTGGTCAATATGCTTATATTGGCAGAAGATTAAAGAAAAGAAACTTCCGTTCTTTGTGGATTACAAGAATTAATGCAGCATGCAGATTGAACAATGTTTCATATAGTCAATTTATGCATGGTTTAAAAGTTTCTGGAATAAACTTAAACAGAAAAATTCTAGCAGATATGGCTGTGAATGATGCAGAAGGATTTGCAACACTTGTTGCAACTGCAAAAAAAGCAATTTAATTTGATTAATATAAACCGTAAAAGAAATAAAAAGTTTGTATAATGCCCAAAAACATATTTGGTTGTCCAAATCAATGTTTTTGGGCGTTTTGCAGTAAGAAATTAAAAATGTTAAACCTTGTTGTTGTATTTATGTTTAAAATATAACCAACTAAATTGATTTGTTTTTATATGTATTTTTTTATATAGTTTGATTTTTTATAATAATTTATGTATAATGCTAGTATGATAACATCAGTTCAAAATGAATTTATAAAATATTTAAAAAAATTAAAACAAGAAAAAGAAATTCTTTGTTTGGACAACCCTAAATTGATTGATGAAGCAATTAAAAACAATTGGGAAATTTTAAATTTAATTAAATTAGATGGAATCAACAAACAATACACTCAAAATGATGTTGTTGTATCAAACAATATATTAAAAATATTTTCCAACACAAAAACATCTCAACAAGTAATTGCATTTGTTAAATTAAAAAAACAGTCTTTAAAACCGCCAAGCAATAATTTTCTTGTGTTGGACAACATACAAGATCCGGGAAATGTTGGCACTCTTATAAGAAGTGCTGTTGGTGCAAATTTTTTAGATGTTTATTTGATTAATTGTGCAAGCGTTACAAATGACAAAACCATAAGAAGTACAATGGGCGCAATTTTTAAATGTAATATTTTTGAGGTTGATAGAGAATTTATTAAAACCTTAAAAACTTGGAACAAACAAATATACATTGCGGATATGAATGGTAAAAATTTATACGAAAGTGTATTTTTAAACAATATAGGGATTGTTATTGGAAACGAAGGACACGGAGTTTGCCAAGATTTTAAAAAAATTGCAATAGATAAAATATCTTTGCCAATGAAAAACCAATTGGAGAGTTTAAATGCTGGTGTTAGTGGAAGTATAATAATGTATCATATAACATATGGAAGTGGAGGAAAAAATGTCAGGTCATAGTAAGTGGAATAATATAAAAAGAACAAAAGAAAAGTCAGATGCGCAAAAAGGAAAAATATTTACAAAAATAGGTCGCGAAATTGCTGTTGTTGTTAAACAAGGCGGAAGTGATCCAAATGTAAACAGTAAACTTAAGGATGTTATTGCAAAAGCAAAACAAAACAATATGCCAAACGACTCTATTGAAAGGTCAATAAAAAAAGCGGCAGGAGAAATGTCGGGGGTTAATTATGAGGCAATAACATATGAAGGATATGGTGCTGGCGGTTCGGCTGTAATTGTTGAGTGTTTAACAGACAACAAAAACAGAACGGCAGGAGATGTTAGACACGCTTTTGATAAACACGGTGGAAGTTTGGGCTCAACAGGTTGTGTGAATTATTTATTTAATAGAAAAGGTCAAATTGTTATTGAAAAAACTTCTGCAACAGATGTGGATATGGTGATGATGGATAGTTTAGATTGCGGGGCAGAAGATGTTGTTGAAGATGATGATGTTATTGAAATATACACAAAACCAGAAAATTTAAGTCAAGTTAAATCTTTAATGGAAGCAAAGGGCTATGCATTGCTTTCTGGCGAAGTGGCACTTTTGCCAGATAATTATATAAACTTAGATGGTTCAAAATTGGAACAATTTCAAAAAATGCTCGATGCACTTAATGATTTGGATGATGTTCAAGAAGTTTATCACAATGTTGATAATTGCGAAGAATAAAAATTACCTGCTTTATGGCAGGTTTTTTATTGACTGTTTAATAATTATTATTTAAAATATACTAGGTGAACGGTATGCGAATTTTAGGTATAGACCCAGGTTATGGAATTGTAGGGTTTGGAGTAATTGAAACAAATAATCAAACAAATGTTATAGACTATGGAGTTATTTCTACACCCAAAGAACTAAGTTTGCCAGAAAGATTAGAAATTATATATAGTTCTTTGTGTTCTCTTATTTTTTCATATAAACCTGATGTTGTTGCAGTTGAAGAACTTTTTTATTTTAGAAATCAAACCACAATAATTCCTGTGGCAGAAGCAAGAGGGGTTATTTTACTTGCTTGCAAAAAAAACAATGTTAAGGTGTTTGAATATACCCCACTTCAAATAAAACAGGCATTGACTGGTGTGGGCAGGGCAGAAAAAGCGCAAGTTCAATTCATGGTAAAAACAATTTTAGGACTAGAAAAAGTTCCAAAACCCGACGATGCGGCAGATGCTTTGGCTGTTGCACTTTGTCATAGCCAAATAAATCCAAATTTAAATGTTAATCAAGTTTAAGGAGAATATATGATTAATTATATAGAAGGTAATGTTGTTGAAAAGCAAGAGGGTTATATTGTTGTAGATTGCAACAATATTGGATATGAAATACAAGTTAGCAACCATACATTAAATTCTATTGAATTTCAAAATGAAATTGTTAAAATTTTAACCTATATGCAAGTTAGAGAAGATGGTGTAACCCTTTATGGCTTTGTAACTAAGGAAGAAAAAAATATGTTTTTAAAACTTATTTCAGTAAGTGGGATTGGTCCTAAAATGGCAATTAGCATATTATCTGGAATAACTGTTAATGAACTTATTAACGCAATTTTAAGGCAAGATGTAAAAATGCTTTGCACAATAAAGGGATTGGGTAAAAAAACGGCAGAAAGGTTGCTGGTTGAATTAAAAGATCAAACAATGCCATCTGTTGAATGTAGTGTTGAACAAAATGGAAATGAAGATTACATTAGTCAAGCAACTGAGGCACTTATTAGTTTGGGCGTTGGTAAAAACGAAGCTTATAGGTTGGCAAAAGAAAACGCAATCAATTCAACTTCTGTTGAAGAAATTATAACAAAAGTTTTAAGAGGAATGGGAAGTTAATGGCAGAAGATAATAGGTTTATTACAAGCACAAAAAATGCTAGTGATCTTGAAATAGAAAACTCACTTAGGCCAAGAGCGATGAGTGAATATGTTGGGCAAGAAAAGATAAAAAACACACTAGAAGTTTATATAAAAGCTGCAAAAAAAAGAAATGATACGCTTGATCATGTTCTTTTGTATGGACCACCAGGGCTTGGCAAAACAACGCTTTCTCACATAATCGCAAATGAAATGGGTTCTCAATTAAAAATTACAAGCGGACCCACAATTGAACACGCGGCAGATCTTGCCGCTATTGTTACCAATTTGAACAAAGGTGATGTGTTGTTTATTGATGAAATTCACAGATTAAATAAATCGGTTGAAGAAATTTTGTATCCTGCAATGGAAGATTTTGCACTAGATTTTATTGTGGGGAAAGGACCATCTGCAAAGAATATGAGACTAAAAATTCAACCTTTTACTTTGATTGGAGCAACTACAAGGGCGGGAATGATAACTGGGCCACTTAGAGACAGATTCGGCGTTATTTGTAGGTTGGAGTTGTATACACCGCAAGAACTTGTTGTTATAATAAAAAGGTCAAGTAAAATTCTTGGAATTGAAATTGATGATGATGCCTGCCTTTGTTTGGCAACTCGAAGCAGAGGGACTCCAAGACTTGCAAATAGACTACTTAAAAGAGTTAGAGATTTTGCAGAAGTTATAGGAGAAGGGAAAATAACAAAATCAATAGCAGAAAAATCTTTAAAACTAATGGAAATAGATGAAATTGGTCTTGATTTTGTAGATCGAAGAATATTGGAAAGCATAATAAAAAAATTTGGTGGAGGACCTGTGGGGCTTGATACATTATCTGCTGCAACAGGTGAAGATAATGCTACAATAGAAGATGTTTATGAGCCATATCTATTGCAACTTGGTTTTATAGCAAGAACTCCAAGGGGTAGAGTCGCTTTGGGTAAGGCGTATGAACATTTAAATATTCCACTGAGTGAAGAAAAGAAAAAAATGTTAGAAATATATAAAATGGTAGAAAATGATGAAAACAAATGATATTTTAATCAAAAAGACATATTACTACGACCTTCCAGAAAATTTAATTGCACAAACTCCTGCAAATCCTAGGGATAGTTCTAGATTGCTTGTTTATAATAGGAAAACTGACACATTAGAGCACAAGATTTTTAAAGATATAATTGATTTTTTAAAGCCGGGAGATGTTTTGGTTTTAAATAATTCAAGAGTTATACCCGCAAGAATTATAGGCAATAAAATTGATACTGGTGCAAAAATAGAGTTTTTGCTTCAAAAAAGAAAAAATTTAACCAATTGGAGCGTTGTTGCAAAACCAGCAAAAAGATTAAAAATAGGTTCATTGGTAAAATTTAACGATGAACTTTCTTGCAAGGTTATAAGTAAAGGTGAATATGGTGAATGTGAAATAGAGTTTATTTTTGATGGAACATTTGAAGAGATTTTAGATAGAATTGGCTCTATGCCACTTCCGCATTATATAAAAACCGACTTAAAGGACAAAGAGAGATATCAAACAGTTTACTCAAAAGTTGAAGGTTCAAGTGCAGCGCCAACTGCGGGATTACACTGGACAAAAGAACTTCTTCAAAAAGCAAAAGATAAAGGCGTAACCATTTTGGAAGTTATGCTTCATGTTGGGCTTGGAACATTTAGACCAGTTAAAGAAGATAATATCTTACAACATAAGATGCACTCTGAATATTATGTTTTAACCAAAGAAGTTGCACAACAAATAAATCAAGCAAAAAAAGATGGAAGAAGAATTATTGCGGTTGGAACAACAAGTGTTAGGGTTCTAGAAAGTGCCAGTGATGAAAATGGTGTTTTGCACGAAAAAAGTGAAGAGACAAGCATCTTTATATATCCTGGTTATAAAATGAAAATTGTTGACGCGCTTGTTACAAATTTTCATTTGCCAGAATCCACTTTAATCATGTTGGTATCTTCTATGTTGGGAGTTGAAAAAACATTAGAAATTTACAATTTGGCAGTAAAAGAAAAATATAGGTTTTTCAGTTTTGGTGATGCCATGTTTATTATATAGGAGAAGAAATGGAATTTAGTTACGAAATAAAAAAAGTATGCAAACAATCAGGAGCACGCATTGGTGTGTTTCACACTCCACATGGAGATATAGAAACTCCTGTTTTTATGCCTGTTGGAACTCAGGCAACAGTTAAAGGTTTAAGACCAGAAGATTTAAAAGAATTAAACGCTCAAATCATTTTATCTAATACCTATCATTTGTTTTTAAGACCAGGTGAAGAAATTGTAAAAAAAGCGGGTGGCTTGCATAAATTTATGAATTGGGATAGACCTATACTTACGGACAGTGGTGGGTTTCAAGTTTTCTCGCTTGCTAAATTAAGAAAGATTAGCGAAGAGGGGGTTGAGTTTAATTCACATTTAAGTGGGAAAAAATTTGTAATGACACCAGAAAGGGCTATGCAAGTTGAAAATGACTTGGGCGCGGATATAATCATGGCTTTTGACATATGTTCAAAATATGGTGCAAGTCATAAAGAGGCTAAAAAATCTGCAGAAATTACAAAAAATTGGCTCAAAAGATGTTATGATGTTCAAAAAAATGAAAAACAAATGCTTTTTCCAATTATTCAAGGTAATTTTTATAAAGATTTAAGAAAACAATGCATCGAAGATTGTTTGCCTTATGCAAAGTGCGGAATTGCAATTGGCGGTCTTAGCGTTGGAGAACCAAAAGAACTAATGTATGAAATGTTGGATTTTATGCGTCCATATCTTCCAGAAAACATGCCAAGATATTTGATGGGTGTTGGCAGTCCAGATTGCTTACTTGAAGGTTACGCAAGAGGAATAGATATGATGGATTGCGTGCTTCCAACAAGAATAGCTAGAAATGGAACAGCGTTTACAAAAAATGGAAAACTAGTTATAAGAAATGCCGAATTTAGTGAAGATTTTAGACCAATAGAAGAAGATTGCGATTGCTATGCTTGCAAACATTATACAAGAGCATATATAAGGCATTTAATAAAAGCAGGGGAAATGTTGGGAGCAGAACTTCTTAGTATTCATAATTTAAGACACTTAACAAAACTTACAGAACAAATTAAAGAGGCTATTTGGCAGGATAGATTTTTAGATTTTAAAGAGGAATATCTTAAAAACTATAAAATTTAAAATATTTTAACAAATTTATACAAATTATATTTTGTTTTAAATTTTGATATATGATATCATTAAAAGCAAGGAGAAACAATGAGTTTGATACTAGCAAGTTTAACTAATATATTGATTCCTATCATAATTTTGATAGTTCTTACAATAATGTTGTTTTTTTTAAATTAAAGGAGGATTTATGAATTTATTATTAGCAGTTTCAGTTGAACAGTGGGTTTTGTTAGGGGTTTTGTTGCTTGTTTTAATTCTTTCACCAGTTTTTATGATGGCGAAAAACAAAAAAGCTATGGCAAGTACGCAAAAAATGATTGATGAACTTAAAAAGGGGGATACAATTTTAACTGCCGCAGGCGTAATTGGAAAAGTTGTTTCAATAGACAATAAAGAGGGTTATAAAACCGTAACAATAGAAACAGGTGATGAAAAACATAAAGGTTATATGTGCATTGATATTGCATCTGTGTATTATAATCTTTCAAATCCTGTGCAACCACAAAATGCTGTTCAAAACAATAATGCAAATACAAAAGAAACAAAAACAGAACAAGAACAAACATTAGACAATAAAAATGTAACTGAAAATATCGTTGAGGAAATAAAAGAAACAACAGTAGAAGACCAAAACGGTGATAAAAAAGTTACAAAAACTTCTAAATCAAAGAATTCAAAAAAATCTAAATAATTATCATAATCACAAAACTTGTTTCATATTTTAAAGTATGAGCAGGAGAGTGAATATGAAAGTTAAAAATGCAAATTTAAATAACGCAGAAGATAAAGTGTCGTTTTTTGTGCAAGTGTTAAAGGGTGCATTAATGGCACTATCTGTTTGTTTGATTGCAATTTTAATATTCGCATTTGTTTTAAGATTTGTTGCAGTAAGCGATTCACTTATAAAACCAATTAACCAAGTAATAAAAACCATATCAATTTTAATTGGTACATTTTACGGATTAAAAAAGTCAAAAGATATGGGATTAATTTCTGGACTTGTTATAGGACTTATGTTTACAATTATTTCATTTATAGCATTTTCAGCCCTTGATGGAAGTTTTGAATTTGGTATTTCACTTATAAATGATTGTTTGTTTGGTTCTATTATTGGTGGAGTGTGCGGAATTATTGCAGTAAATCTTAGAAAAAAATAATTAGTTCTGCTTAAAAACTAGCGATTTTGTAAATTTTGCAAATCGCTAGTTTATTTTTGTGTGAAAATCCTTAAATATGTCTATAAATATTATACAATAGTAAAAAAGTATTTGACTAACTTTTGTTATTTATTTATAATACTTACTTGTATGAGTGTGCAAATTGCACAATTTATGGAGATAATATGGCTAAACGATTTTCAATTATAAATTATGTATTGGTATCAATTTTGGTAGCATTGGGTATTTTTTTATCGGTATGCTCATTTAAAATACCATTTTATGTAAATGATTTTGCAAGTTTTGCAGGGGCAATTCCTCTTGGTTATGATATTGGACAAGGTCAAACCGCAGTGTTTGAGGTTACGCCTACATCAAGCGAAATTACTTCATTTAATGATAAACAAATGCAAAACACTTTAAAATTTGTCGAAGAAGTATTGTCTAATTTTAATGGAACATTATATCAAATTGGACTAGAAAATGACAATATGATTAGAATAGAAATACCAAAATCTGACACAAGTGAAGATTTGATGCTTGCTCTAAGCAATAGAAACGAAATTGTAATTAGGGGAGAAGATACAAGCGACGACACAGATTTAGATATTAGTGCTGATAGAATTAAAAAGTGTTATGCAACTTATCAAGCAACAAGTGCAAACTCAACTTCATATAGTTTTGGGGTTGCTATTGAATTTGATGAGTTAGGCAAAAAACAGTTTGAAGCTCTTACAAGAGAAGTAAAAGATAATGGAAATACAATCTATTTTTATTCCGTTGATGGAGAAAAATTAGGTAGTTTAGGTGAAATAACAAAAACAAATTCTTATGGTGTTACATTTATGCCTGTTTCATCTTTAACAACAGAACATGATACCAACATGTATGCAGTAAATGTGATGATGGGGGCAATAGACGCAAAACTAGACATTAAAGAAAATAGCGTAAGTTCGGCTTTTATTGGTTATAACAGTTTAACATATGTTGTAATTACTCTTTCGATAGCTTTTGTTTTAGTTGCAATTTTCATGATTTGTCGTTATAGAGATTTGGGACTTCTTGCAATGTTTTCAGGTTTAATTAACATAATATTATATCTTTTCTTCTTGCAAGCATTGCCAATTGTAACATTAACTTTTGCGGGAATAGTTGGTTGCGTTATAGGTTTTTGTTTAACAATGATATGTCATGTTATTGTTTTTGAAAATATTAAAAAAGAATATAAATTGGGAAGAAAAATTCCACTTTCATTTAAATTGGGATATAAAAATTCAGTTTTAAGCGTTGTTGATGTTTCAGTAATTTCAATAATTGCATCAATCATTTTATATTTCATAGGTTTTGAAATATTAAAATCATTTGCTATTGCTCTATTTCTTGGTGGTATTTTAGCAATGTTCTCTTCCTTGGT
Source organism: uncultured Clostridia bacterium (assembly GCA_944376825.1). Taxonomy (GTDB): domain Bacteria; phylum Bacillota; class Clostridia; order Christensenellales; family UBA1242; genus UBA5893. The sequence continues at coordinate 20,750 of CALWDY010000011.1, forward strand.
TGTTACAAAAGGATTTACAAAATGGTATTTGCCATTAAACAGTACAAACGAAAAACATTTAAATTTAACAAGGGAGGCAACAAATGAGGAAAAATAATTTTTATAATAATTTAAAGCAAAAAGTAAAAGATTCTAAATATAATTTTTCTGGTAACCTTTTGTATCATTTAATTGCACCATTAGTTATTATAGTTTTGGGACTAATATTGGCTCTTGCAATAAATTTTAATTTGGGTTTAGATTTTAAGGGTGGAACAGTTGCCACTGTTGTTGTTAGTGAAGATTTAAACATTTCACAAAATTATAATGATATAAAAAACAAGTTGGATGAGGTTTTAAAAGGAAATAATATTGATGGACTAATATACCAAAAGGTAGAAACATCATACTATGGAAATGCAATAACAGTTAAATTTGAAAAAATTAGTGATGAACTAAAAGAAACTTTAAAAGCAGATTTAATTTCAAGTTTTTATCCAACAATTGAGGACGAAAACGATTTGGAAATTTTTGTTAAGGTAGATAATTTTGGTGCAAATGTGCCAAATGGTGTTGTTTTGTCAACAGCATTAGCAATTCTTGTTATGATTGTAGCAGTATTTATATATGTGGCTTCAAGGTTTGGAATAAGTGCAGGTTTTGTTTCTGGTATGGTTTGCATATTAAACTTAATAACTCTTGTTGGTATTCTTGCTATAACAAGAGTTAAATTGGACATTTCAATTGTTTCAGCGTTTGTTTTCACTGGCATGTATTCGCTAATATGTTCAACAATTTTATTTGGTAAAGTTAATGAAAACTTCAAAAAAGAAATTTATGCTAAATTTACAAACAATCAAATTGCCAATGTATCTGTAAAAGATGTATTTGTTGTAAACACATCACTTGCAATTTTCTTGCTTTTGTTTGCTTTCTTTATGGGAATTGTTCCAACAACTGTTGTTAGAAATACATCATTGCCACTAATGTTAGGTGTTTTGATTTCTTATTATTCTTCTATGTTTATTACTCCTGGACTTTGGAGCAAAACATACATTAAAAGAAAGAAGAAAGAAAAAGAAAAAATAGAAGATAATAATAAAACAACAAAAAGTTTAACACAAGAAGAAATAATTAAGGAGCCAGATGTTATTGTGGAAACAGAGGCAAAAGAATAAAATTAAAGCATTAACAAAAGTTAATGCTTTTTTTGTAAAAATCTTTTGCAAAATAATATTTATAAGTTATAATATTTTCATAAGGTTGATGTCTGCTGTGTTGCAGATAAGGTAGAATAATATGAAATTATTAAAGTTTTATAATGATGGTGCATCTAGCACTGATATTTTGCAATTGGCAAATGAATTTAATATAGACAAAAATGTAATGGAAATTATTTATTCAAAAGGGTATAGAACAAGTCAAGAAATTTCCTGTTTTTTGTCGCCAACATTGCAACCTTTTTATGACCCATATCTTTTAAGCGGAATGAAAGAATGTTGTGATAAAATAAAAGATGCTGTTGAAAACAAAAAAGATGTTTTAATTTTTGGGGATTATGATGTTGATGGAATTTCGGCTACATCCATTATGCTTATTACATTAAAAAAATTGGGTATAGACGCCAGATTTTATTTGCCAAATAGATTTATAGATGGTTATGGGCTTACAAATGATGTTATAGATAAAATTTGTAAAGAAAAAAAACCAGATTTAATAATAACAGTAGATTGTGGGATAACTTGCTATAATGAAGTTGAGTACTGCAAAAAATTGGGTATTGATATAATTGTTACAGACCATCATGAAATACCTGATGTTTTGCCTAAAACTGTAGTTGTAAATCCAAAAATTGAGGGGCAAAAATACACTTTTAATGGTCTTTGCGGAACAGGTGTTGCCTTTAAGATATCTCAAGCACTTTTAGGAGTAAACAATTGTGAAGATCTTTTGCCTATTGCTTGTATTGCAACAATTTCGGATATAGTTCCACTTACAAGTGAAAACAGAATAATTGTGGCTAAGGGGCTTAAATTGCTTAATAAGCATTTGCCATATGGACTAAAATGTTTATTTAAACAAAACAAACTTAATTTAGATAAAATAGAAGCAAGTGATATTGCTTTTAAAATAGCACCAAAATTAAATGCATCAGGCAGAATGGGCGACGCAAACGATTCTCTTGAACTTATATTAGAAACAAATCCGTCAAAAGTTAAAAATCTTATTGACAAAATTAACAATCACAATTTAAAGAGACAAGAACTATGCAATAAGGTTTATGATGACTGCCTCGATCAATTACAGAATGAAAACATGTCTAATCTTCCTGTAATTATTCTCAAATCATGTGAGTGGGATAGTGGAATTTTGGGTATTGTGTGTTCTAGAATTTTAGAAGTTTATAATAGACCAGTCATATTGTTTTCGGAAAAAAATGGAGAATTGAAAGGTTCGGCAAGAAGTATTGAAGATGTAAATATTCATCAAGTATTAAATTCGGTGAAAGACATTTTAGAAGTTTTTGGTGGACATAAAGTTGCTGCGGGACTTACACTTAAAGCAGAATATTTTGAAGAATTTAAAAATAGAGTAAGTTCGTTTATGGTTGAAAATATAAACACAAAAGCGTTTATTCCAATTGAATATTATGATTTAGAACTTTCAACAAGCGATTTAACAGAAAAATTATTTGAAGATTTGAAAAAAATTGAACCTTGTGGATGTGAAAATTCAAAACCTAAGTTTATGATCAAAACTAATTCAATAAAAGTTACTCCATTAAAAACAAATTCTCCGCATGCTTATATAGGAATAAATAAAAAATTAAATTTAATTTTCTTTAATTATTTGAAACATTATCCAAGACTGAATTTTGGAAATGAGTATAAATTCATTTTTGAATTGCAAACTTTTAATAAAGGTGTCTTTAAAGGTATAACAAAAACATTTTCAACAAGCGATGAAGTTAAGGATAATGCGAGCAAATATTTTAATGCTTTTAAATTTAATCAATTTAAGTATTTAAACTATAAGGGTCAAGAAAACAAAAATGTTAAAGTGTACCAAGAAAGTGATCTTCTTGATTTTGTTGTGGACTGTTCAAGCAATGTTTTTGGAACTTGTTTTGTTTGTTTTAATATTGAAAAATACAAGAAATTTATTGCATCTTATGATTTGAAAAACATATTTGAAATAAACTTTATCGACACAAACACAACAGGTTTTAATGCAATAAATTTGTGTCCACTTGAAATCAATTTTGCAAAAAGTTATAAAAGAATTGTTTTTTTAGACTGCGTTTTAGATTTAAGTTATTTAAGCGCAATAAATAATATTTCTAACGCCGAAATCTTTATTCCAGAAATAGATGCAACTGACAGAGATTTATTTAATATTTTAAATTTAAATCGAAGTGCAATTAAAAATTTTTATATTAATTTATTAAAAATAGAAAATAATTTATTTACCAATATTTTGAGTGTATATACTAAAATGGTTAAAGATTTAAAATACAAAATAAATTTTAATAATTTTTTAATATATTTTTATATTTTAAGTGAATTAAAAATTATAAGTTCCTACAATCAAGAAGGACTATATTGCTTTAAAATAAATAAAAGCATAAAAACAGAATTAAACAATTCAAAAATTTACAATATTGCAAATTTAATTAGGAGAATTTATGGAAGAAATTAAATTGCTTATAATTAAAAATTTTAATTTAGATGAAAAAGATAAAATATTATTTAACGATATTTGCAAAAATGTTGATGATGCCAAAAAAGAAAAAATAATAAAAATAATTAATAATTTAATTAAATTTAGATTGGATTTAGACTCAATATTAGCGTATTTGGCATATGAATTAAATTATAATTTAAATGAAAATAATGCAGATGACGATATATTAAATGTTTACAACTCTTTGATGACAAATTTTAAAATAACAGAGGGTATGTCAAAACAAGAACAGGCTGATGTTTTAAGAAAAATGTTTATTGCAATGAGCAAAGATGTTAGGGTAATTGTTATAAAACTGTATATTATGCTTTATGACATCTCAAATTACACTTTGCCACTCACTCAAAAACAGCATCAAAGTTTGTTGGATGTAAGGGAAATTTATGCACCACTTGCAGAAAGATTGGGGCTAAACTCTTTAAAATCAGAACTTGAAGATTATTGTTTAAAACTTTTAAATCCAAAAACCTATGAAAATCTTTCAAAAAGTTTAATGTTGCAAAAAGATGCAAACCAAAAGCAAATTGATATAACAACAAAGAAATTGCAGGATATCTTAAAAGAATTAAACTTAAATGATTCTACTATTATGTCAAGGCAAAAACACTTTTCAAGCATTTATAAAAAAATTAAAACAAAAGGTCTTTCACTTGCAAATATATACGACTTAATTGCAGTTAGAGTTGTTGTTAATACTGTTGAAGAATGCTACATGGTTTTGGGGAAAATTCATGGGATTTATAAACCTATGGAAGGAAGATTTAAAGATTATATTGCATCTCCTAAACCAAATGGATATCAATCTTTGCACACAACGATAATTGCCGAGAATGAACGACCTCTGGAAATTCAAATAAGAACATACGAAATGCACAAACTGGCAGAGTTTGGTGTTTTTGCCCATTGGCTTTACAAAGAAAAGAAAAACAAATTAAGTGAACTAGATAAAAAAATATCGTGGCTACGCGAAATTATGGAATCTTCAAAAGATTTGTCCGGAGAAGAGTTTATAGACACTCTTCGAACAAACTTGTGTGAAGGACAAATCTATGTTCAAACCCCAAAGGGAAAAGTTTTAGAATTTGTAGAAGGCGCAACCGTTCTTGATTTTGCATATAGCATTCATTCGGAAATTGGAAACACTTGTGTTGGTGCAAAGATTAATGGAAACATTAAACCGCTTTCAACAAAAATGAAAAATGGAGATATAGTTGAAATTATAACTTCACAAAATTCAAAAGGTCCATCAAAAGACTGGCTTAAAATTGTAAAAACATCTTCTGCAAAATCAAAAATAAATTCCTATTTTAAGCATGAATTAAAAGAAGAAAATATAAAGTTGGGCATAAGCATGTTGGAACAAGCAATAAAAACAAAAGGTTATTCTCCAAATAAATTGCTTGTTGATAAATATTTAAATTTAGAACAATTTAAATATGTTTTTAACACAAAAGAAGAACTATTTGCGTCTATTGGTTACGGAAGTGTACCGGTAAACAATATTTGCAATAAACTTTGTCAATTATATGAACAAGATCATAAGGATGAAATATTAAATAAACAACTTAAACAAACAACAAATTCGCTAACCATAAAAAGAAATAAAGATGGAATACTGGTTGATGGTGATAGCGGAATGCTTATTAGATATGCAGGTTGTTGCTCTCCTGTTTTTGGCGAAAATATTATAGGTTATATTTCTAGGGGAAGAGGTGTAACTATTCATAGACAAGATTGTTCAAATTTAAAATATTTAGAAAATGAAAGACTTATTGATGCCGTTTGGGATGATAAAATGGAAAGCAGAACAACAAGTGTGTTGGTTAAAATTGTTTCTTCAAAATCAGATAAATTTTTGCTTACACTAACACAAGAATTAGTGGGAGCAGGTTATAGAATTTTGGGGTTGGACAGTAAAGAAAATGCTCAGGATAAAATTGTAACAACGGCAAAAATAGAGGTTCATAAACAAGAAGATTTAACAAAAATAACAAACATTATTAAAGAAATTAAATGTGTTGAAGATATATTTAGGGTGGGGCAATAATGAAGATAATAACCAACTATGAAAAAGTTGAGAATGATTTATATGATGTGATGCACTTGTTTTATCCCGATTCAAAATTGGATGAGGAAAAACCAATGCTTAAACATGTTATGGAAAGAAACAAAAATATTATTAAAAATAGTTATACTATTGAAGATAATGAAGGTGTTTTTTCGTTTGAAGAACAAAAAGAAATTAAATTTTTGCAAGATGATTTAGAAGAAAAAAGACAAATAAAACGCTTTATTAAATTATCTTTATACAAAATGCTTTCAAATCATTTCTCAAAAAATTTGCCATGGGGTTCTCTTACTGGTATAAGACCAACAAAAATAGGGTATGACCTTTTAAAACAAGGTGTAGAACCTTATATGCTTAAAGAAGCACTTATGGAAAACTTTCTTGTTAGTGAAGAAAAGGCAAAACTTGTTAGCAATGTAATTCAAAATCAAAAGTGTATAATTAGAAATGACAAATTGGTTGATTTGTATATAAACATACCTTTTTGTCCAACAAGATGTAGCTATTGTTCATTTATTTCAAGCGAGTATGATAGGGTAAAAAATTTAATGCCAGAGTATTTGAATGCATTAATTAAAGAAATAAATATAACAAAAAAATTGATTTTTGAAAATTCATATGTTTTAAGAACTATATACATTGGCGGTGGAACTCCAACAGTTTTGTCTAGCGATGAACTAGATTTGCTTTTAAGCAACTTAAATTATCCTGTAAGTGAGTTTACAGTTGAATGTGGTAGGCCTGACACTATAACAAAAGAAAAACTAGAAGTTTTGAAAAAACACAATGTAACAAGAATAAGCATAAATCCTCAAACTTTTAGCGATGCAACTTTAAAACGAATAGGCAGAAAACATACAGTAAAGGATATTTTAGAGGCGTATAAAACTGCTTTGCCATTTGAATTTGTTATTAATATGGATTTGATTGCGGGATTGCCAAATGAAACGCTAAGATCTTTTAAAAAAAGTATTGACACAGCAATAGAACTCGCGCCTGATAACATTACCGTTCATACTTTATCAATGAAAAATGGTTCTATATTTGCAAATAATTTAGATGTAGAAAAAAACACAACAACAGAAGACATGATTAAATATGCCAGTGAAACATTAAAGAAAAATGGGTATAAACCTTATTATCTATATCGTCAAAAAAATCAAATTCAGTGTCAAGAAAATGTCGGCTATTTTAAAGAAAAAGTTTGCTTGTTCAATGTTGACAGCATGGAAGAATGCTTGTCTATATTGGCATGTGGGGCAAATGCTATCTCCAAAAGAGTTTATAATATTGACAACAGAATTGAAAGATTTGCAAATGTGAAAGATGTTAGAGAATATATTTCTAGAATTGATGAAATGATAGAAAAAAAGATTAATCTATTTACAAAAAAACACTAGACTTATAAATTGTGGTATGGTATACTTTTTTTGTCCGTTGGCACAGGTGATCGATTTTCCTCTAACGATATCCTTTGTTTACGGCATAAATTTGATAGGAGGAAAAATGGAAAAAGAAAGAAAACAAGAGATTATCTCAAAGTTTGCTCAATCAAAAAATGACACTGGTTCTATTCAAGTTCAAGTTGCACTTTTAACAGAAAGAATTAATGAACTTACAGAACACTTAAAAGCAAACAAAAAAGATAATCATTCAAGAAGAGGCCTTTTAAAAATGGTTGGAAAAAGAAAGGGTTTCTTGGCTTATCTTGAAAAGAAAGATATCGATGCATATCGTAAACTTAAAAAGCAATTAAATATAAGATAATTTAAGGGGCAATTACCCCTTATTTTTTAGTTAAAAGAGGTAAAAATGAATAATATAGCAAAAGTGTTTGAAACCGAAATAGGTGGCAAAAAAGTTGTTGTAGAAACAGGGAAATATTGTGAACAATCAAATGGCTCTTGTATTGTTAGATGTGGCGAAACAGTTGTAATGGTAAATGTTACAATGGCAAAACAAGCAAGAGAAGGAATAGATTTTTTTCCGCTAGGGGTTGATTTTGAAGAAAAAATGTATTCGGTTGGAAAAATTCCGGGTGGATACAAAAAAAGAGAAGGTAGACCTGCCGACAAAGCTATACTTGTATCAAGGCTTATTGATAGACCTCTTAGACCTTTATTCCCAAAAGGGTTTTATAATGATGTTTCTGTGGTTGCAACTGCACTTTCAGTTGATCCAGATGTGGCAATTGAACCACTTGCAATGCTTGGTTCTTCTATTGCTTTAACAATTTCGGATATTCCATTTCAAGGGCCAACAGGTTCGGTTTTAGTTTCTTGCGTTGATGGGAAATTTATAGTTAATGCAACTGAAAAAGAAAGAGAGCAAAGTTCTATGCACTTAACAGTAAGCGGAACAAGCGAAGCGATATTAATGGTTGAAGCTGGCGCAAACGAAGTAAGTGAAGAAATTATGCTTGATGCAATTATGTTTGCACATGAAGAAATTAAAAAACAAGTTGAATTTCAATTGAAAATGAAAGCAGAAATTGGAAAAGAAGTTGCATCTTATGTAAGTTATCTTCCAAAAGAGGATGTTGAAAGTGCAGTAAGAGAATTTGCTTATGACAAATTGGTAAATGCGCTTGATACTTTTGATAGAGAAACAAGACAACATAACCAAGAAGAAGTTGATTTATTGGTAAAAGAGCATTTCTCATCTCAGTTTGAAGATAGAGAAAGAGAAATAGGTGATGTTTTGTATAAACTCACAAAAGAAATCGTAAGAAATAAAATATTAAATGTCGGTGTTAGACCAGACGGAAGAAAATTAACAGAAATTAGGCCAATATGGTGCGAAGTTGGCGTTCTTCCAAGAGTACATGGTACGGGTGTGTTTACAAGAGGTCAAACACAAGTTTTAACAACTTGCACACTAGGACCAATTTCTGATGCACAAAAAATGGAAATATTAGACGAAGATGAAGAAATAAAAAGATATATTCATCACTATAATATGCCACCATATGCAACTGGCGAGGCAAGACCTTTAAAATCTCCGGGTAGAAGAGAAATTGGGCATGGTGCACTTGCAGAAAGAGCATTAGTACCAGTTATTCCAAGTGAAGAAGAATTTCCATATGCAATAAGACTTGTAAGTGAAGTGCTTTCATCAAATGGTTCTTCATCAATGGCAAGTACTTGTGGATCAACATTAGCACTTATGGATGCAGGTGTTCCAATAAAATCTCCTGTTGCGGGAATTGCTATGGGGCTTATTAAAGATGCACAAAGTGATAGAGTTGCAGTTTTGAGCGATATACAAGGTCTTGAAGACTTTTTAGGAGATATGGACTTTAAGGTTACAGGAACAACAAAAGGTGTAACCGCTATCCAAATGGACATCAAAATTAAGGGTATTGATAAAAAGATATTGACAACAGCACTAGAACAAGCAAGACAAGGCAGATTGTATATTTTAGACAAAATGTTATCGGTTATTGAAAAACCAAGACCACAATTGTCAAAATATGCACCAAAGATTATAACATTCTCAATTAACCCAGATAAAATTAAAGATGTAATTGGTTCTGGTGGAAAAGTAATTAACAAAATTATTGATGAAACGCATGTTAAAATAGACATTGATGACGATGGACAAGTGTTTATTGCAACACCTGATGAGGCAATGGCTCAAAGGGCAAAAGAAATTATTTTGGCTATTGCAGAAGATTTTGAAGTTGGAAAAATTTATTCTGCAAAAGTTGTAAGAATTATGAATTTTGGAGCATTTGTAGAGGTTGCACAAGGGAAAGAAGGAATGATTCACATTTCAAAACTTTCTTCAAAAAGAGTTGAAAAGGTTGAAGATGTTGTAAAAGTTGGAGATACTGTTCAAGTTGAAGTTATCAAAATTGATGATAAAGGAAGAGTAGATTTTAAACTTGTTGCAAAAGAATAACAAAAAAATGAACTTAGGTTCATTTTTTTTATGAAAAATTAGTATTGCAAACCTATTTTTTTTATGTTAGACTGAAAACATAAAAGTTGGGGGTGTAATGGAATTAAAAGATAAAATTTTTGATAAAATGGTTGAAGAAAAATTATTCGGGAAAAATTATATTTCCATAATAAACAAACTTTCAAAATTGTTTCATACAAATGCAAAAAGTATTGTAAAACAATTACAAGATTTAAAAGAAGAAAAATCAATAAAGTTTACTAAAAAAACTTTTATTAATTGCAAACCTTTATATAAAGGTGTGTATTTTCCTAGCAATAAAGATTTTGGCTATGTAATTATAGATGGCATGACAAATAAATTTGTTATAGAAGACGCAAAGGGTGCGTTAAATGGTGACATTGTTCAAGTGTTCATAAATAACAAAAATGTGCCAAGGGCAACAATAAGTGAAATAGTAAAAAGAAATACTCAAAACATTACGGGAAGAGTAATAAAAACGCAAAGTGGCAGTTTTGCCTTTATTCCAGATTTAAAAGAATTTGGTGAAATTATTGCAATTCCACAAGATGAAACTTCAAAAAGTGCTGTTGACCATAAATGTATAATAAGCATTTTAAATTCTGCAAATAATTTAATTAAAGTTGGAAAAATTGAAAAAGTTTTAGGTCTTGCCGGCGACCCAATTGCAGAAAATGTTGCAATTGCAAGTAAATATGGTTTTGTTAAGGAATTTCCTGATGCTGTTAACAACGAAGTTGAAAATATCCCTACCTGTGTTACAGAAGAAGAGTGCATGAAAAGATTAGATTTAAGGGATAAAAATTTCATTACAGTTGACCCCGCAACATGTAAAGATATGGATGATGCAATTTACATAGAAGAAACAGAAAAAGGCTACAAAATATATGTTGCAATTGCAGATGTCGCTCACTATGTTAAATTAAATAGTGAAATAGACAAGGAGGCTTTTAAAAGAGGAACTAGTGATTATTTGGGTGACGGAGTTTATCCAATGCTTCCAGAAAAATTATCTAATGGTATTTGTTCTCTTAATGAAAAGGTTGATAGGTTAGTAAGGGTAACAATTATTGAGATTGATAAAAATGGAAATATATTGAAAACTAAATTAGCACCAGCAGTTATTAATTCAAAACATAAGTTAAGTTACGACATTGCTGACGATATCCATTTCAATAAAAATAACGCTGATAAAGAATATGAAGATATAAAAAATCAAATTGACATGATGTTTAAAGCATCTGATATTTTGGTTAAAGTTAGAAAAGATAGAGGTGCACTTTTTATTGAAAGTAAAGAACCAACTTTTATTTTGGATGAAACTAAAACGCAAGTTCTAGATGTAGTTGATCATCACAGTGAACTTGAATCTACAAAAATAATTGAGTCTTTTATGATTTTAAACAATGAGGTTGTTGGTAAATTTTTTATAGATAACAATATTTTTACATTGTTTAGGGTTCATGACAAGCCTCAAGTTTCACAAGTTATTGAATTAAATAATGTTCTAACAAATTTTAATATTGAGAATGTGCAACAAGACGTAAAAAGTTATCAAAGGGTTGCTGAAAAGATAAAAGAAAACAAATATAATGATTATTTATCTATGAAAATTTTAAGGTCAATGCAAAAAGCAGTTTATAGCCCTAAAACAATAGGTCATTTTGGTTTGGCATCACCAAATTATTTGCATTTTACTTCACCAATAAGAAGATATGCAGATCTTGTTGTTCATAGAATTTTAAAATCTTATGAAAAAGATAAAAAATACTTGCCATCATTTGAAACCTTAGAGTTTATTGGGAAACATATAAGCGAAAGAGAAAAAAATGCAACATTATCTGAAAATGAAAGTAATAAACTTATGTTTGTTATGTGGGCAGAAAAACACTTAAATGAAGTTTTGGACGGCGAAATATTTGATTTTACCGAAAATGGTGTTATTGTTAAGCATAATCTTGTTGAAATTTATATACCTTATACAAACTTTGGACAATTATCCGTTGGTGGATACAAATTAAACAGCACTATGACTTGTCTTACCAACAAAAGAACAGGAGAAACATATACAATAGGTGATAATTTAAAATTTAAAATAACATCTGCAAGTAGAATTAATAGAACAATAACAGCAACAACTGATTTATTACATGTGAAAACTATAAATACAAACAAACAAAACGATTTAGATAAAGATATGACTCTATAATAAAACTCTACCAGATGTGCTGGTAGAGTTTTATTATGTGTAAAATTATAATAATAAAAAATTATGATGCATATTATGTTATATGAAAAAAATATCAGAAAAATTTTTTAGAAATTATATTGTAAACGGTTTTATTTTTTTAATGTTTATAGGTTTGTTTTCTTTGTCATTTTTGGGGCAAACATCACAAGTTTTTAGCTCTAATTCCTATTCGCCTTATTACAACGGTAATACTAATTCAAATTATGTTTCTTTAATGTTTAATGTTTACATGGGGACTGAATATTTGGATGGAATTTTGGAAATATTAGAAAAAACAAACTCAAAAGCAACATTTTTTGTTGGTGGAAGTTGGGCTGTAAAAAACAGCGAAATGTTGAAAAAAATTTATGATTATGGTCATGAAATTGGAAATCATGGATATTGGCACAAGGACCATAAACAATTAAGTATAGAAAAAAACATGAGTGAAATTAGTTTAACTCATAAAGTTATAAAAGAACTTTTGGGTTACGATATGACCCTTTTTTCACCTCCAAGTGGTTCTTTTGGAAATAATACATTAAAGGTTGCGGGACAGTTGGGATATAAAACAATTATGTGGACAAAAGATACAATAGATTGGCGAGACAAGGATGAAAACTTAATTTACAACAGGGCAATAAAAAATCCCAAAGGGGGAGATTTAATACTTATGCATCCAACTGAGTGCACATTAAATGCACTTGAAAATATTATTTCATTTTACACTCAAAGTGGCTACAAATTGACAACAGTTTCCCAAAATATTGCATAATAGGACTTGGAAAAAATATTTAATAGTGCTATAATGTTCTTGCATTACTTTTTATGCTAATTTAGTAGTAGTGAGGAAAATATTGTGGCAATATATAATTTGTCAAATGAGCCTAAAAAACAAGAAAAATCGCAAAAAGATAGAAACAAAACAATAGGAATAATTCTTATTGTAGTTTCTTCTTTTGCTTTTTTAGTTTTACTTACAAGCTTTATGCAGTTTTTTAAGTCGTTTTTACTTGGGGTTTTTGGACTGTTTGCTTATCCGCTTTTTATAACAACTTTTGTTATTGGAATGGCTCTTATAAACAATAAAAAATATGTAATGACAACCAAGTACATTGTTTATTTACTTTGTGCAATTTTTTCTTTGCTTTGCATTTTGCACATGTTGTTTATTGATACAAATGGTACATTTTTTGAATATTTAGGATTATGTTATACGCAAAAAATGACAGTTGGTGGAATAATTTGTGGAATAATTACTGCTCCATTTATTTTCATTTTGAATAAAGCAGGCGCTTATATTATTTTTAGTATATTGTTAATTATCTTTGGTGCGTTAATAGCTGATTATATATATTACTTGAATAAATCAGAAAATATAAAAAAACCTGTTAGTGTGATAAATCAATTGCCCAAAATTGAGCAACCAAAAACAATTTCATACCTAGAAAAACCAAAAGAGCAAGTTAATGTTGTTCTTGATGCAAAATTAAAAAATGAAGTTTATGATGATTCAGCAAAACGAAAACTTGGACTTATTAAAACAAACCGTGAAAATGTTATCAATAATGATAAAGAACAAAAACAAAAAGAAATACCATCTTTTGAGGATAAGAAATCACTTAAAGAATTTTTGTTGACTCCTGATACAAAAGTGGATTTAAGCAAATATAACGCAAAATCTGTTCCTAAACTTACTTCAACAATGAAAAATAATATTGAAGCGGTTAAAAATTCTGGAAATATTAGTGATGAAAATGAAATGCCAAATAAAATTGTTCACGATTATTCAACATCTTTTAATAATTTCAATAACATAAATGAAGAACAAGATAAGAAAACATTTTTTGCTCCAACTGTAAACGAAACTCAAAACAAATATAAAAAATCTAATGAAACAGATTTTGCAGAAGATGTTTTGGCTTCGCTTATCAACGATGCAAAGATAAATGCTAGTGCTGAGCCAATAAAACCAGAAAATAATAGGCGAGGATTTAGGAATTTAAATTTAGACGACAATTTTGTAAAACCAACAATTGAACAGCAAAAAATAGAAACAAGTCCACTTAAACCTAAAAAACAAATAAGGTATTGTTTGCCACCACTAGATTTGCTTACAACAAAATCCATGGATTTAAGTGAATTAAATGAAGATGTAATGTTAAAAAGACAGCAACTTGAAAATGCACTTAATACATTTGGAATTCCTGCGAAAGTGATTGAAGTTGTAGTGGGGCCAGCCGTTACAAGATATGAACTTGAAATGCCTGCAGGCATTTCTGTTAAAAAACTTTTAGCTCATGCAGATGACATTGCGTTAAATTTGGCGGCAAACGGCGACATAAGAATAGAAGCTCCAATACCAGGCAAGAGTGCAGTTGGAATAGAAGTTCCAAATGAAAAAATTGCAACAATTGGGCTTAGAGATATGATTTCCTCAATGGAATTCCAAAATGCAAAAGCACCACTTACTTTTGTTTTGGGAAAAGATATTGCAGGAAGCGTTAGATTATGCAATTTGGCAAAAATGCCACATTTACTTGTTGCTGGTTCAACTGGAAGTGGTAAATCTGTTTGTTTAAATGCTGTTATTTTAAGTTTAATTTACAAAACATCGCCAGATGATGTTAGACTTATTTTGATAGATCCAAAACAAGTTGAGTTTTCAATTTATAATGGACTTCCACATCTTTTGTTGCCAAATGTAATAACAGACAGCGACAAAGCATTAAATGCTCTTTCATGGGCAGTAAATGAAATGGAAAGAAGATATACGCTGTTTAAAAATACAAGAACAAAAGATATTGTTGAGTATGTAAATTGCGCTGATGTTGTTGAGGGAAGAAGCGAAAAAATACCATATATAGTAATAATTATTGATGAAGTTGCAGATCTTCTTATGACAGCAAAAAAAGAAGTAGAAGAAAAAATTGCAAGGCTTGCACAAAAGGCCAGAGCTGCTGGCATTCACTTAATTTTAGCAACTCAAAGACCTTCCGTTGATGTAATCACTGGAACTATGAAAAACAACTTTACTTCAAGAATAACATTTAAATTAATGAGTTTTGCTGATAGTAAAACCATACTCGACCAAGGTGGTGCAGAGAAATTGTTAGGAAAAGGCGACATGCTTTATAAACCAAGCGATGCAAGCGAACCTAGAAGAATTCAAGGTTGTTTTGTTACTTCACAAGAAGTTAATAACATTGTTGAATATGTTAAAGAGAAAAACGGTGACTATGATTACGATGATAAAATAGAAACACAAATTTTAAATCCTCCAAAACAAGACACCATGAGTGCGTTAAATGGTGAAAGCGGAAATGATACGGGATATGATCCGCTAATGCCACAAGCGCTAAAATGCGTTATAGAAAATGGACAAGCATCAATAAGTATGCTTCAAAGAAGATTGGTAATTGGCTATCCAAGAGCGGCAAGGATAATTGATCAAATGCAAGAAAGCAATTTTATATCAGCACAGGATGGCAGTAAGCCTAGAACAGTTTTAATAACAATGGAACAATATGAAGAAATGTTTGGTGAAGAATAATGAAACAAAATGAACTATTAGAAAAAAGCATAAGTGCAATAAGTCTTGGTTGTGATAAAAACAGGGTAGACCTTGAACATATGCTAGGTAAACTTAAAGATTATGGGTTTAAAATAATCAGCGACATAAATGACGCGCAAATAATAATTGTCAACACTTGTGCGTTTATTTTGCCTGCTGTGAAAGAAGCAATAGAAAACATTTTGCTTGCAATAAAACAAAAACAAAACAAATGTGAAAAAGTTATTGTAAGTGGATGTTTAAATGAAAGATATTTAGATGAGATAACAAAAGAATTTCCAGAAGTCGACTGTTTTTTAAGATTAAAAGATAATGATGACATTTTAAAAAAGATACTCAATTTATATGGTGTATACGCAGATGAGCGATTTAGAAGTGATGAAAGACTGCTAACAACACATAAGCATTACGCCTATTTAAAAATTGCAGATGGTTGCAATAATGGCTGTGCTTATTGCACAATACCAAGGATTAGGGGAAGATATAGATCAGTTGAAATTGATGATCTTATTAAAGAAGCAAAACAACTTGCAAAACAAGGTGTTAAAGAAATTATTGTTGTTGCACAAGACATAACAAGATATGGTGAAGATTTATACAATAAAAATTGTTTAATTGAACTTCTTGAAAAGCTTTCAAAAATAAAAGAAATAGAATGGATAAGGCTTCATTATTTGTATCCTGAAAAAATAACAGATGAACTGCTTGAATATATAAATCAAAATGAAAAAATATGCAAGTATTTAGATATTCCACTTCAACACATTGACAATAATATATTGTGCGAAATGAATAGAAAATGCGATGAAAAAACAACAAGAGAACTTATTGAAAAAATAAGAAAAAACTATCCAAATTTCACGATAAGATCTACTTTCATAGTTGGGTTCCCTGGTGAAACAAAAAAACAATTTAATAATCTTTTAGATTTTATTAAAACTGCAGGATTGCAAAATGTGGGGTTTTTTCCATTTTATAGGGAAGAAAAAACTAAGGCATATTATATGAAAAAACAAGTGCCTAATTTCATAAAGAAAAAACGCATAAAAATAATAGAAAAGGCACAGCAAGGTGTTGCAGACAAACTAAATTTAGCTAGAATAAATCAAATTGTAAAAGTTTTAGTTGATGAATTTGATCCAAATACGGGATATTTCATTGGAAGAGATGAGTTTAACTCTCCAAATGTTGACTTTTTTATTGAAATAAATGATAATAATAACATAGAGTGTGGTAAATTTTATAATGTAAAAATTACCAACTATGAAAATAGAATTTTTAAAGGGGAGATTGTATGAATTTACCAAACAAATTAAGTATTTTAAGAATATGTTTTATACCTTTTGTTATGTTTTTCTATATGCAAAATTTTTGGCAATGTGGAAAAATTGTAGCTGCTATCTTGTTTGTTTTTGCTGTTTTGACTGATACTTTGGATGGTTATATTGCAAGAAAGTATAATATGGTTACAGACCTTGGCAAATTACTTGATGCAAATGCGGATAAAATACTTGTATTGTCTGCGCTACTTTTGATTATATGTGACAATACATTGCCAGCGCCTTATGGTGTTATTGTTGCAACAATAATAATTGGCAGAGATATGGTTATCGGTGCATTTAGACAAATTGCAGCCACAAAAAATTTTGTAATGGCAGCAGATAAACTTGGAAAAATAAAAGCAATATTTACTGACATTTCAATGATTATGTTTATGTTATTAGCTTACTTTTATCAAATACAATTAAATACATCATTTACAAACATATTTGCAATTTGCTGTTATGTTATGATTGGCATAAGCGTTGTTCTTACAATTTGGTCAATGCTTAACTATATGATAAAAAATAGAAGGGTATTAAAACAAGACTAATATGGTTAGCATTTATACTATTTCAGATAAAGCGCTTATGGGGAAACAAATAAATATTTTGTCTTCCTATATGGCTGAATGTTTTTTTAAAAATAACATAAAGATATCAAGGCAATGCACTTTGTCGAGTTTTGCTGACTTTAATAGTTCAATAAACACTGATGAAAATGTAAAAGTATATCTATTTTTAGTTGACAAGGCAAATATAAAATTAAATGAATATTTATGTGCAAAAACAAATTCTGTTGCAATAGACAATCCATATTTAAAAAATGCAATTTATGAATATTATAGAAAACTTGGACAACCCGTTGAAAAAGAAAGTGAAAACGAGTGGAGGGTGTCGGCACTTGCTAGGGCAATTATAAATGGTAATGGCGTTACGCAAGGATATCTGCTAAGTTATAACAATATAATTTATTGTGTTTTACCTAATTTATATGAAGAAGCAAGACAAATGTTTGATGATGTTGTGCTAGATTTTATTGTTTCTAATCAAAAGAAAAAGTATAAAAGTTACACATTTAAAACTTTTGGTTTGACAGAAAATGTTATATCAACAATATTAGCAGAAGAGATAAAAAATAAGGATAAAGTAACTGTAAACTTATTTTCAAAACCGCTTGAAGTAGATATTGTTATTAAATCTCTTATAGATAATGAAGATTTAGATAAAATTGCCCAAAAAATACTTTTAAAATTAGATAAATATATATACTCTGTTGAAGATATTCCTATTGAAAAAGTTGTTTACAACCTTCTCAAATTAAACGAAATTAAAGTTAGTTTTGTTGAGGATATAACAGCAGGTGCATTATGCTGTAAATTAAACAAACAGGCAAAAGATGCAAAAAATTATATAGATGATTGTTTGGTTTTGTTGAATAAACAGTCAAAAATTAAATATTTAAATCTTGCTGAAAAAGATTTTAATTTAGATAATGGCATTTCTCCAAATATTGCTTATGAATTGACTGCACAAATGTTAAAACAAACAAAATCAAATGTTGTAGTTTCGGCAATAGGGAATATTGAAGAAAACAATAATCTTGCTTATGGACTATGTTATATTGCCGTTGGTGATAGAAGAGAAATTCATGTTTATAAAAATATTTTTAAAGGAAATTTGGAAGATTTGATAGAAAGCGTAACAGTTGCAAGTTATTTTTATCTTATAAAAAAATTGAAGAAAAATGATTTTCATTTTGAACAAACTACTGTATAATGTTATTAATTGGTGGAGGAAAAATGGACGACAATAAGAAAAAACTTTTAGATCAAGCAATACTACAAATTGAAAAACAATTTGGCAAAGGTGCAATAATGAAACTTGGAGATGCACCAGAACAAAAAATAGATATTATTCCTTCGGGCTGTTTGCCACTTGATATTGCTCTTGGAATAGGTGGAATACCAAGGGGAAGAATAATAGAAATATATGGACCAGAATCATCGGGAAAAACAACAAGTGCACTTCATGTAATAGCAGAGGCTCA
Source organism: uncultured Clostridia bacterium (assembly GCA_944376825.1). GTDB lineage: Bacteria > Bacillota > Clostridia > Christensenellales > UBA1242 > UBA5893. The sequence continues at coordinate 39,638 of CALWDY010000011.1, forward strand.
AAAAATGGGTGGAACAGCTGCTTTTATTGATGCAGAACATGCACTTGACCCTGTTTACGCACAAAAATTAGGCGTAAATGTTGAAGATTTGTATGTTTCACAACCAGACAACGGAGAGCAGGCTCTGGATATTTGCGACACACTTGTAAGGACGGCGGCTGTTGATGTTGTTGTTGTAGACTCCGTTGCGGCACTTACTCCAAAAGCAGAAATTGATGGAGATATGGGAGAAAATCATGTGGGCCTTCAAGCAAGGCTTATGAGTCAAGCTCTTAGAAAATTGGCAGGAATTGCAAATAAAAGCAAAACTTGTGTTATTTTTATTAATCAATTAAGAGAAAAAATAGGCGTAATGTTTGGTTCACCTGAAACAACAGCGGGAGGAAAAGCATTAAAGTTTTACGCAAGCATAAGAATGGATGTAAGAAAGGTAGACACAATTAAAAATGGTGATCAAATTGTTGGAAACAGAACAAAAATAAAAATTGTTAAAAACAAACTTGCACCACCATTTAAAACTGTTGAATTTGATATAATATATGGAAAAGGTATCTCGAAAACAGGTTGCATACTTGATCTTGCAACAGAAATGGGAATTTGTCAAAAAACAGGGTCGTGGTATTCATATAATGATGAAAAAATTGGACAAGGAAGAGAAAACGCAAAACTCTATCTTCAAAACAATCCAAAAGTTATGGAAGAGATTGAAAGGCAAGTTCGTGAAAAAGCAGGAGTTTAAAAATACCATTTATCATTTTTAGGTTTTATTAAATTTGTATTGTTAATTGGCATAAGTTCAACTAAGTTGCTTTTATCGCTGATAATCTCTGTGTTATCAGCGTAATTTTTAATTTTTGTAATTATAAAATATTTTGTTTTTTTGTTTATGTTAAAGGTTTGTGTACACAAACCTTTTTTGTTTGCAACTACACTTAAAAGTTGTTCTTTATTATCTTCTATTTTATAAAGTTCGTAAATTAAATAATCTTGTGCTTCAAATTCCAAAACTGCCTTGTCATCTTCAATTTTTCCCGTTAGTGTTGGAGGTTTACAACTTATAAATTTGTTTGATTTTTCTTTTGGAGGGTTAAATTTTGAAAATATTTCTCGAGTTATATATTTTTCTGGAATATAGTTATTTGCCTTATATACAACATGTTCATCGGCTAAACTTAACTGATCAACATTTTCATAATAAATTGATGTTGGTTTATCAAAGTTTTTTGGTTTATTTAAATCATAAATGTTTTGCATATAATTTTTAACTATATCTGTTGGCTTTCCTCCGCCAACTGTATCAATTTTTTTGTTGTCAACATTTCCAATCCAAATTCCAACAATATCACTTGATGTATAGGCAATATTGTATGCATCTGTGTTATGGGTTTGTCCAACAGTTCCAGTTTTTGTTGCAACTTCAAATTCTAGATCGCCAAGTTTTCTACCTGTTCCTTGTTTTGCACAGGTTTTAAGCATATCTGTCATAAGGTAGGCAGAATCTTCTCTCAAAACATTTATAGGATTAGTTATATTTCTATACACAATTTTGCCATTTTTATCGGTAATATAATTTATAAATTTTGGTTCATAAAATTTTCCAAGATTAGGGAATATAGAATAAGCACCGGTAAGTTCTTTAAGTGTTGTTCCAAATGTCATACCGCCAAGTGCAAGACTTAAATTTGAGTCTTTTTCATCAAATGAAATACCACACTTTTTAGCATAAGATTTTGCTTTTTCTGTTCCAACATAACTTAATACTTTCACTGCGGGAATGTTTAGAGATTTGCTTACGCTTTCTCTAACCGAAACATACCCATTGTATGTATTATTTATATTTGATGGGGAATAGCCATTTATATCAATTTTTTCATCATTAATTTGTGTTAATGGCGATATTATGTTCTCATTTAGTGCAGGGGCATATACAAGTATTGGTTTTATTGCAGAGCCAGGTTGTCTTTTGGCTGAAAGGAGTTTTATTTTGGAATTTCCTTCGTATGCTTCAATATGTCCATCTGTGGAAATGGATATCCCGGCATAATCTTGATTGTTTGCATAATAAGATAAACTGCTAGATAAATTTTCTTGTTTTTCTTTATCATAATATGTATATATCTTAAATTCTCCAATTGCTATTTGCTTTATAGGCATATTCAAAATTTCACTTGCTTCATCCAAACACGCAAGACTATATGAATTTAAGGAATTGTTTGCAAGAGGTGTGATGTTTGTTTCAAGTTTTGTGTTTTTTGCATCATTATAAACATCAAAATTTATTATTCCATCCTTTAACATTTCATTTAGAACAACATTTCTTCTTTGTGTTGTTTTTTCAACGTTTTTTATGGGTGAATATGAGTTTGGTGATTTAATCATCCCAGCTAGCGTTGCACTTTCTGCTAGTGTTAAGTTTTTTGCATTTTTAGAAAAATAGTGCATGCTTGCATTTTCAATTCCGTAGCAATTGTCTCCAAAATATATAATGTTTAAATAGTATTCTAAAATTTGATCTTTTGTTAAATTTTTTTCTAATTCTTTTGCAAGAACAATTTCATTTATTTTTCTTGTAAAAGTCTTTTCGTTTGTAAGGTGCGTGTTTTTTATAAGTTGTTGAGTAATTGTTGATGCTCCTTCCTTAATTTTAAAAGAAGTAATATTCTTAATCATCGCAGAAATCATGCGTTTGTAATTTAAACCATTATGATTATAAAAGTCTTTATCTTCAATTGATATAAATGCTTGTGGTGTATAATCATTTAATGTGTTTAATTTAACAAAATTTGCTCCTATATTTTCATCTTTAATTGGACAATTATTTTTATCATACATTTCAACATAAGTGCTTGAATATTTTATTTTATTTATATCAAATTTAACTTTGTTAGAAAACAAATATGTTAAACCAATTATAATTGAAATAGTAGCAACAACAACAAGAATTGCTATTAGTCCACATATAAAAATTCGTTTTAATGTCCTTTTCATACCTATTTATTATGAGTATTTATTGTGTAAATATCATTAAATATTAAAAATTTATTTTTTTATTGTAAAAGTGTGATAAGATGTAGTATAATACAATGTTGAATAGGAGTAAAAATGCAATATCATATAGTTACATACGGCTGTCAAATGAATGTTCACGAGTCGGAAAAAATAGCAGGTGTTCTGCAAAAAATGGGTTACACATATATAGATAAAAGAGAAGATGCTGACGTTATAGTTTTTAATACATGTGCAATAAGAGAAGGTGCTGAAGATAGAGCGTTTGGTAATATTGGGGCACTAAAACAGCAAAAAAAAGAAAATCCAAATAAAATAATTGTTGTTTGTGGGTGTATGACACAACAAAAAAATGTTGCTGAAAAAATTTTTAAAACATTTCCTTTTGTTGACATAATACTTGGAACACATAATTTGTTTATGCTTGAAAATTTAATAAAAAGAAAGATATCAAATAGAAAACGAATTTTAGATTATTTGGATGAAACAAACATTGTTGAGGGTATGCCTTGTTATAGAACAAGCGGTAAAAACGCATGGGTTAACATAATGTACGGATGCAATAATTTTTGTACATATTGTATTGTTCCATATGTAAGAGGTAGAGAAATAAGCCGAAAAAAAGAAGATATATTAAAAGAGATAAAAGAAATTATTAAAACAAATAATTATGACACAATAACCCTTTTAGGACAAAATGTAAATTCTTATGGTAGTGATGATATATCGCAAGGGTCTTTTAGTCAATTGTTAGAAGATATTTGCAAATTAGATGGTAATTTTAAACTTACTTTTATGACATCTCATCCAAAAGATTTAAGCGATGACTTGATTGAAGTAATGAAAAATAATGACAAAATTATTAAAGAAATACATTTGCCGGTTCAAAGTGGAAGTAATAAAATGTTGAAACTCATGAACAGAAAATATACAGTAGAGCACTATTTAGGTATAATTGATAAACTAAGACAAGCCATGCCAGACATTAGAATTACAACAGATATAATTGTTGGTTTTCCACAAGAGAGTGAAGATGATTTTAACCAAACAGTTAATTTGGTAAAAACAGTTAAATATGACGGAATTTTTGCCTTTATGTACTCAAAAAGACATGGAACTGTTGCTGAAAAAATGGATGGACAAGTTGAAGATGAAATTAAAAACAAAAGAGTAAATTATCTTTTAAATTTAGAAAAAGAAATAAAAGAACAAAAGGGGAAATAATGGATTTAAAGTCTATTTTAAATTATGAAAAAACTTCACCAATGATAAAACAGTATATACAAACAAAATTAGAGTATGAAGATGCTATTTTGTTTTATCGTTTGGGTGACTTTTATGAATTGTTTTTTGATGATGCTATTGAAATGTCAAAAGTGTTAGATTTAACACTCACAGGCAAAGACTGTGGGCTAGATGAAAGGGCTCCTATGTGCGGAATTCCTTATCATGCGGCAGAATCTTACATAAACAAACTTATATCACTTGGTTATAAGGTTGCAATTTGCGAACAAACAACAAATCCAAAAGAAAAATCTAGTTATAAAGATTTAGTAAAAAGAGAAGTTGTTAGAGTTGTAACGCCAGGAACAATTATTGATGAAAATTTGTTGGATGAGAAAAGAAACAATTATCTTGCTTGCATATATCAAAAAGATAAAAACATTGGTTTTTCGTATATTGATATAACAACTGGTGAGTTTAAAACCACCGAGTTTAACGGATACGATAGGTATAAAGAATTAAACGATATATTAGTTAGAATTTTGCCTGCTGAAATATTGTGCAACACTGATGAAGATTTTGAAGATGATTTATTGGTTAGGAAACTAGAACTTTTACCAAAATTTTCTTATGAAAATGCTGATTTTTATGGTTTAAGTCAAGCTGATGAAATATTGTCAAAACAATTTTCAAAAAATTATCAAAACCTTTTTAGTTTAAACAAAATGAACTACGCTATAATTAGTTGTGGTTCGCTTTTAAAGTATATAACAGATACGCAAAAAAGAGATTTAAGTCATTTAAATTCAATTTCAAAAGTTAATAACGAAAAGTTTATGATGCTTGACATAAACACAAGAAGAAATTTGGAAATAATGGAAACTTTAAAAGACCGACGCAAAAAGGGAGCACTAATTGGTGTGTTGGATAAAACAAAAACCTCAATGGGTGCAAGAATGTTGCGCTCATGGATTGAACAACCTTTGTATGATGTTAAAGAAATAAATTTAAGACTTGATAGCGTGGAAGAACTATGTGGAAAAATAATTCTTCGCGATGGTTTAAAAGAATTGTTTACTAAATTTAATGATATTGAAAGAATATGTGGAAGAATAAGCTATGGCAATTTTACTCCAAAAGATTGTCTTTCGCTAAACAATTCTTTAAGTTTGTTGCCAGCAATTAAAAATTTAATATCTTCTTGTAATTCAAATCTAATAAAGCAAATATCACTAGAAATTGCAGATTTTAGTCATTTAACAACAGAACTTAAAGACGCAATAAAAGACAATCCTCCCGCACTTATAACTAATGGTGGTTTTATAAAAGATGGATATAATAGTGAATTGGACGAATACAGAACGGCATACACCAAAGGAAAAGATTGGATAATACAGTATGAATTAAAAGAAAAAGAAACAACAGGTATAAAAAATTTAAAAGTAGGTTTCAACAAAGTTTATGGTTATTACATAGAAGTAAACAAATCTCTTTTAATGAATGTCCCACTATATTATGCAAGAAAACAAACAGTTGCAAATAATGAGCGTTTTATTACCGAAGAATTAAAACAACTCGAAGAAAAAATATTAGGAGCAGAAGAAAATTCAATAAAACTTGAACAAAAGCTTTTTAATCAAATTAGAAACAATTTACTTTCATATGTTAAAGATATTCAAAAAACATCAATTGCTATTGCAAAATTAGATTGTTTGTTGTCATTTAGTGAACTTGCCACAAAAAACAATTATTGCAAGCCTAAAATATCAAATAAAATTAATGTTATTAACATTGTAGATGGAAGGCATCCGGTTGTTGAAGATATTTTTAAAAATGAGCAATTTATTCCAAATAACACTTATCTTGACACAAACGAAAACAGGACAATGATTATAACTGGCCCTAATATGGCAGGAAAGAGCACTTATATGCGTCAAGTAGCACTTATAACTCTCATGGCTCACATGGGTTGTTTTGTGCCTGCAAAACAAGCCGAAATTGCTTTAACCGACCGTATATTTACAAGGGTTGGGGCAAGTGATGACTTGGCGCTAGGTCAATCTACTTTTATGGTTGAAATGATGGAAGTTGCAAATATATTACAAAATGCAACCAATAACAGCTTAATTGTTTTAGATGAAATCGGCAGAGGTACAAGTACATTTGATGGATTGTCAATTGCTTGGAGTGTTGTTGAGTATCTATCAAATAATATGAATGCAAAAACATTGTTTTCAACCCATTATCATGAATTAACTGAACTTGAAAATTTTTTGCCGGGAGTAAAAAATTATAAAATTTCTGTAAAAGAATTTAACGGAAATATTGTCTTTTTGCGAAAAATAGTTCGTGGGGGAGCATCTAGGAGTTTTGGAATAGAAGTTGCTGCGCTTGCAGGTGTTCCACAAGATGTAATTAAAAGAGCAAAAGAAATATCGGTTATGTTGGAGCAAAATGATTCTGCAAAAAATTTGGCGTTTAATTCTCCAAAAGATATTGAAGAAACAAAACAAAAAGATACAAACTATACCGAAATTATTGGTATATTAAAAGATATAGACATAAATACTATGTCGCCGATATCGGCTTTTGAAACACTTTGCGACTTGGTTACAAAAGTAAAATAAAAGGGAAAACAAATGGCTAACATAAAATTATTAGACAAATCAGTATGGGCAAAAATTGCCGCAGGTGAGGTTGTAGAAAAACCTGCATCTATTGTTAAAGAACTTGTAGAAAATAGTATTGATGCAAAGGCAAAAAATATCACTATTGAAATAAAAAATGGTGGTATTGACATGATTTTAATTCAAGATGATGGCTGTGGCATAAAAAATGATGAAATTACACTTGCTTTTGTTGCGCACGCAACTAGTAAATTACAAAGCATTGATGATTTGTATTCTTTACAGTCTATGGGGTTTAGAGGAGAAGCGCTTGCTAGTATTTGTGCTGTTAGTAATGTTGAAATGATAACAAAAACTGACGATGAAGAAATTGGCCATAAAATAACACTTGAAGGTGGAGAAGAAAAAGAATTTAACGAAATTGCTTGTGTAACTGGAACGCAAATCAAAGTATCAAAATTATTTTTTAACACACCTGCAAGGGCAAAGTTTTTACGAAAATCTAAAACCGAAGAAAATGATATAACAAGTTATGTTGAAAAACTTATGTTAAGTCACAGTGACATAAACTTTAAATATATAGTGGATGATAAACTAATATACAATACAACCAATTGTAGTGTTATTGATACAATATACACAATATACGGTAAAGATATAGCAAATAACATGATTGAAGTAAATTATAATCGTGGAGATTATAAAGTTAGTGGTTATATTTCAAAGCCAACTGTTTGCAAAAGTAACAGAACATATCAATCACTTTTTGTAAACAACCGTTATTGCATAAATCAGTTAATTAGTGCAAGTATTTCAAATGCGTATGAAACATTTTTAATGAAAGGCAAATTTCCTGTTTATGTATTATTTTTAACAATGCCACAAAATAGTTTAGATGTAAATGTTCATCCAAATAAACTTGAAGTTAAGTTTGAAAATTCACGATTTATTTATAGTTTATTTAATAGCGCAGTATATCAAACCCTAACAAATCAAACGCATATTTTAGAAGCAGTTAGTGAAGATATAAAAGAAGTTCAAAAACCATTAGAAAACAATAATTTACAACTTTTTGAATTTAACAAAGTTAAACCAAATGAGGGAATAAGTTATAGTGATGATAATTCTTTTGAAATAAAAAATAAAAATTATGTATCAAAAGAACACTTTGTTGACAAAGTATTTTTAAAAAGTGAGCCAATTGTTTTTGAGCAAAGCACAACTACTTCTGTTATTCCACAAGTTTATGTGGAGGGTATTAAAATTAAAAAGCCAAGCGAACCATACATTTTTGAACAAAAGAAAGATGATGAAAAAATATATCAAAATCTATTTAATCCAACAAGAACAATTGTGGGTGTTGCATTTAACACATATATATTAGTTCAAGAAGATGAAACATTATATTTTATAGACCAGCATGCCGCACACGAAAGAGAACTTTTTGATAAATTTATGAAACAAGTTGAAAGTCAGGATGTTCCAATTCAAGAATTGCTTGTTCCTTATTTGTTAAATTTAAATGACCTAGAATTTGATTTTATTACACAAAATATTGAACTTTTAAAAAAATATGGTTTTGACATTAATGAATTTGGAAAAAATTGTTACAAAATAACAAGTGTACCTATGCTTTTAAATGGTATAGACCTTAAAGAATATTTTGATAGCATTCTTGCAAATTTAAATGGCAACATAAAAAAACCTCATGAAATACTTAGAAATGATTTTGCTACAATGGCATGTAAATCTGCTGTAAAAGGTGGCAAAAAACTTAGTGAAAATGAAATAAACATACTTTTAGACAAACTTAAAGAAAACAATAACTCTCTTTTATGCCCACATGGTAGACCAATTGTAATAACATTTGATAAAAAACAAATAGAAAAAATGTTTAAAAGGATAATTTAATGAATAAAGTTATTGTTATTTATGGGCCAACAGCAATAGGGAAAAGCGATATTGCTGTTGAGTTGGCAAAAAAAATTAATGCCGAAATCATTTCTGCTGACAGCATACAAATATACAAGGAAGTAAATGTTGGCTCGGCAAAAATAACAAAAGAAGAAATGCAAAATATAGTGCATCATTTAATTGATTTTAAAGATGTCAATGATGGTTACAGTGTTTATGATTTTGTTAAAGATTGTAAAGAAAAAATAAATGAAATACAAAATAAAAACAAAAATGTGATTATAGTTGGTGGAACCGGGCTTTATTTAAAAGCGTTAACAGAGAATTATAACTATGGAAATGCAACTAAAAATGAAGAACTAAGAAAACAATTAAACAATTTAGAGCCTTTTGAACTTGTAGAAATTTTAAAGTCGCTTAATAAAGATGTAAAACAAGAGAATTTAAATAACAAACAGCGTTTAATTAGATATATTGAAATTGCAAAAAGTGGAACAATCCCAACAAAAAGAGATTACGATGAAAAGTTTATTCTTTTTGGACTTTATCAAAATAGAGAAAAACTTTACGATAAAATAAACAAACGAGTTGATAAAATGGTAGAAGATGGGCTATTGGAAGAAGCTCAGTGTTTGTTAAAAAAAGTAAATCTTGAAAATCAATGTTTAAAAGCAATAGGTTATAAAGAGTTATTGCCTTATTTTAATGGCGAAAAAAATTTAAAAAGCTGTTTAGATGTTTTAAAACAACGAACAAGAAATTATGCAAAAAGGCAACTTACTTTTTTTAATCAATTTAAAAACATAATAAAAATTGAAGTAAAAACAAAACAACAAGCCGTTATGGATATATTAAAACAAATTGAGGAAGAAAATGAATAATTACGAAGTTTTAAAACAATGTGAAAATAACTTAAAAGAGCAATTTGAAATTTTAGATGAAATTGCATATTTTAATCAAAAAAAGGTGTTAGATGCTTTTAGAAAAAACAACATAGAAACTAGACATTTTGCAGGAACAACAGGTTATGGTTATAACGATATAGGAAGAGAAAGTTTGGCAAAAGTATTTAGTGATGTTTTTAAAACAGAAAAGACATTGGTTTCTCCATTAATCACTTGTGCAACTCAAGCATTAAGCATGACACTTTTTGGACTGCTTAGGCCCAACGATTTACTTTTGTCCGTTACAGGTGGGGTTTATGATACCATGTATGAAAATATATTGGGTGTTGAAGGAAAAGACAACGGTAGTTTAAAAGATTTTGGCGTTAAATATAAAGAAATTCCACTTAATGAAAATGATATAGATTATGATGCTGTAAAAAAAGAAGTATCAAAATTAAAGCCAAAAGTGGTTTTTATTCAAAGAAGCAGGGGATATTCATCAAGAAGTGCATTTAGCGTTGAAAAAATTGGCAAACTTATAAAAATAGTAAAAGAATTGTCGCCAAACTCTATTTGCATGGTAGATAACTGCTATGGAGAATTTACAGAAAAACAAGAAGCAACAGAATTTGGTGCAGATTTGATTGTAGGTTCACTAATAAAAAATGCAGGTGGCGGACTTGCTCCAACAGGTGCCTTTGTATCTGGTAAAGCAAAATATATTGAAATGGTGGAACAAAGATTTACTTGTCCATCGCTTGGCAGTGAAACAGGTTCATACGAACAAGGATATAGATTGTTCTTTCAAGGACTTTTTATGGCGCCACACACAACAATTCAAGCTATGAAAGGTGCGTATCTTGTTGGTGAAGTTATGAAACTTAAAGGTTATAAAGTAACGCCAGAGCAAAATGAAAGAAGTTATGATATAATTAAATCAGTTACATTTAACACAAAAGATGAGCTTATAAAATTTGTTCAATTAATACAAAAAAATTCACCTGTTGATGCAAATGCGTTGCCACTACCTTGGGCAATGCCAGGGTATAAAGATGAAGTTATAATGGCGGCAGGAACTTTCGTCAGTGGTTCAAGTATTGAACTTAGTTGCGATTCGCCAATAAGATCTCCATATATTGCATACTTTCAAGGCGGATTAACATATGAACATATTAAATGTTTGTGTGATGATTTATTAAATAATTATTAATATATATCAAAAATATCATTTGGCGATATGTCAAATAAATTACAAAGAAATACAATTTGTTCGTAATTCAATTCAAAAATACCATTTTCAAAACGGCTATACTGTTGTTGCGTCATTTTTAATTTTGATGCAACTTCCTTTTGAGTATAGCCTTTGTTCTTTCTTGCAAGTTTTAAATTATTTCCAATACTTTTTGCTAAATTCATATCAATTATATATCACAAAGTGATGTTTTTTTGTTGACACACATCACAAAGTGATGTAGTATATGTGTTGAAGGAGAAAAATATGAAAAAGAAAGTAAAATTATTTTTAAGTATGGCAAGTATGGTTCTAGCAGTTGCACTATTTTGCTTTGGCGTGTATGCGGCAGTAAGTGTAAATTATACCATTTCGGGAACAGTTACATATCAAGTAAAAGATGTTTACACTGAAATAACAACAAAAGTGTATAAAGATGCAATTATGTATAATGCAAGCAATTTGCAAACAAAAGCACAAGAATTAGAAAGCAAAACATTTTCACAAATTGAAG
>CALWDY010000012.1 GCA_944376825.1 uncultured Clostridia bacterium
ACTTTACCCTAATAGTCTTGGCTTATAAAATCATAAATCAATTTAGATAGTTTCAGACTGCCTTAGAACGAAGAAAATATCAAAAATAAGCACATTTGCAACAAACTGCAACAGTAAATTACTCTTGTTTTGTTGCAAAAGAAATTTTGTTGTGCTAAAATTATTGTAAATAAGGGGCAAAAGGTAGTAGGTGTTCCACCCACACTTCAAAAAGACTTTTCCTGATAAGGTGGGGGTCGGTGGTTCGAGTCCACTCATTCCAACCAAAAGTAAGAGTAGTTGCCAACTGCTCTTTTTATTTTCCCCACCTTCTGTTGTGAAACAACAGGCAAAGTTTACTTTGCATCAGGGTGTCCCTGTTGCCGAGCGAAGCGAACGCCAATCGCACGCATGCCGCTTGACTTGCGATTATAAGGTTGGGGTCGGTGTCGGCCCTTGCCTACCGAAGTGGGACTGGCAGGTTTGTGCTTTGCACTGCACCGAGTCCACTCATTCCAACCAAATGTAAGAGTAGTTGCCAACTGCTCTTTTTATTTTTCCCCACCTTCTGTTGTAAAACAACAGGCAATGTGAGATTTTTAAAAATAGGATTAACATCTGTTTATGTTTAATCGGTTTAGCATTAACTAACATTTTTCTATCAATAGCAATTCCATATGCAAAGCTCAATCATCACTTTACTTAAATTTCTCTATTCATGTTAATCATCTGGACTATAAAAATGAAAGAGATTTCACCATTGTCATCAATCATATTGCTATCAATTTTGACATTATCGCCAGTTGATGCAAAAATCTTTTGTTTTTGTTTTTTTTTATAATTTCCATATCATAAAAAGTAAGTTTAAATAAATCATCTAAAAAAGTTTGTAAAAGTTTATCTAATTTAGCATATAAAAATAAATCATTTTAGATAATAACAAATATTACAAAGTAGTTTCATTACTAAATTTGCAATTGTTATTAGTTAATAAAAAGCGTATCTATAAAAAAATTAAGTGCCTTTAAGCACTCAATTTAATTTTTATTATACAACTTAATTAATAAAGGAGTATACACTGCCTTAGGGAAAAATGTTTCAGGGTTAAATGTTTTTGCATATATATTTGATTCATATGAAGTTTGTTTAATATTATTTAATTTTAAAGAGTTTGCATATCGCAAATCAAATTCATTAACCACATCATAAAAAACGTCTGAAATTTTTAAATTATACATTGAATTTAATTTTGCAATCATATATACAATTCAATTTTGTGACAAACCTAACAAATTTAGAATTTTATCATTTTTTGAATATGCTGTTGAAAGATAGAATAGCACAGCCGTTTTTTTCTTTTTTACAATCTGCGAGATCAATTTCTCCCATTGTAAAATAAGATATTTTTCCAGCTTTATATAATTCAAAAGATTCTTGCTTGAGAAGAAACAAAAAATTGTATCCTATTACCATATTTTTTCAACGTCATAAAATATAAAACACAATTCACTATGCGACAATATCAACCTTTTTATTTTATCTCTATCATATATATATTTTAAATTAAAAAAATCATTATCTAATAAAAAACACTTTTCAATCATGTCCTCAGATATGTGTTCACCTTGAAAACAAATTACATTCTTAGGGCATTCCTCAAAATGAAAACTGTTTAAAATTAAAAGATTAAGCCACACTTTAAATTTATTATTCTCTAATGTTACCAATAGTATTATCTTTTTGCATTAAATTTGACACATCATCTCCTAGAAATTTTTGTCTATTACATTCTCGTGCAGCACAATATTCTTGACTAAGTTGAGGGTAGTTTTCAACCTTCTTAAAAACACTGAAATCAAATGGGGCGCCAAATATTACAAAGTCATTTTTTTTATCCTCATGTACTACTACATTATCAGTTAAATCCTTTCCTATTTTTTGCCCTTGTTCACTTACGCCTTCACAATAGATGCAATTAATGTTTGCACCCTGTTTTGTAACTTCAACAATAGACTTTGCAAAGTCTCCTATCATGTGCTTATACAACTTTTCCCCATGAAGCTCGCCGCCAAAGTCTTGAATTTCTTTGCCTCTATACTCCTTTGAAACACCTGTTGACCAAACATATAAACTAAGTGGTTTTTCTCCATCATAATCTAAAACATGAGAACTGTTCATATCCTTAAACGTTGCTTCACCTGCTATATATTTTGCCAAAAAGTTTTCTTCTAACGGAAAAGCCTGGAAATATCCTACCACCTTTTCTTCTTGCTTATCATATACTATTGATGTTGTTAGAATATTTTTTTGTAAAAATGACATTAAGGTGTCTCGTGGCATAGTAGTATCACCTTCATACTCGTCTGCGTCAGCTGAAAATATTTCTTCATCAAAATCTAAAATTTTAAAATATAAATCTTGTGGAATATCTCTGCCTGTCATTGAAACAAATCGACCAGGACTATTATACATATTCCCCTCCCATTACTTAACAATATTATAACTTTATAATAATATTATAACTTCTTTATCTTTTTGTTAAATTATATATTTTTTTTATAAAGTTTATAATTATTAGTACATTTCTTGTTTTTTAATTAAACATTTTTATCTTTTAATTTTTTATATGTTATAAAATAATTTTATGCTTTAAATTTTTGAAAATTATGCTTTGAATTGTTAATAATAAGAAAGGAATACATTTAAACTTAATCATACTTTACCTTATTACATACCAAAACTGGTGAGGTTGTTCCTAGCACCTGCTCGCTCACGGTTAATGCTTGTATTGTTCTAAAAAATGAAGTTGTCGATTTGCCGAATTATTACAAGAAAGAAATATATGTTTACATAAATTCCTTAAAAATAGTTGTATTGCAGGTCAACTATTGTAAATATTATGAAATGAAATTCTAAATGTTTTAAGTTGGCGATTATTTATCAGGTTGCTGATGGTTTTGGTATATCTATATTAGAATTTTTAGATAATGAAAAAATAATTTATTTTAAAACATTTAATGCATAGAGTAAATGGTCGATATTCTTTACTATATAAACTATAAAATTTTCATTTGAAGTAATCATAAATACAATTGTTGTTTTTAATATCTTTGCAAACTTATATATTTGCATTTTTTCGCCTTTTATATTATGCCAACAAATATCTATGAATAATATCCCAAACTTTATAACAATTACACAACTTAAAAATATAAAATAATAAAATTTTTAAAAATTTGTTATTTTCATTTGCATATTATTTTTATATTTGCTATTATCTTATTGGAAATGATTTTCAATAAGGCAACATTTCAACAAACTTTAAGGAGGTTTATTATGGAAAACAATAATTTAGAAATTAAAAAAATGCCTTTAATTGGTGACGAAGCACCAAGTTTTGTGGCAACTACAACTCAAGGACAAATCAATTTCCCTGCTGATTACAAAGGTAAATGGGTTATCTTATTTTCACACCCTGCAGATTTTACACCAGTCTGCACAACAGAATTTATGACTTTTGGTTCAATGATGAAAGAATTTCAAGAACTAAATACTGAACTTATTGGGTTATCTGTTGATTCATTATACTCACATATTGCATGGCTTAGAAAAATTCAAGAACTTGAATGGAAAGACAAAAAACACATTGAAGTTAAATTCCCACTTATTGAAGATATTAGAATGGAAGTGGCAAATAAATATGGTATGATTCAACCAAATTCTTCAAATACTCAAGCTGTTAGAGCTGTGTTTATCATTGACCCTAAAGGAATTATTAGAACTATATTATACTACCCTCTTTCAACAGGCAGGAATTTCGATGAAATAAAAAGAATTATTCTTGCACTACAAAAAGCTGATAAAGACAATGTTGCAACTCCTGCCGATTGGAGACCGGGAGATGATGTTATAATTCCTACTGCAGGTTCTTGTGGGACTGCAAAGGAAAGGGTGGAAAATCAAACTGACGAACAATATTGCCTTGATTGGTTTATGTGTTTCAAAAAAGAAAAAGGACAAAAATAGTAATAGTAATGGTTAATAGAAATACCAAACAAAAAGAATTTGTTCTTAATAACCTAAAAAATAGATTTGATCATCCAACATCTCAAAAAATATATGATGACGCACAAAAACAAGGAATCAAAATTGGACAAGTTAGCATATATAGAATATTAAACAATTTAGTAAAAGAAGGACTAGTTTGCAAAATTGTCACAAAAGATAATGTTGCTCATTTTGATTTTGTAAGAAAAAATCACATTCATTTAGTTTGTAATAATTGTAATCAGATTTTTGATAAAAATTTGAGTAATGACGACAATTTAACAGAACTAATTAAAGAGTTCAATATATCAATGCAAGATGTCATTTTATATGGCATTTGCAAAAATTGCAAAAATAATAATATTAAAAAAACAATAAAATAATATGTTATAAAAAGATAATACATAATTTGATTGTATTATCTTTTATTATTGGTTAAAATTTAAATAACTAAAATGCATTTTAATAAAATATATATTTATAAATTGGATATTTTTTATAAATTTTTTCCTTTTTCTTCGAGATAAGCTGAATAATTACAATTATATAATGACATTTCCCTATCATCAATTTCTAATATTTTTTCTGGTATTTTATCTAAAAAATATAAATCGTGAAACACTTTAATCTTTGCCACATAAAAAGTTTTAATATAATTTTTTAACCATTCTATTCTTTCTATGTCAAAATTATTTGTGGATTCATCTAGCAACATTAAATTTGGTCTGGTTATCAAAATTATTGCAGTTTTTTACCCACCACTTAAATTATTATAAAACATAAATAAAGTGTTTTTACTATATTTTAACCCATCCACAACTGCATTAATATTAACATTTATATAACAGCATTTGAAAAAATCTTTCAGTAATATTGCAAAATTTTTCTAATGTTTTATTATTCTTTTTAGGTAAACTTTCATTTAATAGGTTTTGCAAAGAATTTAATATTACTTCCTTTTATTAAGGTATTTAAACGCATCTTTTAATATATCATAAATACATCTAATTCTCCTTTTACTTAAACTAACTTGATTAAGATATACTACTTTTGCATTCTTTTTATTTTTATGCTTCTTGAATCATATTTTTCTAAACATATAATCATTATAAGAAAAGTTGATTTTTAAATATTCATTAGGTCTAACTATTTACAGAACCTCTTCTTCATTTTAAAAAAAATGAGTCATCTTTATAAAGCTGTTTAGATCCAAAATCTTTTCAAACCTATCAACTTTAAAAAATCATTATCCAAATTTCATTTGTATAATAGTTTACATATGCTTTTTAATTTAGTAAACCCAATAAATTTATTTGGCTAAGATTTTTGTAACCAATTTCCTCATATTATATATCCCATTTATTAGATCTTTTTCAGATACTGCAAAATTAATTCTTGCAACCAACTGTTCTTTTTGGGGCCACATAATAGATTGACCACACAATACTTTAATTAAAGCATCATTGTAAAAAATATCAAATAATTCATAATCGTTGGTTATTTTTTTATCACCAATGGTTTTCCCTTTTATCATACTAAAATCAAGGACAGCGAAAAAACCAGACTGAACATATTGTGGTTCTACCGCAAATTGAATATCAAGAGTATTATAAAGTAAATCCTTGTATTTTGTAGGACCTAATATTTTATAGAC
The DNA here is from genome assembly GCA_944376825.1 of uncultured Clostridia bacterium. GTDB lineage: Bacteria > Bacillota > Clostridia > Christensenellales > UBA1242 > UBA5893. Next base: position 5,681 of record CALWDY010000012.1, read on the forward strand.
TTTCCTTTTTGTTCTAGTATTATATGTTCTATTCAGTAGCGCTATTAATAACTCAAGTCTATTTTTGTATAATTTATTTAATTTTGTAAAATATTTTTCATAATATTTTTTATTTTTAACAGAAAAAGCCCCTGTAAGTGAAGATATTGTTAATAAAGAAACAGAATCTAAAGTATGAAAAATAATATCTCTCATTTTTTTTATTACATCATTATTTGCAATCAAAATACCACTTCTTAATGCAGCCAAACCAAAACATTTAGATAAACCTAATAATGAAATTATATTATTGGACTCAAAATTTGCCATAGGAATAGGATTGTAATTAGAAAAACAAATATCCCTATATATTAAATCATCTATTATAAAAAAATTATATTTTTTAGCTAATTGAGCTAAATTTTTCAACACATCAATTTCTTGCACCCCCAAAACTTTTCCTGTTGGATTATGTGGATTGCAATTATAAAAAAATTTAACTCTCCCTTGTTTGCCTTGCGACTGCATAGATGAATTATACTTTTTTATTAATTTCTCTATTTCTTCTATATTAAATATCCAATTTTCTTTTTGTTCTAAATTTATTGTTAAAACTGTAAAACCATGTCTTTCAGGTGTAAAATCAAAAAAACCATAATTAGGACATGGGATAATTATTGCATCTCCGCATTGACCTAATGCATCAAAAACAAGGTTATACCCGTGCGTCGTTGAATAAGTAAAAACAATATTATTGTCTGCCACATTGTTATTGTAACCGATAGACTTTAAATATTTTTTTATTATAGCTTTATCATTTAAAGAACCACAAGTCCCCATGTATTGATATAAATCTTTTCTTTTTAAACATTTTTTAATCTCTTTTACACTAAACTTATAAGGTTTAAACTTGATTGGATCACCGGTCATTAAATTATATTCTTTGCGATTTAACATATATTTTTTTTGACACATGAAATCATACATAGTTGAAACCAACTTTAATTTTTCATTTTTACAATTTTCTATACTTAAAACCGGAACATCGTTGTTAATTTCCATACTAAACACCTATAAATCATAATAATTTAATTTTTTTAATTCAAAGTTATTAAGGACATCGCTTTTTAAATAAATATTTTTTAATTTTAATAAAGGTAAAATTTTATTTTGTTGGGATTGCATTCTACACAGCTTTAATAAGTATTTTCTATTTCCTGAGCTTTCATATAATTGCGATACATTTCTATATTCCTTACCAAAAACCAGTTTAAAATATTTAGAAGTGTAAAATATCCCATTTGAATTGCCACCCACATAATTAATTTCCAAATTTATGTCATTATCGTTAGGCTCTGCCAACCTGCAACTATGCAATTTTACAACATATCCAAACTTTTCTAATTGTTTTTTTATTTGTAATGCTATAATTTTGTTTGGGTAAAACTCACAATATCCCATTTTAATTGAACTATTAAAAATTTTCTTCTGCATATTATTATGTTTGTCTGTTTTTTTTGAAGATTTCTGTAAGAGAAAATTGTCTTTTATTTCATAAATGTAATTTACTTTTTCCAATATTTTAATTTTATCTATACAACCAAAAATGTTTTTTCTCCACATGTCAAATTTATCATCAAAATATTTCTTATTAAATTTTAAAACAAAAAACAAATTACTGTCATTTATCGATACATTATAATTATTAATTTTGTATAACGGAAAAGTTGTGGGATTGGTCATATCTATTTTACCAGAAACAAAATCTTTTATTTCTTTTCTAGTGCTTTTTGAAACATTAAATATAATTATGTCATTATTGATATTTTTTAATTTTTTACGATAATATGTATTGCGTTTCAATGTAATTTCTTTACGTGTACTTTTTTGTATATAATATGGACCACTTGTCAATCTATTCTTAAAGGGAGAAACATACATTAATGTTAATTTTTCCAAAAAAAACACATCTTTATTAAACAATTCAATTTGCAATTTATCGTTTATACAAGAAACATTCTTAATGTTTTCAAACAAAAATTTTGCATAACATCTATTATTTAATATATAATTTAAAGCTTCACAATAATCTTTAGCACTAACCTTTTGACCATCTTGAAAATATAAATCACTTCGTAAAACAAATTCAAAAAACAAATCTTTTTTATTAATAAATGTCTTACAAGCGTTTGGTATAATTCGGTTCCGTTTATCAAATTTGACCAAAGGATCCATTATCGCTGAATATATCAACACTCCGCTGTAATCATTTACTAAAAAAGGATTATTAGATAATGGTAATGAATCAACACATATTTTACTCATCTTTCGTTTTCCTTAAACTTAACAATCAATTCTCTATTTAAAGACTTTACACTTTCAAATCTATCCAATAAAAAAAATATAATATCCCAAGCCATATATGTTGCTATTAAAGTATTGGTTACTCCAAAAGAACTTTTGCAAGGAAATATGTATTTAATTTTGCTTAAAGCTCTATCTAGTTTAGTTATGTAATTATTTTTATCATTGTTGTTATTAAACAGTGGACCATAATGTCCTTCAAAAACACCAACACCCCCGAAAATTACTGGTGTATTGTACTTTTTAGATGCTTTTAATATTATTTTTTGTATAAATAATGGTGGAGTATCTGCAGCATTAACAATTATGTCTATATGATTTTTATCAAGTATTTCAATCAAATCTTCTTCTTTTGATATAAATTTGTTATAACACATAACGCTTGCCTCATTTGAAACAGATTTTATGTATTTTTTTAATACTTTTGTCTTTAACTGTCCTATTTCCTTCATTTTGTATACAAATTGCCTATTTAAATTAGAAATACTTATCTTATCAAAATCTATAATTACATATTTTTTAATGCCAACAGCAAGAAGTTGATTTATTATCTCCGAACAAATCCCCCCAGCACCAACAAAAAGAACTGTTTTTTCTTGCAATAATGATATATTATTAATATTATCAAAATTATGCATAAACAATTCAGTTCGTTCTGTACTGGTTTGAAACGATTTTATTATATTTTCTGGCGCCTCTTCCAACACTTCATTATTTACCAAAAACTCAAATGTTTTTTGAGAAAAATCTTTATCATCAATGATAGAAAAAGATTTTGAAAGATTGACCAACAGATTATAATCTTTTTCAGGTAAACAATGCCTAATTGTTACTTGATTGTTTTCAAATAAAATTGTATTATCGCCCATAAATAACATCTTTTTTGCATCATTAAAAATATATTTACTCATTGCTAACCACCCTAAGCATATTATCTTTTACAAGTAGAATAAAAATTTCTTTAATAGATTTTAGTTCACTAAAATCATATTTTAAAAGATTTTGTTCAAATGTTTTGTCAAATGATATTTTTTTTATAAGATTATAGGCTTCTTGGTCGATGATAACATTTTTACATCCTATTAAAACATATTTATCCTTGTTTTTAACTATTTTTGCAATGCCTGTTTTAAAATGAAATTTTTTTATTTTGTCCCAACTTTCTTCAATTAATTCATTTACCAAAACATCATTGCAACCAGATGCAGTTTTTCCTATTTCGCACTTACATCCACCAATACATCTTACAAATTTTGCACAATTTTTACATATAAGTGAGCAATTTCTTATATGAGATTTTAAAATTTCGTTATTATTTTCCCATATCTCTTGCAACGAAGAAGAATATAAATTGCCCAATATATCAGTAGAATTTCCACAAATTGTCACATCACCATTTGTTTCAATCGCACAAGATTCTATACCTGCGTTACAGGGAACAACATCATCTAAATCGATATTATTGCTATAACAGCCAACGGAACAATGTCCAAAATTAATATAACTTTTTTCACTTCGCAATTTTTTTAAAAGCGTCAAAAGTTTGACTGCCAATTGTTTGGAATCTTTTGTTTGACCTTTTCCAATTTGAAAAACTCTTGTAACATTAAGTTTTATCCCCAAGCTTTTACAAATATTCGCTACAGATTGTAAATCCTTATAATTAGTGTTAAAATCAGTAGCAGTATAACAAATATCAATATAGATATTGGGATATGCGTTTCTCAAATATTTTATATTACTTATAACTCTTTCATAACAAGATGATTTGGTTATTGCGTTGTGAGTTTTTTCTCTACCATGAAGAGAAATAGATATACCATTTACATAATTAAGACATTCTTTAAGATGAGGACTAGATAGCAAACAACCATTTGTTACAACACATTGGTATAAACTTAGAGTTTTGCCGTATTTTAACAGGTCTAAAAAATTAGAATACATAAAAGGTTCTCCACCAGTATAAAAAACTCTAATTATTCCAAAATTTTTTAATTGTAATAAAAGGTCTTTTGCAAATTTAAAGTCCATTTCAATATGCTTGCTTTCACCTTGAGAACAAAATGAACAATTTAACATACAATTGTTTGTTATTTTAACAAATACTGAAAAAGGATGTTCATTTAACAAATACTCATAATGGTTAGATAATATATTATTGTTATAAAGCATAAGCTATCCTTTTAAAATTATATTAAGCTTTTCTATTTCTTCCCCCAAAAACACATCATAGAAAATATCTACTACATTCTCATTTTTATAATTAATATTTCTTATTTTTAACAACTCGGCAATTTCACCATCTCTTTTTTCAAAATAATCAGGGTCCATTGCCCCCATATCCCATATTATTTGATAAGTACTATTTTTAATTTCACTTAAACACTCTAAAAACTCACATGTCTTTTTAAGCTTTTTGCTTTTAACTTGAATTTGTTTGTTTAACAAATCATTAAAACTGATATTTTCCTTTTCCAATAATTGAATTGACTGGTTGTAACTTTCTAATAGAGTTTGGCCAAATGGAATAACTCCAACTAATAATTCATTAATTGCTGCACAATATTCTTTAATAAAAATTTTTAATAATTCATCATCGCAACTATCTAATGCCTTTACTAGTTTTTTAACAATTAAAAGAAGTTGATCTTTTATTGTTTTTAAAAAATCAGCATCTAAGTTTTTCCCCGCTTGATTGATTTGACTATAAAATTGTAAAAATAGAGGTAATTTTTTAAACCTTTCAATTTCCATTATCCACAAATACTTGTTATTGTCTTCACTATATTTTGGACACATTCCAAAATGCAGTCTTACAAACAACTCCAATTCTGCTCTATTATCTCCATCCAATTTTTCATTTGAATGAATTATAATCCCCTCATATGTAAGCTCTATAAATACTTTTTGATCCCTTAATGAATATGCAAAATAATTTTCAAAACAATCCAAATCACTATAATTAAAATGAAATTTTTTGTTTAAATAAATATCATTATTGTTAATTTTAATAATTCCGTGGATTGTATCAAGTTCAATTTTATCTCCCGTTTTAACTTTTTTTGTAATATCTTTGCAAGCAACAACACAAGGTATATTTAATTCCCTAGCCAAAATTGCAGCATGACATAAAACAGAACCCGACTCCGTGATAATAGCCGATGCTTTTTTCATTGCTGGCAAAAAATATGTTTCAGTTGCCTGAGATATTAAAATGCTACCTTCTGGGAATTTATTAATTAATTTAACCATATCCTCATAAGGTAGATCAAAGTCTATGAAATAAGCGTCCCCATTGACATTTCCATTTGTTATGATTATTCCTTGCCCTTCACTGTTAGAATATTCTTTATTAATATAAATTGGCTTTGTTATTGGCCTCATTTGAGTAATAAATGTACGATTTTCATTATCCACGCACCACTCAATATCAACGCCCTTAGGATAAGTATTGTTAATTTTGTTTATAATTGTAATAAGTTGTTGAATATTTTCCAAATTTATAAAATTTCCGCTATACTCACAATAATTTTCTTCAAATTTACCATTTATAAATGGGACAACCATTTTAAAAGAATTATAAATTCCTGAAACTAATTTATCTCCCTCCCCCTCAACAATTTCAATCATAGCAGCCCGTTGCCCATTGACATTTAGAGCATTTGTAAAACACACACCAGAATATACTGGTTCAATCATTTCCTGAATAATAATACTCATTTCAACTTTATTATTAGTATATGATTTAACGACTTCTGAAGTGGAACTTTTAAGTACAAACAAAATTGCTTCCTTAATTTTAAAATAATCATTGTCAACATTTAGCATTGTTTTAAATATACCCGCAAAAGAATTTAATTCGCCGTCTTCAACATCTGCAGAAGATCTAACTGCAAATTTTTGTGATTTTGAAAAATGAGAAATAAAATCTTTTATTGCAATCTCATCCACCTTTTCATTTTTAAAACTTTTTACAATTATTCCTTTAGGAATTCTAATATTCATTTTTGAAAGCAAGCTTAACCCATAAGCCTTACCACCGCACAAATTCGAACAAGTATCATATGTATATATCACAAGCACACCTCTTTATATATTTAAATTTTAATGTAAATAATACCAAGCACAAAAAGTGCTTGGTATTATACTTTTATTAGCTTCTGTGAACACAGCATTCCGCTAATAATTCTTCGTCGGTCATTTCTACTTCTTTCATAAACATGCCTCCTATGTAGAGTATGCAACAAATTCATTTAAATGTCAATAAAAAACAATTAAAAGCCATAATGGTAACTAGCACATCATCAAACTCATTCATTCAAATAAAATGAGCGTAAAAATTACTCTTATTTTTTTATTCTAAAAACAGTTATGCGCCTTATAAATAGTTATAGCATTTTTAATTAAGCAACATTTTCAAGTTGTTTGTTATCGGTATCTTAAAAGTTTTTTCAAAACAGACATAGATAAATTAACGCCAATTGACTCTTTTGTTTTAATATAAAATGCTATAACAATGTACCTTTAATCAAATTTTCTTTATCAACCATGCACTAAAAAATAAGAAACTCAATTCATCAATATAAAATTTTAATAGTTCTTTATATTTTTTGATACGGCAACAACACGTAAGTTTTTGCAGTCTTGCTTTTTTGCAAAATTCTCAATATGTTTAACAAGCAATTTCCCATAACCCCTATCTCTGTAAATGCGACTCACATAAATCTCATCTATGTTAAAAGATTTTTCACCTTTTTCTATATATGCTTTATCTTTTGCTTCAATTTCAAAACATCCAAATGCGTATAATTATGCAATTTTAATTTCAAAATTATTTTGCTAATATTTTTTATATTTTAAAAAATATTTTATGTTTTTTCTAATATTTCTTTATTTTTTTATAATTTTATTAAAATCTTTAACAATTTTCAACATACGCTCGTCTAAATACTTTAATCCTTGTTTTTCAATTTCTTTTGGAACACCATAGTAAGCGCCTGCTATTGCTCCCGTTATTGCCCCCATTGTGTCTGTATCTCCACCCCAAGAAATAACTTTTCTTATTGCATCTTCATATGAATTTGATACCAAAAACGCAAAAATGCTTTGCGGAACAGACTGTTGACACGAGCCCTCAAATTTGTAATTTTCAAACAAATCGTTTTCATCATAGTTCATTGGATAATAATTTTCGTCAATATACTTTCCAATTTCTTCTTTACTACATCCGTTTAATGCCATCCACTCAGCCACCGCTGTTGCTTCTGCTCCTTTAATTCCTTCTGGATGATTGTGTGTTATCTCAGTTACTTTTCTTGATAACTCTTTTACTTCTTCTAAATTTTTTGCAACATAAGAGATTGCACTTATTCTCATTGCACTCCCATTACCAAAAGAATTATAAGGTTTAGTGCTACCCGAAATTAACCACTTATAAAACATTCCACCATAACCTGCTGTGTTATAATAATTTTTACCTATTTCATGCATATTCACAATTGTTATTTTGTCAAGATTTGTGTAATCTCCCTTGCAGTCAATTAAACTTTGTGCTATTGCACAAGTCATAACAGTGTCATCAGTAAAACGACAATAATTATTGAATAATGGAAAATCTTTTAATTTTAAATTCATAAATTCATAAGGAGAGCCAACTATATCTCCAATTATGGTACCCATAAGCACCAATCTATTATCTTTAAGAACAAATTCTTCTGGTTTGGCTTCGTCAATACTCAATAAATTTGCTTCTGTAACATTTTTTGTTGCTATGTAGTTGTTTATATGTTCCAAATCTATTTTTGATGAAAACCCACAATTCTCGTGAAATAATCTTGAACCTAAATTATAAATTCTAATATGGCAACTTATTGAGTTAAAACCTTTTAAATATTTAAAAATATATTCATAAATTTTTGTTCCTACGCCTTCTCTTTGGTAATTTGTATTTACAGCAATTTGTGCAATATACAAATCACCAATTCGATATAAATCTTTTTTTAAATAAGCATAACCAATTATATTTTTATTTAATCGTGCAACAACAAGATAATCGTATGGCAAAATGCCCTCATTTTCAAGTGTTCCCCCATTTTTTGCTAAATTTTCATTATTTATTTTTAATATTTGATTTTTGTCATTTTCATTTAAACTTTTTAATGTTTCAATTATATATTTTTCCATATTTTTCCTTTTATTTTTTTGTTTGCAAACATACAATGGTAAATTGAAATATATTAGATACAAATGTTAATTTTTTTGTTTATAAATATTTTTATTATTGTTATCTTTTACTATTAAAAATTTTATTTATGTATAATTCTGTTGCAAATTTATAATAAAATTTTTACTGTAACTAGATCTACATTCAACGATATTATCTACCAATATGATAGTGTACCATACTTATACATTTTGAGGATGAACACACTGAGATGTCTTCCATTTTCAAACAGCAAACAGTTGCATTTTTTATAAATTCATTTAATAAATTTTCTTTTAAATTACAAAAACTTGATTTCCCTAAAACATATTTAATAATGTATTTCATAAACAAAGCCTCTAATATCATATAAAAAACAAAGAGTAGTAAGTGTCTACTCTTTGCAGTAAAATTATTTATTAGTAAAACATTTTGTCAAGAAACTTTTGCAAAAAATCAATCTCATTTGCCTCGTGGTCAGCCCAAACAATATTAGGAACTGTGTAATAATTTGCAACAACATTTTTAGTCATTTCAACTATGTTGTTTATTTTCAACGAGTATATCGTCTTTACCGTGTAAATATCAAATTTAGTATCGCAAATATAACTGCTAAATACTTTATATCGGTCAGCAAGATCGTCAAAATTTACCACAACAGAATCTTTTGTAATGGCATTTTGATAAGAATCCCCATCAAAATCAAAAGGTGCATTGAAGCAAACTTCTGTGCTTTCTAGTCTATATATTTTGTTGTTTTCAGCAACGGCAACTATTTTTGCAAAAGTCCTATTTTCACTGTTTTGAACTGTTTGCATCATATCATTTGCTGTATAATAAAATGTTGCAGTCCAATTGGTTAAATCTTCGTTTTGAGAAACAATTTGCAATTTACGCACAGCCTCAGCTTATTCTATTTGCACCACCATATTTGCCGTATTTTCATCAATTTCAAAATAGAAATGTGCAGTTTGATAAACGCCATATAAAGTACCTTTACTTTCATAATATGTTTCTTCACTAAGTTCTGGCTCTTCGATTGCCATCTTGTATAACTCCATCATAAAAACAATGTTATCGTTGTTTGTATAAGGTCCAGACCCATTATATTCAACTGTGCCAGACAAATAATCGTGAGTTCCTTCTTGAAGTTCCTTATTTGCCATAAGCGAAATCTCACTGTTTGGGCTTGCAGGATCATTTGTTATTGCTTGATAACAATTCCCAACCAATGTTTTTAAATCTGTTGTTGTTAAACTTTTGTTTGAATTTTCTCGTCCAAAAAACAAAACCCCAAAATAAATGGCAACAACTGTTACTACTGTAGCATATAAAGCAAGAATTACTGTTCCAAATTTTTTCATGTTAAACTCCTATTACACTGATTATGATAAAGTAAATATGCAGTTTTATAAAGTCCATTTATTGTTGTATATAATATGTAAATAGTATAGATGTATAAAAAAATTTTATATTTTACAAACAAAAAAAGTATTGCATTTTACATAAATAAGTTTTCTTTTTTTTATAAAAATAAAAAACCATAAAATTATTGATCTCAATACACCTAATTTGTTGCAAATGTTTATTAAATTAAAATATATAAATCCCAAAAACAAAGCATTTTACTTTTGGTATGTATTTTTATCACCCTATATCTTATTGCACAGAGATTTTACTAAAAATGTAATTGACAAAAAAAATTTTTTATTATAACATATAAAATATGAGGTATCATACAGTTATCATGAACTAAAAACATTAAGCAGTTGCACTGTAACTTGTGCAACAGTTTCTTGATGTTTTATATTATGATGAGTATGATTTTTTTATTTCATACTCCCAATTAAGGAGTATACAATGATTATATTAGATGTAAATAAATTAAGTAAAGATTTTGGATATGGAAAACTTTTTGAAAATGTTTCTTTCTCACTTAACGAAGGAGAATCTATTTCTATTGTAGGGCCAAATGGCTGTGGAAAGTCCACTTTGTTAAAAATGATTGCGGGAATTGAAAAAATAGACAACGGAACGGTAAGCATAAAAAAAGATGCAAAAGTCGCATATCTTGACCAGGTCGGTTCAAGTTATGAAGATGATAGATGTGTTTATGATATTTTAAAAGATTCTTTTGTTGAATTAAACGAAATGGAAAAGCGATTAAACATGTTACAAGAACAATTAAGTCAACAAAGTTTAAGCAACGATTATGACACAATTCTTAAGAAATATTGCAACTTGATAGAAAAATTTTCTATGCTTGGCGGTTATGATATTGACACAAATATTAACATGGTTGCCGAAGGGTTAAAAATTAATAAAACAATATTAAATCAAAGTTATAACAAATTAAGTGGCGGTGAAAAAACTTTGGTGCAACTTGCAAAATCACTTTTGATAAGACCTGATTTGCTTTTGCTTGATGAACCAACAAACCACTTAGATATAGAAAGAATAGAATGGTTGGAAAAGTATATAAAGTCGTTTAAAGGTGCAACAGTTATTATTTCTCACGATAGATATTTTTTAGATAAAATGTCCAACAAAATATTGTCATTAGAGTTTGGCACTCCAAAGGTTTATTGCACCAATTACACTGGGTATTTAAAAGAAAAAGAATTGGAATTTGAAAAACAATTAACAGCTTATAAAAATCAACAGCAACAAATAGAGAGATTTGAAAAACAAATTAAATATTTTGCTCAAATTGGAATGGCAAAGAACAGTTCTGCCATGTGTGATAGAGCCCACACCCTGCAAACTCAATTAGATAGATTGAAAAAAAATGCAATAAAAAAACCAAAGCAAACAGCAAACATAAATGTTGCATTTGATGAAGTTAAAAAATCAAGTCAAGTGATAATTGATGCAAAAAATTTAAAAACACAAACTCCAAGTAAAAATATAATTTTAGACAACATAAATATAAAAATTTGTTCAAAAGAAAGAGTCGCCATTATTGGAAATAACGGAAGTGGCAAATCTACTTTTATTAAAATAGTTCTTAAAGCAAACGAACTGCCATTTGAAGGAGAAATTGTTGTTGGTCCAAGTGTAAAGATTGGATACTTACCTCAAATAATAAAATTTACAAACGAAAACTTTACTCTTTTAGAATATTTTAAAAATTCATTAGGTGTAGACGAACAAAAAGCTCGACAAATTTTAGCAAGTTTCCATTTTTACAAAGAAGATGTCAATAAAAAGGTTAAAAACCTATCAGGTGGTGAAAAAATTAAGGTAAAATTAGCAGAACTTTTACAACAAAAAATAAACACCTTGATATTTGATGAACCAACAAACCACATCGACATTCCAACAAAAGAAGTTTTGGAAAATGCACTTGATGAATTTAAAGGTACTTTGATATTTGTTAGTCATGATAGATATTTTATTAACAAGTTTGCAGATAAAACAATAGAGTTTAAAAACGGCAAAACAACAACATATGTTGGAAACTATGATTTTTATAAACAAGAAAAAAACAAAAAACTATAATAAAGAAGAACGCATTGCGTTCTCAGCGTGTAGACAAATAAATCCAGACTGCCGAAAAACAAGTGAGGCGAGGCTCGCAAAATGCCCAAAAGCAGGAGTTTAGTTACCTAAATGACTGTTTTTGGGCGTTTTGCAGTAAACAAAGCAAGAAAAATTTTTCATAATTTTTCGGTCACGCAGTTTTTCGACAGCCTGAGAACGCTTTGCGTTCTTTTTTATTCTTACTTTAAAATATTTTGTAATCTATCAAACTTTTCTTGCCAAAACTCATCTAAAAACCGAGATGAATTTTTGGAAAATTCATTAGATAGATATTTTAAAACAATTATATTTAATATAAAACTTCTTGAACCATTATGTAAAAAATATTTAAACTCATCCTCCCTTTCTTTAATATTTAAGTCTTTAAGATTTTTGGAAGCAATCACATCATTAACAATAGACAAAAATTTTTCGTCATTAAGAAAGTTTTTAGATATAAAATTATATAGCTTTTTTTGATTTAAGGTGTTTAAATAATCACCATAAACATCAAATATTTCATGCTGTTTCAGCATACTTTCATCTGTTATATTTTGAAATTGATTTTTATTTTTTAAACTTGTATCTTTTTTCATAATATTTTTCTTTTTATTTAAATTTTAAAAGTAACACTTTATTATAAATTATATTTATTTATTGTGCAACTTTTAAATATAATAAATTTATCATAAGCATTTTTATAACACAAAGTTATATGGAATATTTTTTATAAGTTTTCTTTTTCTATAAATGGTATTAAAATTCTAGGAGAAGCGATTCCTGTGCATGAGATTGTGTGCAAATCACCTTTTATGTTTAATCTTTTAACTTGTTCATCTTTAAAATATGTGCAACTGTGAGTTTCCATCCAGCCGTATTTTTTTGTTTTTACCTCTATATCAAATTTCTTAAAATGATATCCAGCATCTTCTTTTGTTTTATCAACCACTCTGTATTCAATTGAATAATTTTCCAAAAAAAATGTTGCGTTTTTTAAAAACTCATAAAAATATTTGTCGGCATTTTCTGGCTTACAAAAACAATATTGTTCAAATTTTTTAAACTCTTTTAATCTTATAAATCCCTCTAAATTTAATTCCTTTCTAAAACATTCGTTAAATGAAAAATAACATTGTTCTTCTTCTACGCTCTTATTCATAAAGTATTCTAAAAAGCCTTGTTCTGCACTGCCAAAAAGCGCATGCGTCTCATCAATTCCCAAACTTTGGTCTGTTCTTACTGCTTCTTGTTTTTCAACAACCTCCCATTTCCCAGCACTTGGCAACGATAAGTATTTGTAACCCTTTTTTAAAAGCATATCTTCAAAATCTCTAAATAGTTTTCTTTCTAGTTCGCTTAACTTATTGTCAAGATAATACAATCCGTTTTCAACATAATAATTATTCATATTTTTTACTTTCCTTAACTTTATTTGAAAATTTTATTAAATCATGTATAGTTAAACCATAATTTTCTGCAATTTTTTCAACTGCTCCAATGATATCTGAAAGTTCAATAAGATACATTAAATGGTTTTGTTGTTGCAATGCATCTTTTGCCTCTTCAACTTCTTCTTCTACTTTTGAAAATTCACCATAAACACCTTTTTTTATGTTTTTTTCGTGAAAACTAAATTTTTGATTTACATTTATTTCATCATAAGTGTTTTTTGTTGAAAAATGAATTGTCAAAGGTTTGTTGTTTTTTGTTTCAAAAATAAATCTTTTGTGTAAAAAAGTTTTAAGTTTATTTGTTGTAATTATATTGTTTATAACATTGTCTATCTCTGAAATAGCAAGCGCATTATTCTTAATCCAAAGACTTTGTTTTGTTCCATTGTTTGAATTATCCAAAAATTTTAATGCAATTGTTTCAACATTTTGAATGTTTGAATAATGGTCTATGTAGCGATTAATAAATTTAACATTGTTGTTTAAAAGAACAATATTTACCCTTACTCTCTTTGCATTTAAAAAACTTGAAAGTTCCAAATAGTTTTGATTTTAACCAAAAAACTTTTTATCCTCTAATGCGTTAGATGATACAACAGTAATTTCCTTTAACCAACCACTAAATAGGTTTAATTTTTCTTGTTCACAAAACAAATTACCAGAGGTTTGAATTCGATAATCTTTAAATATTTTTGAATTTTCCACTATTGTTTTTATTTCTTCAAGTTTTTTTAAATCATACAACGAAGTTTCGCCATTGCCCGACAAAATAAAATGCTCAAAACTTATTTTTTTTGTTTTTGTAATAACTAATTTTGTCTTTTAAGCTTTTTATTTCTTCTTCAAATGAACTTGTATTTTTGTTATTCATTTTAGCAATACAATAAGGACAATTCTTATTACACTTGTAATCGTTTAGTATAAAAACAAAATCTTTCATATTTTCTCCTATATTTTTAGCTTTTTTTAAAATAATTTTTATTGGTTTGCCATGTTTATACTTTAAAAAAGTTTAAATAAGTTATTATAATTTTCAAACATATAAAAGTAAGTTTAAAACCCACTTTATTTGCTTATGTTATAATATTACGCCAAGAGTTAATATAAGTAAAATACATGTTTTTTATATAACCCATAATTGTTGGTTATATCTAGTAGGAAAAATAAAAAAAACACAAAACATAAAAATTCAATATGTTTGTGTTTTTTAATGTATTTTTATTATATTATAAACAATGCAACATAGATTAAAAACTATGTTCCTGTACCTTGATATTTTTTTAAACTTAAATTAAAAAATGCAAAACATGGAACGGCAAACAACATTCCAAAAATTGGTGAAATTGCATAAAGCCACGAAGGCAAATTTCCAACATCCATTAAATATGATAATGGAAGGTAGTTGAAACAAGCAACTGGCAATACAAATGTAAAAAATCTTGTTATCCATTTTGTATAAATATTTATAGGATAATTGGCTAGTTCTTTGCTTCCATTTGTTATAATGTTTAAAAATTCCATTTTTTCTATTGTAAAAACGCTTATACCCGCACTTAAAACAAATACCCCTAAAAAAAAGCAAATAGCACAAAGATAAGAAGCAATTAACACTAAAATTTTTGCAAATGTAAAAGTTATGTTTAAATTTAAAAGCGCAATTACACTTGCTATTATACCAACAAAAACCCTGCCTATTTTTGAAAATTCTATTTTTGAACCCAGTATTTGATAATGAATATTTACCGGTCTAACAAGCAATCTGTCAAGTTCGCCAAATTTAACAAGCAGTGAAAAATTATCATATCCTCTAAAAAAACATTCCACAATTGGATAGGCAGTCATGAGTATTCCAAACATAAGCAAGCATTCATAAAAGCCCCAAGGACCAACACTTTCAAAAGTTTGAAACATAAAATACAAAGCCAAAAGTTCTCCCACAGTGATAAGCGATTGACTGACTCCAACAAAAATTGTGTTTAATCTATATTCAAAAGATGATTTTAAGTGCATTTTTAAATATTTTTTATAAAGCATTTTAACCCCCTTGAACTATAGTTTTCTTTAACGCAAAATGCATTAACAACTTGACCACAAAAATTAGCGCAAAAAGCCATGCCAAAGAAATGGCAATTTGTATTATTGATGTTGATATGTCTAAACTGCCAGAATATATCCTAAAAGGTAAATCTGATACATATCTAAACGGAAGATAATTTAACACATTTTGGATGCTTTGAGGCATAAAAGGCAAAGGTATATAAAAACCACCCAATAACCCCGATATCACATTAACAATATCCAAAGCCCCCTTAGGCATTAAAGTTTTAATTGTAAGGTATACTGCAACCATGCCCAGTGTTACACTTAAAAATAAACTTATTATTAAACTTGTTAAAAACAATATAAAATGCACCCAACTTGTTGGAGCTGACAATGTTAACGGAGATGGCAAAATTAATGCAATTATAATTATTGGAAAGCATCTTAATAATATATTTGCCAGTTTTTCTCCAAAACTTTCAAAAAACCATTGATTATACAAATTTAACGGTCTTATAAATTTATAGCAAACATCACCCTTAACAATTTCTTGCTCAGAATTTTTAGGTAAACTTATAAAAGATACAGCAAAAAACGCTTGTCCCAGCCAAATATAACTTACCATTTGAGAAGTTGTAAAACCATCAACTGCTTGATTTATCATAAAAGCCAAGTACAAATATATTTTAAAAAGCCCCCAAAAAAATTGTGTAGTAAGCCCAGAAATTGCCTTTGCCCTATATTGCAATTGACCTTTAAACTGCATTTTAAAAATTCCAAAGTAAGACTTCATTTTTGCCCCCTTATAAATTAAATTCCTTATAAAGTTTAGCAAGCACTTCATCAACACTTATTGTGTTTACCGAAAAGTCTACAATTTCATATTTTTGTGTTATTGTTTGCAAAAATTTTTGTGTGTTAAAAATTGTTTGTGGGAAATTTTTTAACACTGCAACGTTTTTATCATGCGAGACAACATTATACCCTTCCACTTCAATCTTGTCATATTCTTTTAAAAATTCAACAGTTATTGTTTTTTCATTTGCATATTTATTTTTTAAATATTCAAAGCTTCCATTATATAAAATTTTGCCTTTTCCAATTAAGATAACTTTGTTTGTAAGTGCATCGATGTCGGTCATATCGTGTGTTGTTAAAATAACCGTCGTTTTCCATTCTTTGTTTATGTATTTAACAAAATCTCTTACTGCAAGTTTTGTTACAGCATCAAGTCCAATTGTTGGTTCATCTAAAAATAAAATTTTTGGCTTATGTAACAATGCTCCTGCAAGTTCACATTTCATTTTTTGACCAAGTGAAAGTTGTCTAAGAGGCCTATCTAAAAGTTCGCCAATCTTTAAAATATCAATGAGGATATCAAGAGTTTTTTGATATTCTTCTGTTGGAATGTTGTAAATATCTTTAAGCAGTTCAAAACTATCTCTAACTGGCACATCCCACCACAGTTGGGACCTTTGTCCAAAGACAACACCTATGCTTTTAACATACTTTTTTCTATCTTTCCATGGAATATATCCGTTTATTTTGCATTGTCCAGAAGTTGGAGTCAAAATGCCACTCATAATTTTTATGGTTGTGCTCTTCCCTGCACCATTAGGTCCTATATAACCAACAATGTCGCCTTCTTGAATTTCAAAACAAACATTGTTTAGTGCTTTTATTAGTTTATGCTTGCGCTTAAATAAACCTTTAATTGCACCCCAAAGTCCCTTGTCTCTTAAGAAAATTTTAAATTCTTTGTTAATATTATTAAACTCAATTATATTTGACATACTTTTCCTTTTTTAATGGTATAAAGTTTCAAATTTCAGCAACATAACATGAGTCTATTTTGCATAATTATTAATTATACAACTTTTGCACAAAAACCGCAAGTGTTTTATATGAGTTTTCGCAAAAGAAAATGTTTTACCAAAATTTTTTAAATTTTATACAACTTTGTTTTTCCGCTGTATATTCTTGCATTAAATACCTAAGTCTTTCATCAAAATTTGAGACAAATACAAAACTAACTTTTTGATCTTTAATTTCTATAACAGAAATATTTATATCTTCTTTAACATTTTCAAAATTAAATTTACCAACTTGAACAGTATTCCTTAAAATTTTTTGGTATTTATTACTGCTATAAGTATTTGTAAAAAACTCATAATTTTTTTAATTAAATGATACTTTCATTTCAGTGTAATCCTATACACAAAGCAACTAAACTTGGACAAAAATTTTAAAAATCACTTAACTTGCAATTGGCATTTTCGAAACTAAACAAATCTGCATAATATTATTAATTGTTTGTTTGATAATGTGATTTTGTAATCTTTTTTCCGTAAGCAAAAAGCAAACTTAAACACGGAATCACCAATAAAAATGTCTAAATTGCAAAAGCAATTTTTCTTTTCATAAAATCTCCCTAAAAATTATGTTTGCTAAAGGGGATAAACATTTAAAAATTATACACTAAGTTTTGATACCATAAATTATAAAATAATGAAATGTTTGTAAATACTTAGAATAAAAACATCAGCATTTTGCTGATGTTTTTATTCTGTTATTTTTATATGAACTTCTTTTAATTGTTTTTCTGTTACTTCGCTTGGCGCATTCATTAAAATATCTTGTGCTTTTTTATTCATTGGGAATGCAATTATTTCTCTTATACTTTCTTCGCCAAGAAGTAGCATAACCATTCTATCCACTCCCGGAGCAATTCCTGCATGTGGTGGTGGTCCATATGAAAATGCGTTGTAAAGTGCTGGAAATTTTGATTGAACAACATCTTCGCCAAGCCCAACAATTTCAAATGCTTTAAGCATCATTTCCGGATCATGATTTCTTACTGCCCCTGATGATAGTTCAACTCCATTGCATACCAAATCGTATTGATATGCTTTTAAACTAAGTGCAAAATTTTTGTCTTGTTTCGCCTTTTCAAGAGCTTGCATTCCACCTTGTGGCATTGAAAATGGATTATGACAAAACTCAATTTCACCAGATTCATCACCTATTTCGTACATAGGGAAATCTACAATCCAACAAAATTCATAACATTCTTTATTTATGTGATTATTTGTTGCGTACCCTGCTTTTTTAATTATAACACCTGCTGATTTTTGAGCCGTTTTTTTGTCGCCAGCAGTTACAAAGATTATTGTGTTTGGTTTTAACTGTAATCTTTCTAGCAAATCTGTTTTAATATCTTGCATAAATTTTGCAATTCCGCCAACAAGTTCATTGTTTTCATCAACTTTAAACCAATATACTTTGTTTTGTGCTTGAACTTCCATATCAGCAACAAGACTGTCAATAAATTTTCTTGACTCTGTAAAATTATCCACAACAACACATTTTACTGTCTTATTTATTAAAGCTTCAAAAGTTGACTTTTGCATTAAATCTGTAACATCATTAACTACAAGGTCAATTCTAAGGTCTGGTTTATCCGAGCCATATTTTTCCATTGCTTCATTATATGGTATCCTTACAAAAGGAGCAGAAGATGCCTTTTTATATTTACCATATTTCTCAAAAACAGGTGGAAGTACTTTTTCTATTACAGTAAATACATCTTCTTGATTTGCAAATGCCATTTCCATATCTAATTGATAAAACTCACCTGGTGAACGGTCTTGTCTTGCATCTTCATCTCTAAAACATGGTGCAATTTGGAAATACCTATCAAATCCCGATGTCATTAAAAGTTGTTTAAACTGTTGTGGAGCTTGTGGAAGTGCATAAAATTTCCCTGGATAGTTTCTTGAAGGAACCAGATAGTCTCTCGCACCTTCTGGTGAAGAACTTGTCAGTATTGGTGTTGTTATTTCCAAAAAGTTTTCTTCTATCATTCTTTGTCTTAATTCTGCAACTATTTTACTTCTTAAAACAATTTTACTTTTAACTTCTGGATTTCTTAAATCAAGATATCTATATTTTAATCTAATATTTTCATCTACTTCTGTAGAATGATTTACTTCAAATGGAAGTTCGTTATATTTACACTTGCCCAAAACTTCAAGTTTTTCACAAACAATTTCAATGTCTCCTGTTTGCATTTTAGGGTTTTTTGAAATTCTTTCTCTTACACACCCTTCAACTAATATAGTTGATTCGCAATTGATAGAATTTACTTGTTCAATAATTTCTTGATTGTCTGCAACAATTTGAGTTTTTCCGTAAAAATCTCTTAAAACCAAAAACATTAAGTTTTTGCTCACGCTTCTAACATTTTCAAGCCAACCAACAAGTTTAACTTTTTGACCTACATTACCTAGCCTTAACTCGCCAGCGTTATGTGTTCTATTTTGCATTTTTTTTCTCCTCGCTAATTTTCAATGTAAAGTATAACAACATGCACATTAAAAAGCAAATATAAAATTGTATTTTGTTGTTGTTGGTTTGAATTTACTTGACTTTAACGTTTTGATAAACAACTAGCATTAAAAAATTTTTAATTTATAATCCTAGACAATAAATAATTTAAAAAATAATTAAATAATTTATCTGTTAAAAACAATTAAAAAATATTGACAAAAAAAATATTTTATGCTATGTTTTATTGCATGATGTGGTGGTTGTAGCGTAGATGGTTATCGCGCCAGATTGTGGCTCTGGAGATCATGGGTTCGAATCCCATCAATCACCCCATAAACAAATCACGGTTTGATTCCGTGATTTTTATTTTATGCTTTTAATAAAAATCATTTAAATAACAATCTTAAATTTAACAACAAAAAAAGATAGTATAAATTTATTAAAACTATCTTTTTTTACATTTTATCTAATAATTATTTGCAAAATTATTTTTTATTGCTTGCAAGCATTCCAAAAATACTAAATACAAGTCCACCAACAACCATCATAATTGCACCTATTTGTGGTAAAATTGTTGAAGTTACTTTTATGTATTCGCTAGTTGATGTATTGCTAAAAACAAATGTCAAAAGTGTTGCAACGCTTGCTATTGTAAGAATTAAAACCAACACTGCCAACAATTTTTTAATTTTATCTAGAGTAGCAACTTTTCCAATATTAGCAAGTTGCAAAACAAACAAAATTACATATACAGCTGATAGACAAAGCATAACAACTGCTAAAACATCTGTTATTGTTGCAAATGCAACACCATCTGGTTGCAAAAGTCCCCAATCGCCAAAAATGTTAATTGAAGCAATTTTTGTTGTTTCATTTGCTGCAATAACTGTTGGCGCATACATTGCCAAAAACATAGGCAATATTAAAAGAACCATGCCAACTGCTGCAATTAAATTTAAAATTAGTTTTTTTGTTTTCATATCTTCCCCCTTAGTTTTATGATACAATATATATTCTTTTGTGTCAAATAAATATTTATATCATTTTTTATAATAAAAAAATACTAGAATTTTATCTAGTATTTTTGTTACATACAAATCTTATATGTTAAATTATTTAAGTTCAACTGTTGCGCCAGCTTCTTTAAGTTTTGCTTCCATTGCTTTTGCTTCTTCTGCTGGAACATTTTCTTTAACAGTTTTTGGAGCACCGTCAACAAGAGCTTTTGCTTCTCCAAGTCCAAGACCTGTAATTTCTCTAACTGCTTTAATAACAGCAATTTTGTTTGCACCAGCTTCTTTTAATACAACTGTAAATTCTGTTTTTTCTTCTGCTTGAGCTGCTGCTCCACCTTGTGCACCACCAGCAACAACTGCTGCAGCTGCACTAACACCAAATTCTTCTTCTAACATTTTAACAAGGTCGTTAAGTTCAACAACGCTAAGACCTTTAACTTCTTCAACAAACTTATTTAAATCTGCCATTTTTTTTACTTCCTTTTATAATAATTTTTTAATTTTTATCTGCAATAGCCTTTAAGCATACCGCCAATCCCCTCATAGGTGACGATAACATACCAACAAGTTGAGCAAGTAAAACTTCTCTTGTAGGAATGCTTGCAAGTTTTTTAATTTCATTTGCATCTACAATGTTGTTGTTGTAAATACCAAATTTAACATTAAATGCGCACTTGTCTGATTTAACACCAGCAACAATTCTTGCAGGCGCAAGTTCATCTTCATAACCAAACGCAACAGCATTTGTGCCTTCTAGATAACTTTCGCAACCTGTGTAACCAAGTTCATTTAATGCCCTTAAAACTAACCTGTTTTTGTAAACTTTGTATTCGGAACCACTTTTTCTAAAATCCACACGAAGTTTTGTATCTTGTTCAACTGTAAGTCCACGATAATCCACAAAAACAACGGTTTTGGCTTTTTGAAGTTTTTCCTTAATTTCTTCAACAAGTTTTTGTTTTGCTTCTAAATTTGCACTCATTTTGCCTCCTTTTTAGATTTGTATGTTTTAATTAAAAAATCCTTTGGCCAAAGTAAAGCCGAAAGGATTTAATACCAATCTAAACTTCGCCTCGGCAAGCACAATAAATTGTTTACGAAAAATCACTTGCTGTCTTTGGAAAAGGACAATATTTAATTAACGGACTGATAATATCACAAATTTTTTAACATGTCAACGCTTTTGTTTAAAATTCAAAAAAATCACAATATTTTTCTTTGTTTAAATTTTTTTTGTTTTTGTTTTTACAAGATTTCTTTTTTGTTGTATTTTTGATTGATGATTTTTTAGAATATTTGCCAGATGATTTTTTGTTGTTTTTTTGTTTGTAGTAAACTTCATGCATATCTTCGTAGTAATCATTTTCAACATCAATATTTTCAAAATTATCTAAGCTTGAAAAGTCAAAATTTGTGCTTTTTGGAGTGTTTTCTTTTTCTTTAAATGTTTTTGATTGTTTTTTAATATCATAAAACTTATTAAATTCTTTCATATCCATATCATCAATTAAATTTATAATATTTTTTATTTCAACCAAATTTAGTTCGCCTTTTAATATGTTTTCGCATTTAAAAGACTGTTTGCACTCTAACTCCATTGCATTGCTTTTATTTAACATGTAGTCAACAAAAGCAAGACCTGTAATTTTGTTTTTTATTTTATTTTTGTAATCTTCCCTATCATCAGCATCCAGCGAACAATATTCAAACCTTTTTGAAAAACATTTGCTAAGCATATTATTTGGGTGCAAAACACCACCATGGAAATCTGAGCCACAAGTTACAAATAAATTATATTTTTTTGCTATTTCATACATTTTATCAAATGCTCTCGGAACAGTGTTCTCATTGTGGAACAACTCAACAAAATCTAAACCATTATTTGAAGCTTTTTGCACAATATCTATAAACCTATCAAACATTTCCATTTTTATATTTGGATTTGTTTTATCTGCAAATATTTCTTTTTGTTCAAATTTTATCGTGTTTCCGTGAGCAATGCCAACCTTGCCACCAGCAGACTTTATCATATTTATTATATCAAAAATATCTTGCTTGCTTGAACCATCTGCAATCTCGTTGTATTTTGGCTCGGCGTAATAGATATCTTTGATAATTTCTTCCACCTCGTTTTCAGTTAAATTTAAAAATATTGATGAAACAAGTATAAAATTTTTTCTTATTTCGTTATGAGAATCTAAATTTGCACACTGTTCGTAAATATTAAATGGTATTTTTGTTTTAAATAATGTTTCTAAATATTTTTTAGCACAAATAATTTGCTTGCCCGTGTTAATTTGTTTTCTTATCACACCCTTTTTTGTGCTAACATCGGCAAAAACTTTTTTGTGTGAAAGTTTTGAGTATGTTATAAGATTTCTGTCCATTAAATTATATCCATACCCAAGCATGTGGCATCTTGAATATATAGAATGTCCACTTTCGTTTAACCCAACAGATTTTAAACTTGCATTAAGTTCTATTCCTGGTATAAAATGCAACCTTTTATATTCATCAGGTCGACATTTTAACAATTTCGCCGCTTCTATACAACCCAATATACTTTCATGATCGGTTATTGAGAAACATATATTTTTGTTTTCTTTTTCTGCCATTGCATTCAGCATATCCAAAAGTTTTTGCACAGTTATATCAACCCCATCTTCATATGAGTGGACAGTATGTATGTGCAAATCTACAAAAGCGTAACTTTTCATGCTTTCTCCTTTGTTAGTACAAATTGTTAATATAATTTATTATATCTTGTGGCAAATTGTTTTTTATTTCATCTAGTTTTTTATTAGCTTTATCTTCTAAATTTAATTTTTTTAAACATTCTATATACATTATATTTGCATAAATATTGCCTTTAATAAATTTATATATGTTTAATATTTTAAAAAGATTTTGTTTGATACTTTTTTTTAACCTTATGTTTAATTCATCATATAATTTTATTTCTATTTCTGTTAAATCTTCGAAATCTTCCCGTTTTTGCTGAGTGTATCTTTTAATTAAAGTTTCTTTTAACAGTACTGCCTTAAAATATCCCTTAATTGCATTTTCATATTCTTTTACATGTTCTTTCAAAATTGCAAAACACTCATATAAATTTGCAGGATAACTATTTAAAAAATTATCATTTAATTTATTTGAAACATCATCTAAATAAGAATAAGTTAAACTTTCATTGTATTTTTCACTGTTTATTACACTTTCTAATTCATTACTATAACCTTGTTCAACATCAGTTGAAATATAACCACAATAAGGGCAAACTTCTAGGTCAAAGTTGACATAATTTTTATAATTTTCAAGTGTAATCGTGCTTAAATTTGGCTTGTCAAAAACAAGATAATCATCACTTTTTTTGCACCTTGCACATGTTTTTTTATAATATTTACAACTCATAAAACTCTCCTTAATATTATGGTTTTATTTTGTGAATACTATTACTTCTATTTTTAGTGTATCACAAAAAAAATCACTTTTCAATAGTAGTTTAAAAAAAACGCAAAACTCTCTAAGTAAGAGTTTTGCATAATTTATTTAATTTTCTTTTTTATCTTCTAGTTGTGGTTTGTTTTCATCTTGTGCTAATTCGTTACTATTTTCATCATTATTTTTTGCAGGTTCTCTTTTATAGTTGTTTTCGCTTATCATTGCTGGCATAAAGCATAACAAAAACAGTACAAAAACAATAAATTGTGGAACAAAAACCCAAACAAATTCAACATTAAAGAACATGAAAATTGTGCCCATAACGAATTCTATAACAAAATACATAACCGTCATAGTGGTAACAGGCAAGCCTACAACCTGCTTTTTGCGTTTTTCGTTTGAAACAAAAAAGAACGCAATTGTCATAAACAAAAAACTAAGCACAACAAAAATTAGTGATACCCAAAAAGATGTGTGCAAATTGTTTGCAACCAAAAATAAAACAATTAAATATGCAACAAAGAAAACACCAAAGCCAAGTCCGAGTTGAAGTTTTTTTCTATCCATAACTCTCTCCTTTAATTCTAATATAACAAAATGTTCTGTTTTTTCCTAATAATTTTTGATTATAATTATTATTACTTAATAATATTTATTAAAGTATTTAAACATAATTGACAAAAAATAAAAAAAGTTATACATTATGTTAGAAAAAAAGATAGTTGTTAAACAAAAAAATTATATATATATAGTGTGATACAAATATCAAAAAATATTTAGGAGAAAGATATGGACAACAATGTAACAATGGACAAAATTGTAAGTTTGTGTAAAAATCGTGGAATAATTTTTCAAGGCAGTGAAATTTATGGTGGAATGGGAAACACTTGGGACTATGGTCCTGTTGGTGTTGAAATAAAAAACAATATTAAACGTGCTTGGTGGAAAAAATTTGTTCAAGAAAGCGAAAACTCTTTTGGTGTTGATGCTGCTATTTTAATGAATTCAAAAGTTTGGGATGCAAGCGGACACACAACATCTTTTAGCGATCCAAAAATGGATTGCAAGGAATGCAAAACTCGTCATCGTGCTGATAACTTAATTGAAAATTATTGCTGTAAACACAAAATTGATGGCGTTGTACCTGACAATATGACCAACGAAGAAATGGAGAATTTTATTGAAGAGCACAAAATTGCCTGCCCTGTTTGTGGAAAACATAACTTTACACCAATAAGACAATTTAAACTTATGTTTGAAACAAGTCGTGGAGTAACCGAAGACAACACCGACAAAATTTATTTAAGACCAGAAACAGCACAAGGTGAATTTGTAAACTTTTTGAATGTTCAAAGAAGTATGCGTGCAAAAGTACCTTTTGGAATTGCGCAAATTGGCAAAGCATTTAGAAACGAAATTACTCCCGGGAACTTTATTTTTAGAACAATAGAATTTGAACAAATGGAACATCAACTATTTTGCAAAGAATGTGATGATGAAAAATTTTATAACTTATACAAACAAAAAGCATGGAACTTTTTGGTAAGTCTTGGAATTGACGAAACAAAATTAAGATTTAAAGACCATGACAAACTTGCACACTACGCAAAAAATGCTTGTGATATTCAATACAACTTCCCTATCGGTTGGAGTGAACTTAATGGAATACACAACAGAACAAACTATGATCTTTCTCGTCATCAAGAATATTCGGGTAAAAACATGATGTATTTGGACCCAATAACAAATGAAAAATATATTCCATATGTTGTTGAATATTCTATCGGTGCTGACAGACTTATGCTTACAGTACTATGTGATGCATATCGTGAAGAAAAACTTGAAGACGGAGAAACAAGAGTTGTGTTAAAACTTGCTCCATTTATTGCACCATATAAGGCATGTGTTTTGCCACTTATGAAGAAAAATCACAGTCAAAAAGCACAAGAATTACACACTATGCTTGCAAAATACTTTATGTGCGATTATGACGAAAGTGGAAGCATTGGAAAAAGATACCGTAGACAAGACGAAATTGGCACTCCATACTGTATTACTGTTGACGATGAAACACTTAATAATGGTACTGTTACAATTAGAGATAGAGATACAATGAAGCAAGACATTGTTAAAATTGAAGATGTAAAAAATTATATACAATCAAGATGTGAATATTAAAAAACGAAAATAAAAATTGGAATTTGTAAAATAAACATAAAAAAACACTTTGGAAACCAAAGCGTTTTTTTATCGCCATATTTTTTAATATATTATTTTCCTGCTTTTAATGCAAGACTTAAATTTAATGTTCCTGCTAATTCTTTTGTTATATCATTTAAATAAACAGTAATTGTTAATTTGTAAACTTCACCACTATTTAAAGTTACAACATTTGATCCTGTTAAATTTTCAACAGGTGCTGGTGCATTTTGTTTACCTTCTGTAATTGTAACATCCAATGTGTCAGATTTATACATAGAACTTGCAGTTGCTGAAACTTTTACAGGATCAGTACCATTGTTTGTACATGTAAATGTGTAGGTTATTGTTCTTTGTGCTGTTTGTGTGCCAAATGCAATTTCTCCAATTTCCCATGTATCATCACCTTGACCACCTGTTTCATCAGCTGTTACTTGATATGTATCATCTTTTGCTGCTGCAAGAGATCCACCTGTAACATTACCTGTCCATGTTACTGCTACTTGTGATTCAAATGAAACACTACCTGTTACGTTGTAAGTAACTTGTGTTGCTGCGTAAACGCCGAATGCCATAAGTGCTACTGCAAGGCAAAGTGATGCGATTGACGCAAAAATTTTTACTTTTCTTTTCATAAATATCTCTCCTTAATTATATTTTTATATATAAATGTAAATAATTAAGTGGCGAACCTAATTATTACAGATATACCAAAACCTAAGGCAATAAAAGAATACCGAAAAAACCTTGTTAAAGATAAAGGGAGATTTAATTGGATTATGATTAACTGCCGTTTTGTTAATCCTCTTTTATTGCCGTTTTGGGCTTAATCAAGCCTTGATTTGATAGCAATTTGCTATCAAATCAATAACAATATAGCAAACTGATAAAATTAAGTCAAGGAAACAATGGAGATTTTTTGTAAAAGATTGATTGAATTAAGAAAAATTTTTGGGTATACCCAAAGGGACATGGCAAGCATGCTCCATATCAGTCAACCGTCATATATTAGGTATGAACTTGGAACAAGCGAACCAACTCAACAAAACTTGGTAAACATTGCCAATATTTTTGATGTTAGTTTAGACTATTTGCTAGGCAGAGTTGATTTATGAACTTCAAAAAAATATGCTCATTTTTAAATTAAATAACAAAAAACACACAAAAATTTAAATTTTGTGTGTTTTTTATTTGTTTTTATGCTACATAATTTTTAAATTTTTCGCTCCCCCATTTTTTGCCAGCGTGACTTTAAATATTTTCAACTTTTAATTGATATATTCGTTTTGTTTTGTCATCAACTTTAAGTTTGTTTGAAATTTCCATTCCACCAATTATATAAACTTCGTTATCACATGCAAGCACAGGAAGATTATCTCGTAATCTTTTTGGATATTTTTGGTCGATTAAATAACTTTTAAGTTTCTTTGTTCCCCCACCGAACTTTTCAAAAATATCTCCATTTTGTCTAAATCTCCAAACTGCATCTTTTGGCAACTTATCTATATCATAAAAAAGTGCATTTTCGTTTGTTATTGCACTAACCTTTTTTGTTGTTATTTTGCCAAAATTTGGAACGGTTATTGTTCCTATTTTGTTTTTTTCATTAAAATATATTTCTTTTTTCTGTTTGTTTGTAAGTGTTATATAATCGTATTCTTTATACACACCAACTTTAAGGGGCAGTTCAATTCGTTTGCCATTTTCACTGTTTTTAACAAAATCTTTTATTATTTCAATATGTTTACTTTCTATATCTTTATTTATGCCAATCATATGCAGTGCTTTGTATATCATTCTGCTTGTTATTGGATTTGGGTATACAAAATAAGAAAGTGGAATTTTTACTTCTTTATCATTAACAATAAAAGCGTCTGTTGGAACTTGACTGTTTATGTATTCATCATCTTCACTTGCAAGATTACTAAAATTTATTATTGCATTTATTGCATTTGGCCATCTTTTTAAAATTACAGGCAAAATTTCATTTCTAATTAAATTTCTTGAAAATTCATTGTCTTGATTTGTTTCGTCTTCCACTGTTGGAATATCGTTATCTAAAATATAGTGCCAAATCTCTTTTTCGTTTGTTTCTAGCATTGGTCTAATAAAAATGTTATCTCTAATTAGACTCATACCTTTTAGACCTGTTATGCCACTACCCCTAAAAAGATGCATAAGCACTGTTTCTGCTTGGTCGCTTTGGTGATGTGCAAGTGCAATTTTGTCTACTATGTTTTTATCTATCATAGATTTAAAAACATTAAATCTGCCCTCTCTTGCTGCACTTTCTAGTGATAGAGATTTTTCTTTGGCAAGCTGTGGTGCATCTATTTTAAATTTATATGCTCTAATTCTATTTTGCCTGCAATAGTCCATAACAAACAAAGCATCATGAACGCCATTTTCTCTTATGCCGTGGTCGATTGTTATTGCAACAACTTCAAAATCAAGTTCACGGGAAAGCTTGTTTAAATAGTGAAGCAGTGCCATACTATCTTTTCCACCACTTACACCAACACCTACAACATCACCCATGTTTATTAAATTGTTCTCTAAAATTAATCTTTTGACATTTTCCATAGTTTTATCCTTGTTTTTATTATAACTATATTATGATATATTTTCAATGTAAAACAAATGATATTTTTAATTATTTATTGAATTTTTTGTTATTTTTTACTTTTTTTTACATTTTTTTGTGATTTTTTACTTTTTTGTTTTATTTTTTATAACAATAAACTTTAATAATTTATTTTTAAAACATTTTAACATAAAAAAAACAGCACCCGTTTATGCTGTTTTTTATTTATTTTTATCATTATCATATTTTGTTGTGTTTGTTGTTGAATGTTGCCAAGCAATAACTATTCCAAGCCCAACACCTCCAAGCAAAAACACGCCCACAAAAGCAATTATGCTAAAAATATATTTTGCTGTACTTAATGTTTTTGCAATGTTTAATGCACTATAAATTATCATTATAACTGCAAATATCATTACCAAAACACAAGTTGTTATTAAAATACTGTAAATAGATTTATTTAATTTCATTATCGTTTATTGTATTTGTTTGCATCTTTTGTATTTTATTTGCTTTATATAATGTTGCTGTTACACCAACAAGTGCAGAGCAAATTACAAAAGCAACACTAAGTGCAACCAACCCCCATATTTTTGTTTGATTTGTTCCATTTAAAAACATGCTATTTGCAAGAACAATAATAAAAATTACGCTTGCAACAGCACCAATTGACGATAGCACTGTTATCAGTAGATTCCAATTAACTTTTTTCATAATATCTCCTTTTACATAAATAAGAATAATATTATTTTGCTCAATTTGTCAAATTTTATTAGTTGTTATTTTTCTCGATATTTTCTTCAATTACAGTTTCAATTTGATTTTCTTCTTCTTCATGCTCGCTTGTTGCAATACAAACAACATTTGCACCTTCTTTAAGTTTCATAATTTTTACGCCCTGTGTATTTCTAGAAATTAAACTTATGTCTTTTACCGGTGTTCTAATTATAACTCCATTGTCGGCAATTATCATTAAATCTTCGTCTAATGTTACTTGTTTAAGTCCAACAAGTTTTCCTGTTTTTTCGTTAAATGTTCCTGCCTTAACGCCTTTTGCACCACGGCTTGTCAACCTATAATCATCAACACTATTTCGCTTTCCATATCCATTTTGAGATATTGTTACAATTTGAGCATCTTTTTCGCCTTTTTTAATTACTGTCATGCTTACAACATTTTCGCCATCGCTTAAATTAATTGATTTAACACCTTGTGCAGTTCTTCCCATTGCTCTTACTTTATCTTCGTTAAATCTTACACATTTTCCATCGCTTGAAGCCACTAAAATTTCATCATCACCAGACGATTGCATAACATCAATAAGTTCATCATCTTCGGCAAGAGATATTGCAATTTTACCATTTTTTCTTATATTTGCAAATTCTATTAATTTTGTCTTTTTAATTAAACCATTTTTGGTTGCCATAACCAAATTGCCTGTTGTGTCGCTACTTGTTGGAATAATTGTGTTGACCTTTTCGCCGGAGTCTAGTGGCAACAAGTTTATCATTGCTCTACCCTTTGCCTGTCTCTGCGCTTCTGGAATTTCATAGGCTTTTAGCGTGTAAACTTTACCAAAGTTTGTAAAGAACATTAAGTCATCATGAGTTGAAGCAACAAATAGATGTTCAACAAAATCTTCTTCTTTTGTTTTATGGGCGCTTATTCCCACTCCACCGCGTTTTTGTGCTTTGTACTCACTCATGCTCATTCTCTTTATATAACCCTGATGTGTTTTTGAAACAACAACATCTTCTTTTTCAATTAAATCAGCAATGTTTATGTCGCCAAGGTCGTGGCTTATTTCAGTTTTTCTTTCATCGCCATATTGCTCTTTTATTTTTTCAAGATTGTTTTTTATAATATCTAAAACTTTTTGTTCGGAACTTAAAATGCTGTTTAATTCTTCTATGAGTTTTTCAAGTTCTTTATATTCTTCATTTAACTTTTCAACTTCCAAACTTGTAAGCTTTGAAAGTTTCATATCTAAAATTGCATTTGCTTGAATGTCATCAAGTTCAAAATTTTGTGTAAGCTTTTCTCTTGCATCTTCTTTGTCATCTGCTTCTTTAATAATTTTTATTACTTCATCAATATTGGCAAGTGCAATTACTAAACCTTTAACAATGTGCATTCTTTCTTCGGCTTTTTTAAGGTCGAATTGTGTTTTGCGTTTAAGCACATCTTTTTGATGTTCTAGATAGTAATAGAGCATTTCTTTAAGATTTAAAACTTTTGGCTTATCTTCAACAAGTGCAAGCATAATTATTCCTTCACTTTGTTGAAGCATTGTTTTTTTGTAGAGCATATTTAACACAACCTGAGCATTTGCATCTTTTTTAATGTCTACAACAACTCTAAGCCCATCACGGTCGGATTCTTCTTTTATGTCAGATATACCTTCAAGTTTTTTGTTTTTTACCATGTCTGCCATTTGCATGATAAATCTTGCTTTGTTAACACCATAAGGAAGTTCTGTTATAACAATTTTAAATCTTCCTGACGCTGTTTCTTCTATTTCTGCTCTACCTCTTACAATTATTCCGCCTCTGCCTGTTTTATATGCAAGTTTAACAGCGTTTTTACCCATTATTATTCCACCTGTTGGAAAATCTGGGGCTTTAATATATTCCATTAGTTCATCTATTTCAATATCAGGATTATCTATAAGCGCTTGCACACCGTTTATAACCTCTGTTAAATTGTGTGGAGGTATATTTGTTGCCATACCAACTGCAATTCCGTCTGCGCCATTTACAAGCAAATTTGGGAAAAGTGCAGGAAGAACCCTTGGTTGCATTAAAGTATCATCAAAGTTTGGATAAAAATCCACCGTTTCTTTGTCTATATCTTCAAGCATAAGCGAAGCAATCTTGCTTAGTCTTGCTTCGGTATATCTCATTGCGGCTGCACTATCGCCGTCCACTGAACCAAAGTTGCCATGACCATCAACAAGCGGATATCTTATTGAAAAGTCTTGTGCAAGTCTAACAAGTGCATCATAAACCGAACTATCGCCATGTGGGTGATATTTACCCATTACTTCACCGACAATTCTTGCACATTTTTTATATGGTTTATCGTTAAAATTGTTTAGTTCGCCCATAGAATACAAAATTCTTCTATGCACAGGTTTAAGTCCATCTCTAACATCTGGAATTGCTCTTGAAACATTTACTGCCATTGCATATGAAATAAATGATTTTTTTAATTCATCCGTTGCTTCTACCTGTTTTATTTTTGTGTTTTCAAACAGTTCGTGCAACTCTTTTTTCTTTTCTTCCATTTTTCTTTCCTTTTATTATACATCTAAATCTTTAACAAGTGTTGCATTTTCTTCAATAAATTGTCTTCTTAAATTAACATCTTCGCCCATAAGCCTATTGAACATTGCATCTGCTTCAACTGCATCTTTCATTGTTATTTGAACCAAAACTCTATTTTCTGGGTTCATTGTTGTTTCCCACAATTGTTCTGGATTCATTTCACCAAGACCTTTATATCTTTGAATTGTTACACCCTTTCTTCCAAACTCTGTTAAGTTTGCTTCTAGTTCTTCATCGGAGTAAAAATATAGTTCTTCTTTCCCCCTATTAAGTTTATAAAGCGGTGGTTGTGCACTATAAACATGTCCCTTTTCAATAAGTGGACGCATAAACCTGAAAAAGAATGTTAAAAGTAATATTCTTATGTGAGAACCGTCAACATCGGCATCGGTCATACAAATAATTTTATTGTAACGGAGTTTGCTTTCATCAAAGTCATCATGTATTCCTGCACCAAAGGCAGTTATCATGCTTTTTATTTCGTTATTTTCAAGAATGTGATTAAGCCTTGCTTTTTCTACATTTAATATTTTACCTCTAAGTGGAAGTATTGCTTGAAATCTTCTATCTCTGCCTTGTTTTGCACTGCCACCAGCCGAATCTCCTTCCACAAGATATATTTCGCAATGTGTTGGGTCTTTTTCTGTGCAATCTGCAAGTTTTCCTGGAAGCGTTGTGCTTTCTAACACGCCTTTTCTTCTTGTTGATTCTCTTGCAAGTCTTGCCGCTTCTCTTGCTCTTTGGGCTGTTATGCTTTTTAAAACAAGTTCTCTACCATATGTTGGATTTTCTTCCAAAAAGTCGCCAAAACCTTCTGTTACAGCCTTTTCAACAATTGTACGCATTTCGCTGTTTCCAAGTTTTGTTTTTGTTTGACCTTCAAACTGTGGGTTCATAAGTTTTACGCTTACAACTGCCGTTATACCTTCTCTGCAATCATCACCAGAGAGTTTTTCGCTTTCTTTTAAAATTTTATTTTTTTGTGCATAGTCATTTAAAACTTTTGTAAGTGCATTCTTAAAGCCGACCAAATGAGTTCCACCCTCTTCGGTGTTTATGTTGTTTGCATATGTGTGTATTATTTCGTTATATCCATCGTTATATTGAAAACTAACCTCTATTTCGCTTGTTTCTGTAAATTTATTAAAATATACAGGATGTGGGAAAAGTGGATTTTTATTTTTATTTAAATATTCAACAAATTCAATAATTCCACCCTTAAACTCAAAAACATCTTTCTTTTCTTTGCCTTCTCTTTTATCTTCAAGAGTTATTACAATTCCTTTATTTAAAAATGCAATTTCACGAAATCTGTTTTTTATTGTTTCATAATTGAATTCTGTTGTTTCAAATATTGTGTCATCTGGTAAAAAAGTTACCGTTGTTCCTCTCTTATCCGACTTTTCCATTTTTTTAAGTGGAGCATCAGCAATACCCCTTGAAAATTGCATATAAAAGTGATATCCGTTTTGATGAACATCAACTTTTAGCCATTTGCTCAGCGCGTTTACACAACTCACACCCACGCCGTGAAGACCGCCAG
Organism: uncultured Clostridia bacterium; assembly: GCA_944376825.1. Taxonomy (GTDB): domain Bacteria; phylum Bacillota; class Clostridia; order Christensenellales; family UBA1242; genus UBA5893. Next base: position 39,677 of record CALWDY010000012.1, read on the forward strand.
AGATTTTGTATCCACTACCACCAAATTTTCCGCCAGCGTGGAGTTTTGTTAAAACAACTTCAACAGCACTTTTTCCTTCTTTTTCTATTACGCCAGTTGGAATACCTCTTCCATTGTCGGCAACAGAACAAGATCCGTCTGCATTTAAACTTACTTCAATGTGTGTGCAATATCCAGCAAGTGCCTCGTCTATGCTATTGTCTACAACTTCGGTAATCAAGTGATGAAGTCCTCTTTCATCGGTAGAACCAATATACATTCCAGGCCTTTTTCTTACAGGTTCCAATCCCTCCAAAACTTGAATGTCAGATTGATCATACTTTTCACTTTTTGTTAAGTCCAATTCCTTTTCCATATTTTCTCCCATTGTGAATTTATATAATTATTATATATTTATATATATTATATACTAATAGTATTATATCATAGTATAGTATATAAATAAAGTCTTTTTTTAAAATATCCATATGCGCACAACAAAAAACGCATGCTAGCACATGCGTTTGACAATTTGATATAACTAATCTTTACATATTTAAATCGATTTCTTTTAATTTCATGTTATTATTTAAAATTTTCACAATAGATGATACAATTTGTCTTTCTTGTTTAATTTCCAAAGATTTGCCAAAATGAACATAATCTTGCAAAATATCAATAACATTTATAATTTCTTTTTTTATATTTTCATATTTAATTAAAGTATCTTCAAATTTTATTTGGATATTTGTTAAATCTTTCAATCTTTCTTCACTTTTGGAAAGAAACTCTTTGACCTTTTTTTCTTTTTTAGACAAGAATATCCATTCACCAACAAAACATGGCAACAAAACAAACAATATTGGCGCGAAAAAGAAAGATAGCAACACTCCAAAAGAAGATAAACAAAAAAACAATTTCCAGTTTGGGTTTTTAACTTTTTGAATATCAGTTTTCACCTTGTTTTTTAAAAGCCTTGCGCGAATAATGGCATTGTTACTTTTTTGTATTGCAATGTCAACTTCAATCAAAATGTTTTTATACTTTTGCAACATTTGGTACATTTTTAATTTGTCTACCACTTTAAACTCCCTAACATATTTTACAAAAAAATATTAAACATTTCAATATTAATTTTTAAAAAAATCCAAACCAATGGTTTGGACATGTTTTTTATCTTTCAAGATCCTTTTCAAGATCGTTTAAAAAATTAAGATTTCTTTGTGATAATGAAATTTTATTTCCTTTTTCTTTTGTTATTTCATCTTTTGTATAAATTATATCATGCAAGCAATCTATGTTAGAAACCAAAAATTTTCTTTTGTCTTGTAGCCTTTCCAATTCGTTATTAGACTCTAAAATAGTATCGTTTGTTTTGTTTAAAAGATGTTTATTTATTTTTAGATCGGCATTTAAAGAAAGTGCTTTCATTGCGCTAAAATAAAAACCCAGCCCAACGAAAACAATAACTGGCAAAAAAAATATTGCAGGATTTGATATTGTCAAGCCAATAGAAACAATTAGCCCAGCAAAAAAAGCAAATGACCATTTTTTGCTTGGATTTTTATATGTATTAATTTTATGCTTTAAATCATCTACCGTTTCATATAATTGTTTTATTGTTTGTTTTTTTAGGTCTATGTCTTTATCAATAGCATTTAATTTTTTCTTATATTCACTTATTGTTTTAAATGCTTGAGTTTTTTTGTCGTCCATTTTATTCTCCTTAAAGCATTTTATCATAAGAAATGCATTTTTTCAATACCCAATTCAATTTAATTTTAAAGTGCAAAAAAAGCAATTGCTATTGCTGTAAATATTGCCAAAATAAACAAAACAAAAAAAGTAATTTTTATTGCAGATTTTGGATATCCACTTCCAACCTTTCCCGTTTGTCCGTTCATAAACGTTGTGTAGTTTTTGTTTTTATATTTATAATTTACTTGATATGTTGGAACTATATAGTAAGAATATTTTTCTTGGCTAAAAACTGTATCTTGATTAAAATAATCTATAAAATCATAAGAATATTTTGATAATATAAGTTTTTTGATTCTATCTTTAATCATGTCATCAGCAATTGTTTTACAATGTTCTAACTTTTGATTATAATGCTCCAAACTGTATCCCAATATAAACGCCGAATTAAAATTTACAACATCTGCCATGTTAAATGGATTTATGGAATTAAATGTTGCTTGGTCAAGTTTTGTGCTTGTTTCAACAAGCACATTGCTGTGCTGTGAATTGTATGTTCCACTTATTGTTTTGTAACTTGTGTGAGTTTCGCCTTGGGAGTTTGTTCTTTGTGTTCCTAACCTTCCACTATATTTTGTAAATGCTTTTGCATCAAAAGAAAAAGTTGGAACATAAACACCTTTCATTTCATCTATTGGAGGCTTTTTCTTGAATATGTTTGGAATAAACCATTTTTTTCTTATTCCTTTTTTATACAAATCTCTTGCTTTTTCTCTTCCAAACTTAAAAGGAATTATTCCATCAGGTTTAATCCCTATTTTTTCATTTTCATCAATAACGCACGGACTTGAACAATAAGGACAAACCTTACTTACTTCAAGTGTGTTTAAAACAATGTTGCTTCCACAACTATAACATTTAAAAACTTTGTTTTGTTTTACAAACTCATTATACTCTTTTGTTGTTTGTTCTTGCACGCCATAATCGTGTTTTTTAACATTTTTACTATAATCAATTTTTTCAATGCTTGAACACGAACCACATTTAAGTGCCCCATCATCTGGTGAAAATCGCAATATCCCACCACAAGTTTGGCATTTGTCTTGATTTGAATCAATTTTTGTTTTATTCATTATTATTCAACCTTTGTTCCGCACTCTGGACAAAATTTTGCACCTTTTTTTAAAGTTGCATTACAATTTTTGCATTTTTTTTCTTGCTTTAAATTTGCCCCACATTCTGGACAAAATTTGGCATTTTTTGAAACAGCTTTATGACAAACTGGGCATTCCACTCCCTGACTCGCTCCACATTCTGCACAAAATTTGGCACCTTCTTTAATTTGAGCACCACACTTTATGCAAGTTGTTGTTTTTAATTTTGGTTTGTTTTGTGTTGTTATGTTATCTGCAAAAACACCACCAATTGTTGTTCCTGCACCAAGGCCAACCCCCAACCCTGCAAGATTTCCGCCACTTGTGTTTTGGGCAGCATCACGAATGGCTTGCGCTGCTTGATATTGAGTAAATGTTCCCATTTTATCTTCAAGCACGCCAAGTTTTGTTCTTTCATCAAGAGTCTTTTCAACTTCTTCTGGAAGCGATAAGTTTTCTATTACAACAGAGCAAAGTTTTAAGCCATACTTAGCAAATTCTTTTGTTGAAACTGTTAAAACTTCATTAGAAAACTCACGATAGTTTGCAGCAAGGTCGAGTGCCGAAATTTTGCTTTCTGCAATTGCATCTGTAAGTGCTTGAATAAGCATAGGTCTTATTTGCAAACCAACATCTTCAACTTTATAAACTTCATTTGTTCCAAAAAGTTCTTGCATAAAAATTTTTGCGTCTTCCACTTTAAAAGAATATACACCAAATCCGCGAAGCCTTATTGTTCCAAATTCGTTATCACGCATCATTATTGGATTTTGTGTCCCCCATTTAAGCCCCACGAATTGTTTTGTGTTTACATAATAAACTTCGGCTTTGATTGGAGATTCAAAACCTGTTGGAAGCGACAATATTTTTGTTAAAAATGGTATGTTTTCCGTTGTTAGTTTATATGTTCCCGGCATAAAAACATCTGCAATTTTACCTTTATGTACAAACAGTGCAACTTGCGATTCTCTAACAACAAGTGTTGAGCTTGTCATAATCTCATCCCTGTCCGTAAGTGGAAATCTATATACAATTGTATCTTTTGAAGAATCTTTCCATTCTATAACTTTTAAAAGTTGCTTTTTAAAAAAACTAAATAATCCCATAATTTTTCTCCTTATTTTATGTTGTTAGTCTATAATATATATGGTTTAATGTCAAATATTTTGCAACTATAACCAATTGCATAAAAATATTTCGCTTTACATTTTGATGATTTTATTATAAACTTTTTATACATATGCAAAAGAGAATATATCCTGATAAAAATATTGTTGTTATGCCTTGTTCATTTGATGATAAGGTCCTTTTTAATAAAACTAAAAAGAAAAAAATTAAAGTTGATGAACATTACAAATATAACAAAAATATATTTTACAAGATTTGGCAATTTGTTTTGTATTATTTTATAGCACGACCTGTGTTTTTGGTGTATGGCAAGATGTTTCTTGGAATAAAAGTTTATGGCAAAGAAAAAATAAAACACATAAAAACTGGTGCAATAACCGTTTCAAACCATGTACACTATTTAGATTTTTTCATTTCCACGCATTTTATTGCAGGAAATAAGCGTTCACATATAATTTCAAACAAGGAAAATTTTGATGTTCCAATTGCCGGCAAATTGTTGTCTGGATATGGAGTTATGCCACTGCCCGAAACAACAAAAGCACATATAAATTTTTATAAGCAAGTAAATGCTTACTTAAAAAATAAAAGATTTATTCACTTGTTCCCCGAAGCAAGCATGTGGCCATATTATAATAAACTTAGACCACTAAAATCAGGGGCATTTCACTTTGCCTGCAAAAACAATTTGCCTGTTATTCCTTATGTTTTGGTGTTTAGAGAAAGTAAAGGAATTGAAAAATTTTTAAGAACAAGACCAAGAATAAGTGTTTATATTTGCGACCCAATTTATCCAAACATAGACCTTAAAGGAAAAGAACAAAATTTAGACATATTAAACAAAACACAACAATCAATGCAGAAAATTTTAGACGAGCATAATAGTTTTGAATATTGGCATTACATAACCGAAGAAGAATTCAACCAAAAATATAAAAACACTTTTTAATCAAAAAGTGTTTTTTTAATTATATAAATTGTGTTTTAATTTTTTATATAAACATCAAAACTTGCTCCATTTATTGTTTCGGTGCCCTATTTTGTGAAACTGCTTGTCATATGTGAATTGCAATTAGCACCTTGTGGAACTTTTATTGTTGTTGCATAATTTAAAAGATTTCCGTGGCTTGTTTGTGTTACATTTTCACATATTGTTTCATTGTCTATTATAACTGTTTTTAAATTTGGACACAAATTAAATGTGTCTGTTAATATATTTGAAATATTTTCTGAAATGTAAAACTCTGTCAAATTTGAACAAGAATAAAAAGCTTCTTCGCCTATTGTTTGCAGTTGCGTATTTAACATATCAATATTAAAAATTATTAAATTGGCACAATATGTAAAAGCCCAATCCCCAATTTTTGTTACTTTGTTTGATATATTAACTTCTGTTAATGATGTACAGTTTATAAACGCATGCGCGTCTATTATTCCATTTGGAATACTTATAGATTTTAATGCCTAGCAACTCGCAAAAGCATACATAGAAATATTCTCAACCTCATCCGGAATGTTGATTTTTGTTAAAGATGTACACCCGTTAAATGCTTCCATGCCCAATTTCCTTATAGTTTTTGGAATGTAAACACTTGTAATTTTTGTAGCATTTCTAAAAGAATAACCTTCAATTTCTGTTACAGGTTTACCATTATACGTTTCAGGAATAACAACCGCACCAGAAATTGTTGTATAATTTATTGCTTTTACAGAATACTCTTCGCCATTATTTATTGGGGTAAAAGCAAGTTCTTGTGTTGTTTCTTTCGTTAAAAATATTGGCACATCAAAAACCACACTTGAAACGCTTGAATATGGATCTTTAAGTGACATTGCGATAACTATATTTGTTTGTGAATAAGAATTTTCTCCCTTACCCTCTATATCCGTTGAAGAACTTATGTAAACATAACTATTAGTTGATGTGCGATTTATATTGTCAGTTAATACAGCATGAGCCGTTTCCGAGCCGTAGTTTTTTATATTTAAAACAATGTAGTAAGCAAAACCTTTTGGAGTTGAAATGTTGTTGTTGTATGAACCATATGTTATGCCAATCACCTTTGACTGTGTTGGGTCAGGGTTTAGAATTTGTCCCGTTGTGGGATCGTATGATTTAAAACTATCCGCATATTTTGTTTTTGTTGTTTTTGTTAAAGTTGTTGCACTTTCACCATTTTGCTCAAACAATTTTGCATTGTTTATAAGTGTTTCTTGATTTGTTAAAATAGATTGATTTGAAACATACACCGAAGCATCCACTGTTACAAAAACATCTTGAACTTGATATGTAACCGTTCCCCCTACAACATAGTTAACATTTAATGCTGCATAAACACCAAAAAAAGCACAGAAACCATTATGCATAAACATGATATACTTAAAAATAATTTGATTTTCTTTTTCATACAATCTCCAAAAGGCGTAAACAATACATATAGTGCATATATATTTTTTTCTTTTTTGTCAAATATATTTGTATTTTAACAACATTTTGAAAACAATATAAAATTAAAATCAAATTCCTTTTTTTACATTTTTAATTAAATAAATATATAACAATAAAATAAAATGGTAAGTTATTTTATTATTGTTCCATTGCTTACTTTTATTTTTTTGCATTTAACATCAAAATCAAACTCTGTGCAAGTAATTAGCGTTTGTGTGTTTTTACAAAATTCTAAAAGTCTTTTCTTACGGTTGTCGTCAAGTTCGCTTAAAACATCATCTAACAGCAAAACAGGTTTTGTTTTTGTTACATTTTCCAAGATGTTTAATTCAGCAAGTTTAAGTGAAAGTGCACAAGTCCTTTGTTGACCTTGCGAACCAAATGTTCTAACATCAACATTGTTTATACTTACTTTAATATCATCTCTATGTGGTCCATATGTTGTATATCCAAGAGAAAGGTCCTTATCTAAATTTTTTTCAAGTACATCTATTATTTCTTGCTTTGTTTGTTCTTTTATTCCAACATATTCTACGCTTAAATCTTCTTTGTTGTCAGTTAGATAGTTATGTGCAATTTTTGCATATGGAGAAAGGGTAAAAACAAAATTTTGTCTAAACTTTGCAATTTTTAAAGCACAATCGGCAAGTTGTTCGTTCCAAATTTTCATTATATTTTTTACATCGGTTAAACTAATTTTAGATTTTAGTTGTTTGTTTCTGTTTTGCAAAATTTCATTATATCTTGATAATAAATAAAAATATTGTCTGCTTGTTTGAGATATGTCTATGTCCATAAATCTGCGCCTGTCTTCTGGACTTTCTTTTATAAGTTTAAGTTCATCCGGCGAAAAGAAAACACCATTAAATTCGCCAAGCAGTTCGCTTATTTTTTTAATTGGTATGCCATTTATTTTTATTGTCTTTTTTTGTTTTTTGGAAAATATAATTTCAACAGTGCTTTCTCCTATGTCCTTTTTTATAAACACTTTTATTTTTGCAATATCACTGTTTAAATTTATTACTTCTTTTTCTCGTGATGCCCTAAAACTTTTTCCTACAACACAAAAATACACCGCTTCAAGAAGATTTGTTTTTCCTTGTGCATTTTCGCCACAAATTACATTTAATCCATCATCAAAATTTACCTCACAAGATAGGTAATTTCGATATGAATAAAGTTGTAATTTTGTTATCTCCATTTATATATTCCTAATATTTGTTTTATAACTTCTATTAACTTAAAATTGTTTCCATGAACAATGTAAATCACTTTACCAACTATATTATCATATTTCATTGGCCCATAATCTATACAATCATCGCTGTTTAATCTATTGTCGCCCGCATAAAAAATTTCATCTTCTTCTATATGCAAATACATGTTGCCATTTTCATCTGTAACAAAATTTTTATTGCTTGTGTTGTCAAAATAAAATTGATAATATTGGCTTTTGTATGATGATTTGTCTTGCACATAATCTTCCACAAGTTCAACAAACTCACCCTGTCCGCCATATTGAATATATATTGCATAATAATTGTTTGCAGAGTTTTCTTCTTTTCTGCCAGTGTCTTTTATCATTATGTTGTCACCGGACATTGCAATTACTCTTTTTATAACAAGCACATCATTAGTTTTTTTATATATAACCACATCTCCATAAGACAAGTCACTTATGTTTGTTGTTATATAAACATGATCTTCATCTTTGCCACTAGCATTTAAAAGTGGTTGCATGCTTGTTCCAGAAATTGGATAATACTCCAAAAACGCATTGCAATAAAACATAACTCCCATAGCAAAAACTATGGGAATACATATTACTGTAAATATAATCCTCAAAATTATATTAATTTTTTTATTTGTTGTTTTTTTATATGGTGAATATTGCATTAAACTTCCTTTTTTATTGAAAATCTGCAACCGCAATAGTTTTGTCTATATAGATCTATTTGTTTTGAAAGATCAATACTTCTTTTGTACCCATCGTGTTTTTTAAAATCGGAAAATAAAAATTCAACTTTTGTTTCTTCACTTATTTCTTTGCCTATTTTGTTTATAATTTGTTCATTTTTATGAGAACTTACAGTGAGCGTTGTGCCAAAATATTCATATCCGTGTAATTTTGCATAAAGTGCCGTTTCTCTTAACCTTAACTTGAAGCACTCTTCACATCTTTTTCCGCCTTCTTTTTCACCTTCAAGCCCTTTTACTGTTTTTAAATAAATTTCTTCTTCGTATGTTGGCGAAACGATTTTTACATCACTAAAATAGTTTATAACTTTTTGCTGATTATACAACCTTTTTTCAAACTCTTCTTTTGGATAAATATTGGGATTATAATAAAATATTGTAACATCAAAAAACTGCTTTAATCTTTCTATGCATGCAGTTGAACAAGGTCCACAACAACTATGCAAAAGCAAAGTTTTTTTTGTGTCAAATTTATTGATTTGTTCTTGCATTAATTTATCATAATTAATTTTTTGAAATTGCATTATAGCAGTATCCTATATGCGAATATTTTTCACACAAATCTTCTAATGTTAAGTTTTTTTCATCTTTGTTTATGTTAAAATGAAAACTATAAAGTTTATTATTTTCAACAAAAAACAAATCAACCATATTTAAAACAGGATTATAAACTGGTTTAAGAACACTTATGAACAAATCATCCTTTTTTTCCCAATAAAGTGGAAAAACCCCACATTCATCTTGTTCTTTTAAACTTAGTTGCAACTCTTGATAATCATTTTCCATTTCATCAATTTGACCATCATCATCGCCGTAACAATAAAGAGTTACTGCATTAAAAGCATTTTTTTCATTTGCTATCAAAAAAGCCTCTTCAACCTTAGCATCTGGAAAATCTGCAATTCCATAAATTGAAAAATCTTTTTTATTTATTTCTGTCCATTCTTTTGGTGCTATAAAATTAAATTCTTTACTCATATCTTTTGTTCCTTTTTTTTATTATAATAGAATTGTTAAAAAAAAACAAGCAAAACAAAAAAAAACACACCTAATTGTTTTCTTGATAAATATATTTGTATGTGTTAAACTAAAAACATGAAAAAGAAAAATATTAAAGCGAAAAATATAAAAAAACCATTCTTTTTGGCTTTTTTGCTTGTGTTATCATTTTGTTTAAGTGGTTGTTACTCCCCAGACAATCCAAGTGAAAATGTAAAGGGATATGATATATCCTCTTTTCAGGTTGTTTACAAAAATGAAACAAATGAACAAGGCTTTCTTTTAGAAAATTTTGCAACAAATGTTTCTACCAAAATAAAAGAACAATTTAACAGCGAAAATATTGTTGTAAGCGACAATATAACAGAAATTTTAAAAATTGTAACATACGAATTGGCTCTAAACAAAAATACAAGTGATTTTACAGTTTTAAACAACAATGAAAATTTAACAAATTATTTAACTTTACTTCAAGAAGAATACAAAAATAATGCGTTATATGTTGGACTTTCGCTTGAAAGCAAAAACACATTTTCTGCCTATGTGTTTGATAACATTATTATAGACTCACAAAACAAACAAACAGACAAAGAAAAAATAGAAGCCATTGTCGATGAAGAATACACAAACAAACTTGAACCATGTTTAAATTCTACAATTGTTGGCACAAGCAACACAAATAGAAACATGTTTTTACTTTCCAACTCACAAGGTTTTTCTACAATACAAGAACAGCAATATCAATCAATTATTATTAACCCTAACAAATTTGGAAATTTTGTAACTCTGGTTTTTTCGTTACAGTGCAACTTTGATTTACAGTTAGAAGTTAAAATTGCATATCACAACTTAAAAAACAATACAAGCGAATATGATAGCAAGGTGTATAACATAAACAAAAGCACATCAACAAGTAGCATCATGACATATTATGAAACAAAAGAAGTTTCAAAATTGTCCACTTTAAACAGCAATTTTGACAATGATATATTTAACAACAAAACAAATATAACAAACAACCAAAACAACACCAATTACTCGCTTGCAGATTATTATCCAATTAACAATCAAGCAAACAATGTTTTATCAACATCATTAAACACTTCTATTTTGTCAACTGATTTTTGCCAAGAAGGGTTTATTGAGATAACATTTATACCCAACAAAAATGTACCTTTTAAATTTGGAATATCTGCTTTCGTTGTAGATTAAAATTAAATAATTTAAATTAAAAAAATTCAAGATATTTTAATCTTGAATTTTTTTATTAATATGACTCTAACAAATCATATAATCCATCAAAATTGCATTGAACGGTTTGTTTATAATATGTTGTTCTGTTTATATTTGAACTATCAACGTATTTATAAACATAATAAACATAATTAACACCAAAACCATTGTCATTTGCAACATCAACATAAATTTCTTCATACTCTATAGTTTGTGAAGAGTTTGTTGGTGGATTGTATTCTTTGCCATTAAGCACGATTGTTTGTTTTGTGGCAAAAGATAGTTTTAAAGTGTATCCACTAAAAGATGGAAGACTTTGTGATGATTCTATTCTTGACTTACCAAACAATCTCCCTGAAAACAACGAAGACAACACGCTTTCTTCAAATGAACTATTAAACTCCTCTAAAACTTCGTTATATCTTTCTGTGTTGTGATCTTTGTCACAAGCAATATAAGAATCTGCATTTCCTGAAATTTGAGCTGTAAAGGCATATGGATTTTCTATTTCAGGACGATAACTTGTTTTAACAAAACAACAAACAATTGTTGACAGTACAAGCACCGCTACTAAACAATATGTTAATATAAGCCATCCTTTATTCTTTTTTGCCATCTTTTTTCTCCTTTTTTTCTTTTGCTACACTATTTTTTTGTTGTTTTAATTTTTTTTCTAATTGCTCGTTTTTTTCTTCGTCTTTTTCATCTTGAACATCACTTTGTTTTTTATTTGGTTCTTCTTCTACTTTAAGTGATTTTATATCTTCTTCTTTTATATCGCTTGCATTGGACAAATCTTGATTTTCTTCTTCGTTTAGTTTTTTTATTGCCTTTTCTTTTTCTTTTAAAATTAAATCAAAATCTTTTTGAGATATTATGCCTTCTTTAAGATACATTTCCGCAGTTTTAACTCGCACTTCTATTTCTTTTATTTTTTTCTCTTTTTCGTTTGATTTGCGAATTTTTTCTTCTTCTTTTCTTCTTTTTTCCGTTTCTTCGTCCATATGCTTTATAATTTCTTCTTTGCTCTTGCCTTCCATAAGCATATCAACTTCTTCTTTATATATTGTATCTTTTTCAAGAAGCAACTCAGACATTTGTTTAACAAGTTCACTATTTTCCAACAAAATTTTCTTTGCACGATTATAGTTATAATCTAAAATTTTCTTTACTTCCTTGTCTATTTCAAAAGCCGTTGTTTCGCTGTATTCATTTTTACTTTGATAGTTTCTTCCAACAAAAATTTCCTCTTCGCTGTTGAAACTCATAAAACCAAACTTGTCGCTCATTCCCCAAGTTGTAACCATTTTTCTTGCAAGTTCGGTTGCACGCTTAATGTCATTTGACGCCCCCGTTGATATATCTTCCATAAAGAGTTCTTCGCTTAGTCTGCCACCCATCATCATTGCTATTGTGTCGTTCAATTTAAGTTTGCCCATATGATTATCATCGTTGTCTGGTCTGCTCATTGTGTATCCTGCTGCACCACCTCTTGGGATTATTGAAACTTCCTGAACTTCTTCGCAATGCTCTAAAAGTTTTCCAATAATTGCATGACCACTTTCATGATATGCAGTAATTAATTTATCTTTTTCGGTTACAAGCAAACTCTTTTTTTGAGGTCCCATTAAAACTTTGTTAATTCCTTCGGTTATGTCTTGCATAAGTATTTTTGGTCTATGGTTTCGTGCTGCAAGTATTGCCGCCTCATTTAACATGTTTTCAAGGTCTGCACCTGTGAATCCACTTGTAATTCTTGCAAGAGTTTGAAAGTCAACATCGCTTGATATAGGTTTGTTTTTTGCATGAATTCTTATAATACCTTCTCTACCCTTAACATCAGGAATATTAACATAGATTTGCCTATCAAATCTTCCCGGTCTAAGTAGTGCCGGATCAAGAACATCACTTCTATTTGTTGCAGCAAGCACAATTATTCCTTCATTTGCTTCAAACCCATCCATTTCAACAAGAAGTTGATTTAAAGTTTGTTCTCTTTCATCGTTGCCACCACCAAGACCAGCACCTCTTTGTCTACCAACTGCATCTATTTCATCTATAAACACAATGCATGGCTGTGCTTTCTTTGCTTGATCAAACAAATCTCTAACCCTACTTGCACCAACACCAACAAACATTTCAACAAAATCACTTCCGCTTATTGACAAGAATGGCACATTACTTTCACCAGCAACTGCTCTTGCAAGAAGAGTTTTTCCCGTTCCCGGATTTCCAACAAGGAGTACTCCTTTTGGTATTCTTGCCCCAAGTTCAGTAAACTTTTGTGGATTTTTTAAAAATTCAACAATTTCTTGAAGTTCTTCTTTTTCCTCTTCTGCGCCTGCAATATCGGAAAATCTAACTTTTATATTGCTTGTTATTCTAGCCTTATTCTTACCAAATTGCATTGCATTGGAATTTGATTTTGTAAACATCCTAAAAATCAAATAAATAGAAAGCAAGCCAAGTCCAATATATAAAAATGGCATAATTGTTTCAAACCAACTTGCCTCAACTGGTGGATTTGACCATTTTATTTGAAGATCTTCGGCCTTGTCTTCGTTATATTTTTGAATTTCCAACAAAATTTGTTCCCAAGATTGTGATGTATATTTAAAGTATGCATCAGCCATGCTAGGAAACTTTGTTTTATCTTCCACAGCAGAATCTTTTAAAAGAACTCTTGCCTCGCCATTGTAAGCATATATTTCTTCAACTTTCCCCTCTTTTATCCATGTTATTGCTGTAGATGGTTCTATTTGCTCAATGCCCTTATTTATATCTACCATAGCAAACATAACAAACACAAACACAAGCATAATTAAAAATAGATAAAATAGATTAAAGCCCTTTTTCTTTGTATTCAAATTTTACACCTCCGATTTATTGTGCAATCACATATTATATTAACATAAACATAAAATATTTTGCAACTAACTGTTTACAATATTTATGTGAAATTATGAACATAATTATAATTATAAAATAATTAATTATTTGTGCAACAATAATATTATATAAATATTTTAAAAAAACAAGGCATAAAACCTTGTATTTTTTTATAGTTTTTTGAATGTTTTTATTTAATTTAATTTTTCAGCCACAAAAACACCATTTTTGACAATTATCGATTTATTAAATTTTTTGTTTTTTATTTCGTTTACACACATACTCGCAAATTTTTTTGCATAAAGTTTTTCAATTTTTGTTGGCATTCCACCTCGTTGAAAATATCCAACAATACAAGTTCGAACATCCAAATCGAGTTTTTTTTCAATTTCTTGCTTTAAATATTTAATATCAATTAAATTTTCTCTTATAATTACAATTGGAGCATCTTTTGTTTTAATTGTTTTTCTTAATGTTTCAACGCAACTATCCACACTGCAATTATTTGAAACATACAAATAATCTGCATTAACCATGTTTCCAACTGTAATAGCAATAGAAGGACATTTTCTTCCCATTGCTTCATAAATGCAAGTTCTATTAAAGGATTTCATTGTATCGTTTACTTGTTTTATAAAATTTGCACAATTGTTGCATGCAGTATCAAATCCAATACAATATTCACTGTTTAAAACATCATTGTCAATGGTGCAAGGAATAAACATTATATTTATATTTCGTTTAAGAAGTTCTTTGGCGCCTTTTAAAGAACCATTTCCTCCCATAACTATTAAAACATCAATATTATTTTTTGATAAATTTTTAATTGCTTTTTCTAAACCACCTGGTGTTTGAAACTGGGGACATCTTGAAGTTTTTATCATTATGCCCCCATCGTTTTTGTGATTTTTTATATATTTAAAGTCATAATTTAAAATATCATTATTTATAAGTCCCATATAACCACGATTAAACAAAAACACATTGTTGTTTCTATAAATTTTTTTATAAATATTATACAAACAATAATTCATCCCAGCGCCATCTCCGCCACTTGCCAAAATCCCTATGTTCATACATTCTCCTAAATTAATATTACATTTCCTTCACCTAAAAGTCCAATAAGTTCGTTGATTAGGTGATTATTTCCATTTACTCTTTTAGAAAGTTTATATGCTTTGTTGTCGCTTGTACATCTTACACAAACAGGATAATTTCCTTTATATAAAGACAAAATTAAAATGACTTTATCGTTAAGTTTTTTATCTTTGGAATTATATTTTAAATATAAAGTTCTATCTTTATTTTCTTCTTGCTCTTGTTGTTCTTTCATTACAGATATTCTCTCTACCATTATAATTGGTTCTCTTCCAACTCTATAAGAAAATTTACCATTAATCATTACAATGTTATCTTCTTCCAAAATGCTTTTATACTTATCGTAAACATTAGGCGTAATCATGCAACTAAATGTTCCATACAAATCTTCAACATCAATAATAGCCATACTTTTGTTTGATGCTTTTGATATTATTCGCTTAAAGTTTGTAATAATTCCACCACAT
Organism: uncultured Clostridia bacterium; assembly: GCA_944376825.1. Classification (GTDB taxonomy): domain Bacteria; phylum Bacillota; class Clostridia; order Christensenellales; family UBA1242; genus UBA5893. The sequence continues at coordinate 54,748 of CALWDY010000012.1, forward strand.
GTTACACGCATGCCATCAGTTAAGCCCTCATATACAACATCTTCAACGGCTTCTTCATCGCCATCTTCACCAATGCCATCTTCGTCATTCTTTACAATCATATCCGCTCTAAAATTAAAATCGTTCCACATATTTGCAAAGTTTTGAAGTGGATGCCCAGACATATACACGCCAGTTATGTCTTTTTCAAATTTTAATTTTGTTTGTTTATTATACTCTTTAATTTTTGGATAATCTATTTTGTCTATGTCCTCAACTTCACTTTTAAAATTGTCAAAAAGAGAGAACTGCCCCGACTCTTTATTTTTTAAATCTCTGCTTACTTTTTCAATTGCTTGTTCATAAACAGCCATGAGTTGAGACCTATAAACATTAAAGCAATCAAACGCACCACTAAGTATTAAACTTTCCAAACTTTTTTTGTTTACAACACCCGTGTTATACAATCTTGATATAAAATCAAAAATGTCTTTATATTCACCGTTTTTTTCTCGTTCCTTTATCATGGTGTCAATAGCACCAACACCTACACCTTTAAGCCCACTTAAACCATATCTTATTTTGCCATTTTCCACGCTAAAATATGTTTTACTTTTGTTTATTGATGGTGGAAGAACTTCTATGTTTTCTTGTCTTGCATATGCCACATACTTTTTTATTTCATCGGCGTTTGTTATTCTGTTATTTATAATTGCCGTTAAAAATTCCACTTCATAATAACATTTAAGATATGCCGTTTGATATGTAAGCATTGCATATGCAGTTGCGTGAGATTTGTTAAAAGCATATGAAGCAAAACTTTCCATATCGGCAAAAACTCTTTCTGCCACTTCTTTTGGCACACCAAGTTTAACGGCACCTGGAATTGAGTTTTTCCCTTTGGGATCTTTCCATCCATTTATAAATTTTTCTTTTTCGTATGCCATTTTGTCAACTTTCTTTTTGCCCATAATTCTTCTAACATTGTCCGCTTGTCCCAAATTATATCCGCCCATAATTTGAAAAACCTGCATAACTTGTTCTTGATAGACAATACAGCCATAAGTAACTTTTAATATGTCTTTAATACATTCATGTGGGTATTCTACTTTATCAGGATTAAATTTGTTCCTAACATAAGTTGGAATGGAATCCATTGGTCCCGGACGATACAATGACACACCCGCTATAATATCTTCAAGTCCCGATGGTTTTAATTCTTTCATAAATTTTTTAAATCCACCACTTTCCAATTGAAATATTGCTTCTGTATTTCCAGTTCCTATTAAATCATAAACATTTTTGTCATCATAACCAATTTTATCAAAGTCAATATTAACATTATAATCTTCTTTAACGTATTTTATTGCTTTATTTATATCTGTTAATGTTTTTAAACCTAAAAAGTCCATTTTTAAAAGTCCCAGCGATTCCAACTCCACCATATCGTATTGAGTTGTTATTTCTTCGCCGTTCCTAGATTGTGGAACAAACTCTTCAACCGGCTCGGGAGCAATTAAAACCCCGCATGCATGCATTGATGTGTTTCTTGGAAAACCTTCAAGTTTTATTGCTATGTCTATCACCCTTTTTAAATCGGCATCTTGGTCATAAATTTCTTTTAATTCTGGAACTATATACTTATCATTTTCTTGCTTGCCAGTCTTGCCAAAATAATAAGCAAGAACAGGTGGTTTTTTTATTCCTTCCGGCAATCTTGATGGAATCAACTTTGTTATTTTATCAGTTTCGGCATAAGGAATTCTCAGCACCCTTCCAACATCTTTAATGGCATTTTTGGCTTGCATTTTTCCAAAAGTTACTATATATGAAACATTTTCCGGATGATATTTTCTTTTAGCATATTCAATGACTTCTGTTCTTCTATCGAAATCAAAGTCTATGTCAAAGTCTGGCATCGAAACCCTTTCCTTGTTTATAAACCTTTCAAAAAACAGTGCATATTTAAGAGGATCAACTTTTGTTATTCCCATAAGATAGGCAACAATACTTCCAGCACCACTGCCTCTTCCGGGACCAACCGGGATGGAGTTGTTTTTTGCCCAATTTATATAATCCCACACAACCAAAAAGTACTCAACAAATCCTTGGTCTTTTATGACTGATAATTCATATTCTATTCTATCCAACACCTCTTTGCTTGCATTGGGATATTTTTCATCCAAACTTCCGTAAGTAAGTTTTCGCATAAACTCATAAGCGGACAAACCATCAGGTGGCTCATATTTTGGTATAAAGTTTTCTGTTGCTGGCAAAACATATTTTTCTTCCAGCCCCATTTCGCCATGAACTTTTCTCCTTATTACAACATCACACTTGTCTGCAATTTCAAGCGTTGTTTTTAGTGCATCCTCATAGCCTACAAATGCCTCTTGCATTTCTTCGTATGTTTTATAATAAAATTCTTCTGTTGAAAATTTTAATCTATCTGGATCATCGAGCGTTTTTCCCATTTGAACGCACATTAAAACATCTTGAATTTCTGCATCTTCTTTTTTTATATAATGGCAGTCGTTTGTAGCCACCAGTTTAATGCCTGTTTCTTTGCTAATTTTATCTAGTCCAAGCAGAACTTCTTTTTCTTCTAAAATACCGTGATTTTGAATTTCCAAATAAAAGTCGCCGTCATCAAACATTGATTTTAATTTAAGTGCAAACTCTTTTGCATCTTCCATTCGATGAGAAAGAATAAGTTTTGGCAAGTGCCCTGCAAGACATCCACTTAAACATATAAGCCCTTTGGAATGCTGGCTGAGCATTTTGTAATCTATTCTAGGCTTATAGTAATAACCATCAATAAAGGCAACAGAATTTAATTTTAGAAGATTTTTATAACCATCATTGTTTTTTGCAATAAGAATTAAATGTCCTATATCTTGCTTCCCTTGTTTTAAATTCATGTCTTCGCACATATAAAACTCGCAACCAATAATTGGTTTTATACCTGCACCCAAACACGCCGTATAAAATTGCAGTGCACCATACATATTCCCATGGTCTGTTATTGCAACTGCTTTGTAGCCTCTATTTTTTGTTTCTTTTACAAGTTCTGTTATTTTTGCCGCCCCATCAAGCAAACTAAACTCTGTGTGATTATGTAAATGCACAAATTCTTCCATTTTTACTCCTTTATTTTGTCTGCTATTTTTATAAGTTTATTAAGTCTATAATTTAAACCACTTTTTGTTATTGGAAAAGTTGCCAGTTTAACTAACTCATCCAAACTTTCTTCTGGATTTGCCATTCTAAGCAGTGCAACATTTTGCAAATCTTGCGAAAGACTTTCAAGCCCCATTTTAAAAACTATTAATGATATTGCATCATTTTGCTTTAAACTTGCATTTACTGTTTTGTTTATATTTGCATTAATACAATTGGTTTGTCTATTAACTTTATTCCTTACTTCTCTAACCGCCATTTCGTTTTGAAGTGCCAAAACCCCATTATATGCACCAATTAGTGCCAAAATGTTGCTAACCTCGTTTGCATCTTTAACATATAAAATATACATTTTTTTACGATCTATTAATTTTGCATAGATTTCAAACTGCGTTAAAATTTGTTGTAGTCCAATCAAAAAGTCTTTGTTTTTTGATGCAAATTCCAAATGATATCCTGTTGACATTCTGCTTTGATTGTTAATTTTTATGCTACTTGTGCCACAACCTATAAACACTCCCGACACAAAACTTTTTAAACAATGCTCTTCTTTTATCATATACTTATCAACAGTTAAGCATCTTATTAAATTTCCATTTTCAACTTTTGCACATCCAGTGTCAAGCAAAATTCTATCTGCAATATCTGTTGGAAAATTTATAACATAGTAGTCTTCTTTTTTTATTTGATATTTTTTGCAAAGTTTTGCATTTACTTCTATTCCATAAAGATTTTTTATAATTGAATTTATAAAGCCAACAAGTTCAAACAAATCTGTATTTAAACTAATTTCAATTTTTCCATTTAAATTAATTTTCGCCGAAGAACTAAGTACTCCACTTAAAAAACTAAGGCCACAACAATCTTGTGTTATTGGCTTACTTAAAATTTCAATTTTTACATCTTTGGAAAAACTCAACTTTCCAACTCCTTTTGTTGAATTTGACTTTTAAAATATATTTTTTTCCCCATATTTGCAATTTGTTCATAAGATATTGAATTCTTAATTGCAAAATTTACAGGCTTGTTTATACTGCCAACTTTCTTAGCACTATGGGCATCAGAAGAAATTACAAATTTTGCATCGATTTTTTTAATATCTTCAATATCTTTGGCTTTGTAGGCAATTCTTTTGCCGTTTATTTCAAGCAATGTGCCTGTTTTTTTTGCATGACTTGCAACTTTATCAAAATATATAGGCATATTAACACCTGGATGAGAAATTATATCAATTGGATACTTGTCCATTGCTTTTAAAAGTGCAAGCGTATTTCTTTGATAGTCTTTTTTTCTTTTAAAGCCTAATAGATTTGGCAAAAAAAACTTAAACCATTCTTTAATGGATTTTGCTTTTGCAAAACTATGAAAGCCCACAATAATTAAGTCGAATTGTTTTATATCTTCATCTGTCAAATCAACATCCCCTTCGCTTGATATTATGTTTGCCTCTATTCCCAAAAGTATGTTTATGCCAGTTTTGATTTTTGCATCTTCAATTTCGGATAGCATTTTTTTTATGTTCTTTCTTTGAAGTCCATAAAGTTTATGAGAAAAACCATGATCTGTTATTGCAATCTCACTTAACCCTTTTTGTTTTGCATACATTGCATTTTCTAGTATTGTGCCAGTTGCATGCTTTCTTTTATGTTTTCCACTACTATATATTGTGTGAGTGTGATAATCACCATAAATTACCATTAATCTTCTCCTATAAAAATAACTTCTTCCTCAAGTTCTATATTGTTTTTTTCCTTTGCAACTTTTTTTATAATATTTATTAAATCTTGTATATCTTTTGCTTTTGCATTGCCTAAATTTACAATAAAATTTGCATGAAGTTTTGATATTTGCGCTCCATTAACTATAACACCTTTAAGCCCCAGATTGTCAATCATTTTGCCGGCACTTAAATTATTAATCTTTTTAAATATGCTACCACTATTAAACGTTTCTATTGGCTGGGATAATCGTCTTTTATTTAAATAGTTTATTTGCTTATTTTTTATATTTTCTTTCTCATCTTTTTTTAATTTTATCCAAATTTTCAACACTATATAATTTTTTTCCTTAACAATGCTATTTCGATATCCAAATTTTAGTTGGTCATTGTAAAGGATTTTAATTTTTTTTCCATCAAAAACTTTTGCTTTTAAAACAACATCTTGCATTTGTCCGCCGTAAGCCCCAGCATTCATGCACAAAGCCCCACCACAACTGCCAGGTATTCCATAACTCCACTCCATTCCGCCAAGACCACTGTCTTTTGCCATTTTATTTAAAACATACAAATTGGCACCACAATCTGCAATTAACACATCTTCCTTTATAGTTATGCTTGACATCTTTTTTGTGCAAATAACAACACCATCAAAGCCTTTGTCTTTAAATATCACATTGCTTCCATTTCCCAAAATAAAATATTTTATTTTTAATTTATTACATTGTTTAACAATTTCAACAAGTTGCGATGCTGTTAAAGGTTCAATATAATATTTTGCTTTTCCACCAACTCGCATTGTGCAATGAGTGCTTAAATCTTCACATTGAAGCATGTTATATTTATTTAAAAAATTTATCATATAATAATATATGTTTTTTGTAAAACTATGTTGAAAAAATAGCCCAAAAGGACTATTTTAACTAAATACAAAATTATACAAAGAATTTATCATCTCTTTAACTTTTTTATTGTTGTATGTTTTGTTTGTTTTTTGTGACAATTTAAAAATATATTGTTTTAACAGGGGTCTTAACGAATCGTAAATATGCTTACACTCAACTTCTTTGCTTGCCCCAACAGTTTCAATGATATCCCTGCTCACACGCCTTTCTCCACGACTACGCATTTCGCAAAGTATGTACTTTATAAACCTTGCCTTCCACGAATTCATCACAATATCAAGTTCATTTAATTTTTTGTTTACATTATCTTCGTAGTTGGATTGAGTTTTTTGATATATTAAATGTTTAAAAACATCACTTTCAAAAAAATCTTTATAAGTTTTAAATTCTGTTTTATTGTTATGGTCTGCAACAACTCCATTTTTTACATAATAAACTTTTTTTAAAATAACTTCACTTATATTTTCTTGCAAATTACCATACTTTTCAACATTTTCAATAATTATTGCATTTGTGCCTTTGTTGTATTTTTCCAACATTTCAAAAATGCTTTTACAAGATGCAAGCTCAATGTCATATGTTTTTGCAATGTCTCTAAGTTCACATGCAAGAATCAAATTGTCCGACAGCAACACGCATATTTTTTTCATAAGCTAAGTTCTTCATCTTTGCTATTTATAATATATCCACTAGAACTATTTGATTGATTGTTTTCTTGTTCTAAATTTTCAAAAGTCAATGGTATGTTTGCCTGTTCCATATCCTCAGCAAAATTAATTTCATCGCCCGTCAATTCATGGCAGGATAATTCGTATAGATATCTGTCCTCGGCATTTTCCAATTTAGTTGTATAGTTTGTCTTTTCATTTGAACTTGTTTCTTTAATTACTGCATTCATTATTGTATTTATGTATTTTACTTCGCTCCCTCTTGTTAATTTGTAAGTTGCGTAAATGTTAAATACTTTATTATCCTCTTCCAATTTCCCAACCTGTTGAGAAATAACTTCAAAGGAATACCCTTGTTCGCGATACTCTTCCATTTGACCAGCATATGAATTTGATTTAAGCAAACTGTTTGCCGCATCATAATTAGCTATTGGATATTTATCTAAAATTCTAACATATCCCCCTTTTTCATTCATAACCTCGCTTAATGATTGTACTTCAAAATCGTATTCCGTTGACAACTCATAAACCTTATATTCACCGTCGCTTTCAAAAACTGCCGTTGTATAAACCTTGTCGCCTTCTAAACTGATATTGACTAGTTTTTTAAAATTAAACCCTCCGGGCAACATTGTTGACACAAATGAATTAACAGATGCGTACGACACCTCGTTTTCTGCAATTTGATATGTTACCGTATCAGACCACTCAGACGCCTTGTATTCACCAGAAGAATCCACTGCCTGAACCTTAAATTCTGTTGTTTGCGTTGTTGGAACATAAAAGTAACTGTTATCTTCCACCGTTTGAGTTTCGCCGTTAATATTTACATTATAGTAGTCCGCATTGGCGACTTCATCCCAAAATAGTTTATAGTATTCATCATTATATTCAACCGTCCTTACAATAGCCAATTGTGGAGTGTTGTCTTGAGCCCATATTTTGTTATAAATATCATCGGCATTTGTTGCAACTCCTACCACCGCAGCAACCAATGCACCAATTGCACCCAATGCTGCAAGAATTTTTTTGCCTTTTTTCATTGCCATGTTTTCACCTCGCAAAGAGTATAACATACAAAACTCAACATTGCAATACCCAACTTTTGTGCTAAAAAAAACATGCTTTTACATTTAAGCACAAAATTAAGCGCTGACTTTTGTAAAAATTGCAACATTTTAAAATATTTTGTAAAAATGTTAGATTTTTTGTTGACTTGACATATTTATGGTGTTACAATCTAGACAAATAAAAGGCAAGGATAAAGATTATGAATCAAAATTCAGTTGTGTTTTACCATAATAAATCGTATGATTTTAAAGAAGTATACGATATTTGTACAAAACTTAAATTGCATATATTTGAATGCGACAAGCTTGACATTCTTGCTTATATAATGGATAAAATTTCTCCACTTTATGTTATATTTGATAAAAATGTTGATTTAAGCCAAAACATTTTTAAAGATTTTGTTTTTCACAACAAGAAAAACCTTATATATTTTATTGGCGAAAAGTTTATGGAATATAGTTGCAATCATGTTTTTATTGCAAACAACTACAACGAATTAGAAAGCGTCATTTCCAATCATTATAGATGTTTTTCAAAAGGTTTATGCACGGAAGACAAAAATCAATCTCTATGCTATTCCATAATGCATAGTGAATTGGACAATTTGTCATTTAGACCAAAACTAATTGGCGTAAAGTATATCACCGATTTAATTTACGAATTATACACAAACAGTTCAATCTCTCACGGCAAATGCAATGACACTTATAACAAACTTGCAATAAAATATAACACAACCTCATGTAGCATAGAAAAATCCATAAGATTTTGCATACTAAGAGCGTATGAAACATGTCAAAATAAAAGTTTGTTCTATAATATTTCAAAAACAGAAAAAGCACCATCCATAAAAGAAGTTGCAAATTACATTTTAGACAAGATTAATTTAAGAATAAGCCAAAAGATGTATTAATTTTGTTATTATATGCGGATGTAAATATTATCCCCTTTAACAATTCTCATCCGCTGTAATATATAAAAACCCACCAGTTTTATCTGGTGGGTTTTTGTTTACATTGGCAGGGGTGGAAGGAATCGAACCCTCCTCTGGAGTTTTGGAGACTCTCATTCTACCGATGAACTACACCCCTTCAAAGTTATTTTGCTTTGATATGTTATCAAAACAAATTAAACTTGTCAATAAATATTAAATATTTTTGGTCTATAATATCACAATTTTAAAAGTATAACACACATTTTCGTAATGTTTTAATTCCAATGTAACAACAATTTCACCTTTGCCTTTTACATTAAAAACAATTGCATTTGAAAAGTTATCATAAGACACATATGTTTCTTGGCTACAAACATATTTTACATCACACTCAATATTCACCTCTAAAATACCATCAATTACACAATAGTAACTCAATGGAATGATTGCGCTGTCACTTCCATTATTTATTGTTAAAACATCACTATTAAATGTTGCATTGTTTTCTGTTAAAAAAGATTTATTAATTTCAATATAGAATGAATAAAACAGCTTTCTTTTTACAAGCACACTAAAAGTTTTTTCATAGTTAGATAAGTGGTCTTTTACAATAACATTAAACTCACCCTCTTTTATTGCAGTTATCTTGTTGCCTTCAACATTAAAACCATCTTGGCAAAATAAGTACAAGTCGCAAAGCGCATATACTGGAAAATAATTAATAAGCACCTCTAAGGTTTCTCCAACATATATTTCATTAACATTTACATCAACAACAACATCTTGTACATTTATTGTAGATATTTTAACAATGTACTCTTCCATATAGTTTGATCCATCGTTTGCCATTATTTTTAAAGTGCCTACGCCTTGACTTTTAGCTATAATTTTATTGTTGCTTATTTTTGCAATGTTATCACCTTCAAAAATAACAGCAAAATCATTTAGATTTTTATCTGTTACAGAAACATAAAAATTTGCAAATGAATAATAACCATCTTGGTTTGCCTGCTCATTATAAACAGAATTGTATAAAAACAATTGTATTTCATCATTTACTAAACTGTTTGAAAAATCCACTGAAAAATCATCAATATATTCATAGCACAAAACAGAACAAAAGCACGAATAATTTCTGTACAAAAACTCAAACTTTGTTTCTTCATAAAATTCAACATAAAAACTAAACAACAAAATATTATTTTCATAATTTATATATTGCAAATTATTAATGTTTTCACTTGTAAACAATGAATATTGTTGAGTTAAAGTTTGATTTGTTGTTATTTTTAAAAAGTAACTTTCTCCAACAAAAACCTTGTCAACTTCTTTTTTGTTATCATCCAAAACAACTATTTCTGCGTTGGTGATTGTTGGCAGAACACATACTTTTACATCTTTTTTAAAAATTTTGTCTTTTGTTAAAACTTTTATTGTTAAACAGCACTCACCAACATTTAAAGGAATAATGTTGCCATCTAATATCATTATATTTTCATTATCAACAATAAAGTCAACTGTGTAATTTATGTTTTCTTCATTTAATATGGTATAAATTAGATTACATGGACCTTCATCTATGTATAAAGAAATTTCATCATCACAAATAATTTCTATATTATAGCTATTTTCTTGTGAGAAATCGCCATCTTCACCTTTATCATTATCTTTTTCAAGCAAAACAATTGCAACCACAGCCAAAGAAGTTACAAAAACTACGCACAAAACAACCAAAATTACTTTTTTGATGCTAAAATTCACATTTATAAAATAACAAAATACGACAAAATATACAAAGATTTGATAAAATATGACAACAAATATAGGCAACGCTCATATAATTAAAGAATTTTGAATTGTTGTATATACTAATGTTATGGAATTTGGAAAGAGATTTAAAAAATATAGACTTGAAAACAACTTAACCCAAATGGAAGTTGCAAAGATGATTGGCATTGACCAAACAAACATTTCCAGTTGGGAAAATGACAAAACCCGACCAGAATATGAAAACTTAATAAAGTTGTCAAAAATTTATGATGTTACAATAGATGAACTATTAGGAATAGAATAGTGTTTTTTTGTGCAATAAAAATCCACAGGTTTTCCCTGTGGATTTTTATTATAATTTATAAAATGCTTTATAGCATAGATAACTTTCGTAAACATCAACTTTGCAACTTATTTCCCAAGGAGCGTGCATGTTAAGTAGTGGCACACCAGCATCAATGACTTCCATACCATAACCAGCCATAATATAGGCAATTGTTCCGCCACCACCAGCATCAACCTTTCCCATTTCTGTTGCTTGATAAAAAACATTGTTTTCATCTAGTACATTTCTTAGTTTTGCAATAAATTCAGGATTTGCATCATTAGCATCGTACTTACCTTTGCTTCCTGTGTATTTATTGAAAGATATCCCCCTTGCAAGATGTGCATCTGTTTTTTCATTCATTGGAGTTGGATAGTTTGGATCAAAAGCCGCAGTTACATCACTAGACAACATTTTACTTTTGTTTAACGCCCTTCTCATATCAAGTTCATTATATTGACCACACAAATTCATTATTTCTGCAATGGAATTTTCATAAAATTTACTATTCATAGCAGTAGCACCAACACTACCAATTTCCTCTTTGTCAACAAGCAAACAAATTGCAGTTGTTTTTGGCTTATCCATTTCAAGTAGTGCCTTAAAAGATGTGTAAGCACAAACCCTATCATCTTGACCGTATCCCATTATCATACTTCTATCCAAACCAAAATCTCGTGCTTTCCCACTTGGTACAACTTCAAGTTCGGCAGAAAATAAATCATCTTCATCAATATTTTTGCTTTTTAAAATTTTTAAAATGTTGGCTTTTACCTTGTCTTTTTCTGCTGTTTTGTCCGGAATAGAACCAACTAGTATATTTAAATCTTCGCCTTTTATTTCAAGTTTTGTTTTTTCTTTTTCAAGATGTGGCAACAAATCAGATATCCCCACAACCGCATCTTTTTCATCTTCGCCATAAACAATATTAATTTTCGTGCCATCTTTTTTTACAACTGTTCCATGAATGGCAAGTGGCAATGCAGTCCACTGATATTTTTTTATCCCACCATAATAGTGAGTATCAAGCAAACAAAGTTCATTATTTTCATAAATTGGCGTTGCTTTTAAATCTAATCTTGGACTGTCTATATGAGACCCAATAATGTTTAAACCTTTAACAAAAGGTTCTTTCCCTATTACCATAAGTAGCATTGCTTTTCCCATGTTTACGGCATATACCTTATCGCCGGCTTTAAGTTTTTTGTTTTCTTTTAAAGCCGTTTCAAGATTAATAAAATCATTTTTTTCTGCCAAATTTGAAAAAAAGTCTATACACTCTCGTTCGGTTTTGCAGTTAGACAAAAACTCTTTGTATTCATCACAAAACTTTTCCATGTTTTTAATTTTGCTTGCAGAATATTTATTCCAAATATTTTCCATAACTCCCCCACTTATTTAGTATAACCAATTTTTTATATAATAAAATACTACAAAAATTTAAACAAAAACCAAATTAAAATAAACAAACTTTAAATTTTTTACAAATCATTTTAATTAAAACAATTTTATTCGCTTCTTCTTGAATTAAGCAAGAAAAACAATAAAAATCTTAAAAGTTGCAATATGGAAACCACAATTGCAGCAACATATGTCATTGCCGCAGCAGATAAAACTTTTTTTGCGCCCTTTACCTCCATTTCATCCAATGCCCCAGAAGTCACCAAAAGAGACAATGCTCTTTTAGATGCATCCAACTCAACGGGTAATGTTATAAGTGAAAATATTAAACTAAGCGAAAAAAATCCCACACCTGCCCATAAAAATGCTTTGCCAATAAAACCACCAACATATGCAAAATCCAATATTATGCCTATAACAATTAGTGGCCATACAAATGCAGAAACAAATGTGCTTGTTTTTGCTAAAACTGTTCTAATTTTTAAAGGCGCATATCCTTTTGCGTGCTGAATGGCATGACCAGTTTCATGTGCGGCAACACCAAGTGATGCTATACTCATTGAGTCATAAACTTTGTTAGACAAAGAAATCACCTTGGTTTCAGGGTTATAGTTGTCGGTAAGTTCCATATTCCCATTTTTAATTACTTCAACATCAAAAATCCCTTCGCTTTCAAGTAACTTTTTTGCAACCATCGCACCTGTATAACCTTTGCTTGATAAAACTTGATTATACTTGTTAAAAGTTGAATTTACTCTTGCACTTGTTATTACTGCAAAAATAAATCCTGGCAATAAAATGATGCCAAGTAGCGTATATTGAATGTACTCTGGTGAAAATAAAATAAACATATTTTTCTCCTTTAATAAAAATCATATTTGTTTACAAGCATTGTCCACGCCAAAACGCTTTTTAAAAATGAGGCAATGTATGTTAGTTTTGCAGCCGAAAGCACTTTTTTTGCTCTCTTAATCATACTCTCATCACAATCTGTATATTTTTTTAAAAGCATTAGTGCATTTTGAGATGCTTCTTTTTCTATTTCTATTGTACTTAATTTTGCAATTAAACCCGTTAAAAAAATTAAAACACTCAATCCCAAAACACAAACTGCTAATATTATATTAAAAAAAATGCAAACTATACCAAATAAAAATATTGGCAAAGTAAATTTTGATAAAATGCGACTTGCAATTTGTGTTAATAAAAATTTTTTCATTTTTTTGGGATTATCTCTATATTGCATTGCATGTCCAAGTTCATGAGCGCAAACAGCATAAGCCGAAACATTGTTTGCGTATGCCACATTTTGTGAAAGTGATATTGTTTTATTATAATAGTTATCAGTCAATATTCCATCTATTACTTTAGATTTTATTTCGCCGTTAAACTCTCCATTGGATACTAATTTTACAAAATTAAGTGTATCATAAAAATCTATTATAACATTAGAATTCTCATCATATATTGTTATTAAATTTTTTCCTGCATAATTTGCAATTGCCAGTCCAATTACAATAAGAAGGATAACAATTATAATTAGTGAATATAAAACAATATTTAAAATATTCATAAGTCAATAATGCAATAAAAAAATGAAAAAGTCAAACTTATAATATATTTGTAAAAAAATAATTTTTACTTGACATTTAAAAACCCAAATGATAATATGTAATTGTTGATTATGCGAGTGTGGCGGAATGGCAGACGCGCTTGTTTAAGGGGCAAGTTCGAAAGAGTATGGGTTCAAGTCCCGTCACTCGCACCAATGCTATATAAATAAAAGGTTGTAGTAGTTTACTATAACCTTTTTATTTATCTTGGTACCCTAATTTGGTACCCTAAAAATATGTAAATTTTTTTGCAAATTTTAACTTGTTTTTAGTTTGCTCATTTGCTTTATTTATAAGACTTTTATTATATATAGTTTGGTACCCTAATTTGGTGCCCTAAAATTATGTAATTTTTTTTGTAAAAAGTTATATTTGCTAATTTTTTAGGATAAACAAAATAAATGTAAAATTTAAAGTTTTATGCTTAATAAAAGGCACACGGTCGCCTTTTATGGAACAAAACACTTTTTATTTTTTATTTATTTTGTTTGTACTAAACTTGAAATTAGCGACAGCAAGTTTTTAAATAGTCGTAGTCGTCGTGCCTGTGGTAATGTGGTAAAGTTTACTTTTCCACATTTCCATACTTTGTGGTAAAGTGGTAAAATTGAAAATTTTTCCACTTTTCCAAAACATTGTTGGCAAGTGTGTAAATTAAAAATTTATGCACTTGTCAATGATGTTGGTCAAAGTA
>CALWDY010000013.1 GCA_944376825.1 uncultured Clostridia bacterium
CCCCAGCGTTTTCGCTATGATTAGTTAGTGATGCCTATTGGGGTGTCGCCAAGTGGTAAGGCATTGGACTCTGACTCCAACATTCGTGGGTTCAAATCCTACCACCCCAGCCAAAATTGTAGTAAAAAAATAATTTAAAAAATTTGTAAAAAAAAGCAAAAAAAGTCTTTACATTTTAAAATATATTATATATAATGTATAGGCGTATTGGGGTGTAGCCAAGTGGTAAGGCACGAGACTTTGACTCTCGCATGCGTAGGTTCAAATCCTGCCACCCCAGCCATTCAATCTGTTTTAGATTGATTTAATAACCGAATGGCAAAGCAAGCCAAAAGGTCAACAGTAAAAATACTACTTAAAAGCGAAGACAAACTTCGCACGAGAGTAGTGACCAAACTCCCAGCGAAGCGGAGTTTGCGTGTGGTCACTAGAAAGAAAATTTGTGACCGTAAACGCGTAGGTTTGACCGAAGGGCAAAGCAAGCCAAAAGGTCAACAAATTTTCATGGTCCCATGGTCAATCGGTTAAGACACCGCCCTTTCACGGCGGAGTGAGCAGTTCGATTCTGCTTGGGATCACCAATAAAAAACCACCCGTATGGGTGGTTTTTGTATTTTTGTTAACTATATAAACAAATTCATTTTTTTGTTGCTAATATCATAGTGATATTATTTTTAAAGTTGTGTTGTAATAATAAATTTTAATTTTACATAAACTAAAAACATGGAACTTTTATATTTTGTATTGCTTGGACTTGTGCAGGGGCTTACGGAGTTTTTGCCTGTTTCATCAAGCGGACATTTAGTTTTGTTAGACAAACTTTTTAAAGTTGAAACTGGGAATTTTTTGTTTGTTTCCATAATCTTGCATGTTGCAACTCTTATGAGTGTAATAATTTTGTACTATAAACAAATTTGGCATCTAATTAAAAATCCATTTTCAAAAGAAACACTTTTAATTATTGTTGCAACCATTCCAACGGTAATTATTGTTGTTTTGTTTAAAGGTTTTTTTGAAAATGCTTTTGGCGGTGGGTATCTGTCTATTTGTTTCATGATAACGGCAATTATTTTAATGCTTACATATTTTAAAACAAAATCTCAAAAAAAAATGCCATATCAAAATATAACATACAAAAATGCTGTTGTTATTGGTTTGATGCAGGGATTTGCAGTGCTTCCGGGAATTAGTAGAAGTGGCTCAACAATATCTGCTGGGGTTTTGCAGGGAATAGATAGTGAAAAGGCAACTAGTTTTTCTTTTATTTTAAGTATACCCATTATTTTGGCATCACTTTTTTATGAACTTTTTTCTTGTTTTTATGAAGGGACGCAATTTTTTGCAGGTTCATATATATATTTAATCATTTCATTTATTATTTCTCTTGTTAGTGGAATATTTGCAATAAAAATAATGAAAAAAATAACAAAAACAGGAAAATATTATTGGTTTTCAATATATCTTTGTGTTATCGCTATAATTTCGTGTTTTGTATAAGATTATTTTGATTGATAAAAAACAATAAAAAATGTATCATATTAAACATAGGAGAAAATATGATTTTTCATTCAAAAGATATAGAAAACATTTTAAAATCTACGCAGTCAAGTGAGTTTGGTTTGGGTGTGGAAGATGCAAAAAAACGTTTGGAAAAAAACGGCAAAAATGTTTTGCCTCAAAAAAAACAAGAAAGTAAAATTGTTAGATTTTTAAAACAGTTTTGCGACATTATGATAATAATTTTGCTTGTGGCGTCTGCAATATCAATCACGGTTGCAATTGTTGAAAAAACATACAGCGAAATGGTGGATGGTTTTATTATTCTTGCAATTGTTGTTATTAATGCTATTATTGGGTTTGTGCAAGAGCTAAAAGCGGAAAGAGAAATGAAAGCCCTGCTTAGCATGTCTGAACCTGAGGCAAAAGTAAAAAGAAACAGCGAAATAGTAAAGGTTCACAGCAGTGAATTGGTTGTTGGAGATGTTGTGCTTTTGGAAGCGGGAGATATTGTTCCGGCAGATATGAGGCTTTTTGAAAGTGCAAATTTAAAGTGTAATGAAAGTTCCCTAACGGGCGAAAGTGTTCCAGTGGAAAAAGATGCAAAGTTGGTTTTAAATGAAAAAATACCGCTTGCTGATAGAAAAAACATGGCATATAAGGGAAGTGTTATAACCATTGGAAGAGGAGAGGGTGTTGTTGTTGCAACCGGAAAAGATACAGAACTTGGAAAAATTGCAACAATGCTTAATCAAACTCAAAAAACTGATACACCACTTCAAAAAAACATTAAACTTGTTGGAAAAATTATAACAATTATTGTTTTAATAATTGCAACATTAACATTTATACTCGAATTGGCATTAAAAGAAAATGGAAGTGTTATAGAAGCGTTTTTAACAGCAGTTGCAATTTCCGTTGCAGCAATACCTGAGAGTTTGCCAGCAGTAATAACTATAATTATGAGTATGGGGGTAAGTAGACTTAGTAAAATGAAAGCAATTATAAAAAGATTGCACGCCGTTGAAACCCTTGGAAGTACTCAAATTATTTGCAGTGATAAAACAGGAACATTAACTCAAAATGTAATGACTGTAACTAAACTGTTTTACAATCAAAAAATGAGCGATGCAAAAAGTAGCAACTTGCCAACTTTTGAAAGATTGCTAAAAATAATGACTCTTTGCAATGACAGCAAAAGGAATAAAAAGGGGTATGTTGGAGATCCAACGGAAACGGCACTTTGCGATTTTGCAGAAAAAAATGGTTTAGCCAAGAGTGATGCTGAAAAACAATATAAAAGAGTGGGAGAAATTCCTTTTGATAGTGACAGAAAACTTATGTCAACCATAAATATGGAAGATGAATGCATTTTTTGTTACACAAAAGGTGCGCCAGATATAATTTTGCAAAAGTGCAACAAAATTTTAATTGACAATAAAGAAATAGCGTTAACAAAAGAACTAATAGAAAAAGTATTAAATGCAAATAAAGAAATGGGAGATAAAGCACTAAGGGTGCTCGGGTTTGCTTATAAAAAGTTAAATGACAATGAAGACTTAAAAAAAATAAACGAAGATAATTTAACTTTTGTAGGTCTTGTTGGAATGATTGATCCGCCAAGAAAAGAAGTTTATGAGGCAGTAAAAGTTTGTAAAAAATCAAAAATGATGCCTGTAATGATAACCGGCGACCATAAAAATACTGCATTTGCTATTGCTCACGAACTGGGTATTTGTGAAAATATAAATGAAGTTATGCTGGGCTCGGAGCTTGATAAATTAAGTGATGAAGACTATAAGAAGATTATTTACAAAATTAAAGTTTATGCAAGGGTTAGTCCAGAAAACAAAGTGAAAATTGTAAAAACTTTTAAGGATATGGGCAAAATTGTTGCAATGACGGGGGATGGAGTAAATGACGCCCCAAGTTTAAAAACAGCCGATATTGGTGTTGGAATGGGCATAACCGGAACAGATGTTACAAAAGAAGTTGCGGACATGATTGTAACTGATGATAATTTTGCAACAATAATCGTGGCTGTTGAAGAGGGAAGAAGAATATATGCCAACATTAAAAAAACTGCTTGCTTTTTGTTTTCGGCAAATATGGCTGAAATCCTTTCGTTGTTTGTTGCAACAATTCTTTTTCCAAATTTAACTTTTATGTTGCCAGTTCAAATACTTTTTGTTAATTTAATAACCGATAGTTTGCCGGCAATTGCACTTGGTTTGGAATTGCCCGAAAAAAACATAATGGACAAAGCGCCTAGAAAATCAAAAGATACAATATTTTCTAATGGCGTTGGTATTCAAATAGTTTTAATGGGAATAATACAAACAATAGCAATTCTTGTTGCTTTTGCAGTTGGATATAAAATGTTTGGAAGTAATTTGGTGGCAACAAGCATGGCGTTTTACACCCTAAATCTTGCTCAACTTGCATATCTTTTGTCTATGAGAGTAAACACAAGTGTGTTTACAAACAATCCGTTTAAAAATAAATGGATATGGGTTGCAATAGGATTTGGACTATTAGTTTTAATTTTAATGGCATTCACTCCAACAGGAAGTATCTTGGGACTTGTAGAAGTAACATTATATGAGTGGCTAATAATTTTAGCAATAGTCGTTTGTGTGTTTATGTTAAGCGAACTAATTAAAATTATTTTAAAAAAACAATTAAATAAATAAATTAAAAACCACGAAAGTGGTTTTTTTTGAAATATTGTTAAGTGGTCTCATGTTTCAATATGATAATATAATATAATATACTTAAAGTAATATAACACATAATATATCGCAATATATCGCAATTTGCCGTTTCATATTTAAAATCTAAAATTGATAAAAAAGTTTTTATAGTATTAAAATTATTGTTAACTTTCAATTAAAAACTATAATTGTTTTTGGAAATACCATAAAAAGTGAAAGATTTAGTGCCAAAAATAAAAAAATAAAAAAAATTTTTAAAAATTTTAAGCACTAAAATCTACAAAAATGGCGAAAAAACTCATAAACATCACCGTGTGTTTGTAAAAAAGCAAAAAAAGTGCCAAAAAAGTAAAAAAATATTAAAAATTTTTAAAAAAAGTTGTTGACACTGTTTTTTTACTATGCTATTATTTCGATGTTACCCTAAATTAGGGGTAACAGGAAGATGAATTTCTTCCTTATAGTACC
>CALWDY010000014.1 GCA_944376825.1 uncultured Clostridia bacterium
ATAGCATAGAGAAAGGAACTCCTTGTTCATGTTCAGTTAAAAGTTTTTCTCTAAACTCGATAGTATACCAAGCCATTCCTTTTTTACCTGCCATTAAAAACCTCCTATGATATTTTATTATACCATATGAGGTGCTTTTTTTTACATTGTCCACTTTTATGGGTTCAGTTCAAAGCTGATGATTTTTAAAATTATCTTTTTGAGAATTGTGATGCTTTTCTTGCTTTTTTAAGACCATATTTCTTTCTTTCTTTCATTCTTGAATCTCTTGTCAAGAATCCTGCTTTTTTAAGGTCTGCTTTCAAATTTTCTTCTGCCAAAACAAGAGCTCTTGAAATTCCATGATTTATTGCTCCTGCTTGACCAGAAAGTCCACCACCAACAACATTTACAACTACATCATATTTTGTTGTTGTGTTTGTGTGTTCCATTGGTTGACGAACAATAAGTTTTAATGTGTCTAAACCAAAGTACTTGTCAATATCAACTTTGTTGATAGTAATTTTACCTGTTCCGTTAGGAATAAGTCTAACTCTTGCAATTGCTTTTTTTCTTCTACCTGTTCCAAGGAATTGAACACCTTTGTTTTTTAATGCAGGTTTTGTTGTTTTCTTTTCTGCCATTAGTTTCTAACTCCTTTTAATTCAACAGTTGTTGGTTTTTGTGCTTCGTGATTGTGATTTGCATCCTTATAAACTCTAAGTCTTGTATACATTTTTCTTCCAAGACTTGTTTTAGGAAGCATTCCTTTTACAGCATGTTGTACTGCAACATCTGATTTTGTTGCCATAACTGTTTTATAATCCATTTCTTTTAATCCACCAATATAACCTGAGTGGCTTCTAAGCATTTTTTGTGTAAGTTTTTTGCCTGTCAATACGGCCTTATCTGAATTTATTACTATAACATGGTCGCCTGTGTCTACATGTGGTGTATATGATGGTTTGTTTTTTCCTGACAAAATGTCTGCAACTTGTGAAGCAAGTCTTCCAAGTGGCATATTTGTTGCATCAACAACATACCATTTTCTTTCCACATTTTCTGGCTTTTCCATAAATGTTTTCATCAAAATTTCCTCCAAAAATTGTGTATAACTTTTAAATAAGACCATTTCTTTTTAAGGGGCTAACTTTACAAAAAAATATGCCTTATTCAAGACATGGTTAAGTTTATTATATATCAAGATAATTGTCAAGCATATTTTTATATTTTATTATTAAATTTTAAAGTATACATAAAAGTATTTTCAAAACACAAGTTTATAAAAAATAGGCACATTTTGCATAATTATACATAAAACTTATAATTATTATTCATATTTAACATCAAACAAATAAAGCCCCCTGCCGTCCACGGTTTTGCCACCGAGTGCACGATTGCCTGTTTTAAACATATCTTCAATGCAAGAAATGTCAAGATGTCTCCTTGCAATGTCAATTATTGTTCCAATAATAATTCTTACCATATTGTATAAAAATCCATTTCCGCTAATTTTAAATATTAAATAATTTTGTTTTTCTTCCATGGTAAAATCATAAATTGTTCTTATAAAACTCGTTGCGCATGTTTTGCTTGAACAAAAAGCTTTAAAGTTATGGGTACCAATAAATTTTTCCATACAATTTTTTATCAAATTTATATCTACATTATATTCAAGTTTAGAAACCATATCAAAAAGCATTGGATTAATAATTTTATCTTTGCAAAAAACATACATATATGTTTTTGTTTTAGCACTTGTCCTTGCATTAAACAGACTATCAACTTTTTTTGCCGAGTAAACTCTTATGTCTGGTGGCAAAAATGTGTTTAATGCTGTTGGCAATTTATTTAAATCTATTTTATTTTCACATTCAAAATGTGCGTACTGTTTTAAAGCATGTACACCTGCATCAGTTCTTCCGCTTGCAATAATATTAATATTTTCTTTTAAAACTTTACTTAAACAATCTTCAAGCACAGATTGCACAGTTATTTTGTTTGGTTGTTTTTGATAACCACTGTAATTTGTGCCTTTATATGCAAAACAAATTAAAATTTTTCTCATATATAGAGTGTAGAATATTTTTAACAAATAATCAAACATTTAAAATGTTTAATTTTACACAAAATAAAATATATGCTAAAATTATCTAGTTTAATTGGAGATTAATATGGAATATAAGTGCTTAGATGGAAATACTGCCTGTGCCTTAATGGCATATAAACTCAGTGAGGTTTCTGCGATATACCCAATAACCCCATCTTCAACAATGGCAGAGCTTGTAGATGCGTGGTCAAATGAAGGTAGAAAAAATTTATTTAACCAAACCATGCTTATTCGAGAAATGCAATCCGAGGCAGGAGTAAGTGGAGCAATTCATGGCGCACTTCAAACTGGCAGTTTGGCAACTACCTTCACCGCAAGCCAAGGTCTTCTTCTAATGATACCAAATATGTATAAAATTGCAGGAGAATGTTTACCTTGCGTAATGCATGTTTCAGCAAGAACAATAGCATCTCATGCCCTATCAATTTTTGGCGACCATAGTGATGTTATGGCAGTTAGAAGCACTGGATTTAACATTATTTCTTCATCATCTGTTCAAGAGTGTTACGACATGGCACTTGCAAGCCACATAATTACACTTAAAACAAGTTTGCCAATATTACACTTTTTTGACGGATTTAGAACAAGTCATGAAATTCAAAAAATAGGTTTAATAAATGAAGAAGATATAAAAAAAATATATCCTTTTGAAAAAGTTTATCAGTTTAAACAAAAAGCCCTTACTCCATTTAATCCAATCGCAAAAGGCACAGCACAAAATAGTGATGTTTTTTTCCAAAATAGAGAAAGCGCAAACCAATTATATAATTATGTTTATGAAAAAGTTTGCGAAACATTTAAAGACATTGAAAAAATTTGTGGCAGAAAATACAGTGCTTATGAATACTATGGCAACCCAAATGCTAAATATGTTGTTGTTTTAATGGGCAGTTCTTATCAAACTGCACAAGAAACGGTTGATTATTTAACAAACCAAAGTAGTAGCGTTGGTGTAATTTATGTTAGACTTTATAGACCTTTTTTTGCAAAAGAGTTTTGCAAAATTATTCCAAAATCCACCAAAAAAATCTGCGTTTTAGATAGAACAAAAGAAAGTGGAAGCATAGGAGAACCTTTATACCTTGATGTTGTAACAGCACTTAAAGAAAACAATATAAACATTGAAGTTGTTTGTGGAAGATATGGACTTGGTGGCAAAGAATTTAACAAAAACCATTGCATTGCTGTGTTTGAAAATTTAATGACCCCAAACAGCAAAAATCATTTTACTGTTGGAATTGAAGATGATGTAACTCATACTTCCCTTAGTTGCAAAAATGTTGTTATGGATAATGATTGCTATGAATTAAAATTTTACGGACTTGGAAGTGATGGAACCGTTAGCGCAAACAAAAACAGTATAAAAATAATTGGCGAAGATACAAACATGTTTGTTCAAGGATATTTTGAATATGATTCAAAAAAATCTGGAAGTTTAACCACTTCTCACCTAAGAATAAGCAAATCTCCAATAAAAAAAGCATATAAAACATATTCTCACGATTTTATTGCAATTCATAATTTTACTTTTATTGGTAAATATGATTTAATTTCAACTTTAAAAAATAATGGTGTCGTTCTTATAAACACACGATTAGATGAAACAAAACTGCAAAAATTTTTGCCACAAGACTTTATTGATACGCTTAAAGATAAAAACGCAGAACTATATACCATTGATGCTTATAAAATTGCCGAAGAAATTGGACTTGGTAGAAAAATAAACTTAATTATGCAAACTGCATTCTTCAAATTGTTAAAAGTTATTCCTTTTGAAAAAAGTTTACAACAAATAAAACAACTTGCAATTAAAACATATGCAAAAAAAGGTGATGATATTGTTAATAAAAACTTGTTGGCAATAGACAAAAGCATAGACCAAATTCAAAAAATAGATTATTTAAAGTTTAAAGAAAGTTTAAAATCTCAAATCACAGCAAAAACAGATTGCAAATTTTTTGATGAGGTTATTTCTCCTATTGAAAAACAAAATGGCGACAGTTTGCCTGTATCCAAATTTAGTATAGACGGTAGCGTTCCAACGGACACAAGTAAATATTTAAAAAGAGGCATTGCGCTAAACTTGCCAAAATGGATAAAAGAGAATTGTATCCAATGTGGTTTTTGTTCTCTATCTTGCCCGCACTCGGCAATAAGAAGCATTTTGTTTAAAGATGATGGAAACATAAAACCCGAATTTGAATGCGTTGATGCAATAGGTATGAAAGGCTACAAATTCAAAATACAAGTAAGCCCACAAGACTGCACGGGTTGTGGTGTTTGCGCAAATACTTGCCCAGCAATTAAAAAAGCACTAGAAATGGTAGCCACACAAGAAATTATGGAAAAAGAAAAACAAAACTATAATTATAGTTTGTCTTTAAATCGTGAAAATTCCATATTTAATAAATACACTGCAAAAGGTCTGCAATTCTACGCCCCATATTTTGAATTCAACTCAGCATGCGCAGGTTGTGGTGAAACGCCATACATTAAAATACTTTCGCAATTGTTTGGCGACAAACTTTTAATTGCAAACGCAACCGGTTGTTCAAGCATTTACGGTGGTTCATATCCTGTTTGCCCCTACACCAAAGACAAAAACGGACATGGACCAGCTTGGAGCAATAGTCTTTTTGAAGACAATGCTGAATATGGTTATGGCATGGCATTATCTCAAAGTCAAGGCAAAAAAACAATCTCCAATATAATAAATGAAATTTTGCCAACAAAAAATCAAGAATTAAACACACTTTTAATTAATTGGCAAAAAAATCAAAATTGCACATATGATGACCAAGAAAAAATAGCCACATTGTTAGATGATAATAATGAAAAAGAAAAACTTTTAAAATTATACAAAGACAACTTTGTAACAAAATCTATTTGGATTGTTGGCGGAGATGGCTGGGCTTATGATATTGGTTATTCTGGGCTTGACCATGTGCTTGCTTCAAACGAAAATGTAAACATATTAGTTTTAGATAGCGAAGTTTATTCAAACACAGGGGGGCAATCTTCAAAAAGTTCTCCAAAAGCAAGTGTAGTAAAATTTAATGCCAATGGAAAAACAACAAAGAAAAAGGATCTAGGTGCCATTTGCATGGCAAATAAAAATTGCTATGTTGCAAGCATAAGTTTGGGTGCAGATATAAATCAAACAATAAAAGCATTAAAAGAAGCCGAAGATTACGATGGACCAAGCATTGTTATTTGTTATGCCCCGTGTATAAATCATGGATTTGATATGTCGCAAAGTAGCAATCATATGAAACTTTGTGTTGAATGTGGTTATTGGAATTTATATAGGTATAACCCACACAACAATAAACCACTTGTTTTAGACAGCAAAGAACCAACAAAGGATTATAAAGAATTTTTAATGACCGAAACAAGATTTACTTCTCTTATTAAAAAAGATAAAAACTTGGCACAAGAATTATTTGAAGAAAGTAAGAAAGATGCAATAGAGAGAAGACAAAAATTAATAAATATGTTAAAATTGCAAAATAATGAATAATTTAAATAAATTTGCAAATAATAAAAATGTGAAATTAAAACAATTATGTTTTTTTCACAAAAATATAGTGGCATTATTGCCACTATTTTTTATATAAAAATAAAAAACAAATAAAAGCAAAAATCTGTGAACACCATATGATAAAAGGTATTCACAGATTTGCTCTGTAGGGATTTATTTATTTAATTAAATAAATAGAATATTTTAAAATTTAATATTTATTTATTCCCTACACTAATATTATGTTTCATTATTTTTTATTTATTCAAAATTTTTTAAATGTTTTTTTATTTTATTTGCAACAATGCTTGGTGTAAAACCAAAGTATTCATCAAGCACTTTCCCACTTGCACTTCTACCAAAATCTTCAATTGATATTTTTAATCCTTTATCACCTAAATATTTATACCAAATATTGTCATTAGATGCTTCTAAACTAACTTTTATTTCCCCCCTAGACAATACATCTTGTTTATATTTATTAGATTGCCTTTCAAATTCTTCTATGCATGGAAAACTAGCAACAACTGTTTCTATATTTTGTTTAGCAAGAATTGTTTTAACTTGCATAGCAAGTTCAACTTCACTTCCCGTTGCCATAATTAAAACCTTACCCACGCCTCCACTTAAAATATATCCACCTTTTATTATATCTTTAAAATCTGCGTTTTGATTAGTTACTGTTTGTTTAGACAAAGCAAAACAGGAAGGACAATTATTATTTAAAGCAATATCATAGCAACACAAAAGTTCTCTAATATCACATGGTCTAAATACATTGACATTTGGAATTAGTCTAAGTGTTGAAAGTTGTTCAACTGATTGGTGCGTTGGTCCGTCTTCGCCAACTTTGTAACTGTCATGTGAAAACATATACATAACAGGCAAATTCATTAAAGCACTCATCCTTATTGGTGGAATCATATAGTTGGAAAAAGTTAAAAATGTTGAGCAAAAAGTTGGACTATTTAAATACAAAGTAAGCCCATTACATATTGCCCCCATAGAATGCTCTCTAATTCCAAAGTGAATATTCTTTCCCCTAGGATTTGTGTTTGAGTAATCTCCCGCACCAGATATATAAGCCTTTGTTGAAGATGCCAAATCTGCCGTTCCACCAACAAACCTTGGCATTTTTTGTGATAGTTCTTTTAAAATTATTTCGTTTGCATCTCTTCCACTAAATGATTGAGATAAAAGTTCTTCTCTAACAAGCTTATAAACATCAACTTTTTTGTTATCCATAAATAAAACAAGTTGCCTATATAATTCTGGATTTGTTGTTTGATATATTGCAAACATATTGTTCCATTTTTCAATTAAACTAGCATTTCTTTCTGTTGTTTTTTGTGATATTTTTATCACATCATTTGGCAACTTATAAGGATCGCTAACGCCCAATTTTGCTTTTAGTTGATTCAATTCAATAGTTGTTAACGGCTTTCCATGAATAGAGTTTAATCCCGCTTTATCTGTTCCAAAGCCAATTGTGGTTTTAAAAATTATAATACTTGGTTTCGTTGTGCATTTTTTTGCTTTTGCAATTGCTCTTGTTACAAAATAGTAATTATTACCGTTGTTAACTTCTATAACATTAAAATGCATTGCTTTAAATTTTTTTGCTATGTTCTCGCTGTTTGCCATATCTGCATTTCCATCTATTGTAACATTGTTGTAATCATATAAAAGTATAAGTTTATTTAACTTTAATGTTCCTGCTAAACTAAGTGCTTCTTGCGCAACACCTTCCATTAAACAACCATCGCCAACAAAACAATAAGTATAATTATCTATCACAGGACATTTTTGAGCATTAAACCTCTTGCCAACCATATTTTGTGCAATTGCCATTCCAACTGCATTTGCCACTCCTTGCCCCAAGGGCCCCGTTGATGTTTCAACAAAATTTGTAACCCCATATTCAGGATGTCCCGGAGTTTTTGAATTTAATTTTCTAAAATTTTTTAGATCATTTTCTGTGAGACCAAAATTAAACATATACGCAGTTGCATAATAAAGTGCACTTGCATGGCCTGCCGATAACACTAATCTATCGCGTGCAATAAATTTATGATCTTTTACATCATAAAAATAATGATCCTTAAATAAAGCATAAAAAATTGTTGTTGCGCCAAGCGCTACTCCTGGATGTCCACTATTTGCAGTTGTTATCATGTCTGCCGACAAACATCTTAAATAATTTATACATTTTTGATTAATATTCACAATTAACTCCTTAACTTTTCCACAATTTCTTTAATCACTGTTTGTTTTTTCTTGTTTTTAACAATTATTTTTAAATCGCTAACGCTACTCATTTCTTTGTCTCTGTCATCAAAGGCAATTATATCAACACTAAGTGTTTCCCAAAATTCACCATCATCAGTTTTTTTTGTTAAATTTTTTTTTGAAAAATATAAATATACAATTTTTGCATTTGACTTTAAGTCAATGTTGTTTTTATTTCTAACAAAATACAAATAAGGAAATGTCATAACCGTGTTTTCAAATTCCAAACAACCCTTAATTGCAGAATTTTCTTGTTTTTCTAAATATTCCACCCCACATTTTTCTTTCATATCTTTTCTAGAAAATAATGTGTAATTAACATATTCCATTACATCAAGAAAATACAAATTTGTTTTATCTGCCAACAATTTGCCTATCTCTAAATTGTATTTATAATCTAATCCTAATATTATTATGTTTGATTTCATATGTATTATATTATCATATATATTTTGTTTTGCAAATTATAAATATTTACTTTATTGAAACATATTTAATAAATTTGCTGATTTATAGATTTAAAATTTTCTATTGTGCTTATTATATTTAACAACAATTTTTGTTTATCGGTTTCATTAGATTGATTTGTACTTATAATAAGTAATATATTATTGTCTAATAATATAAAATTCATAAGCACATTTTGTTTTTCACCCGAACCCACTAAAACACTTTTTATATTTTTTTTAGTTATTGTTGAAAAATTATTTTCTTTAATTATTTCAAATCCTGAATTTTTTAATGTTTTTAAATTTTCTTGATATAAAAGTTCCAAATCATACTTTTCCTTGTTTCTATCAATAACAAAAGATAATGTTTCATCATTGTATATACACTCAAATATTGCGCCTTCTACTAACGACGAATCATCTTTTTGAAAAACTACCTTCCATTTTTTATCCAACTTAAAATAAAATTCATACTCTTCAAACATATACATGTTTTGAGAAGTTGTTTCATTGGTCTCTATTTGTAGAGCATAAGATTTTAATTTATACATGTTAAGTTTTTTACGCACATTCTTTTGCAAAGTTTTATCATTAATAATGTTATTTATGCAACTTTTATACATAATTAAATATGATGCCATTATATTTTTTGAAAACCATAAAGGCAATTTATGCTTACCTAAAACTTGTTCTGGCAAATTATTAAACGCATCTGTTACAACTTTATCATTAAGCAAAATACTGTTTAGAAGTTGCAATATTTTATTACGCATAACAAAACTTAGATTAAATTTTAATGAATATAAAGCACATGCCTTTGCCAATTGATAATTATTTTTATTATAGAAATAAAAGGAATATAAATAATAATATGCACCTAAATCTTCAAGAGATTTAATTATATTATATGATTTATCCAAAAAAAACTTTAAACTCTCAAAATCTTTCAATTCCAAATAAGAGTTGCAAAGTTCAAAATAAGCAGGAAAAGACATTGGCGAACATTTCAAACAAGACTTAAAATCTTTTATTGCCATATCATAATTTTTTAAATTTTTATAGGCAATTGCCCTTCTATAATAAAGCCACCCTTCAACTCCTGTTGTAAACTTTATTGGAAAAGAGTTTTGATGGAGAGTTGCAAAAATAAAAAAATTTTCAAAATTATCAAAAACAAGTTTATTGTCTGTTACCTCAAAATATTCAAAAGCAATGTTTAGATAATAAATCATATTATCCCATTGTTTTTTACCATTTTTTATATTTACTTTTTTTTCTATATAAGCAAAAAATTCTTTTTCTAATTTATTTATCTTTTGTAAATAAATAGCCAATTTATTTGAATATGTGCCACACAACGACTTCATATATTTACAAATTTGCATTTGATTAAAAAAATCAGTTTCATTGTCTGTCTGCTTTGTAATTTCATTATAAAGCAAATCTAAATCAACATCTAAATTGCCAGAGAGTGTTTGCTTTATTTCGTCAAGTGTTTTCATATTTATATGTTAACACAAATAAAAATTTTAGTAAACAATCTAATGATTACAAATTATAATATTACATAAAAAAACTCACTATAAAGTGAGTTTTTAAAATTTATTTTTATTTATAAGATTGCATTTTCTTTTTTGAAACAACCATATAAACTATTGAACCTGCAAGTACAAGTACTGCAACGCAACAAAGAACAATTGTGATTACTTCGTTTGTTGTTACACCAGAATTTCCTGGTTCGTTTACTGTAAATTCCCTAACTACAGGCACTGCCTCATTTCCTGCATCATCTACTGCTGTAAATGTTACTGTATATATACCTGCTGTTTCTATGCTATATTCAAATTTACCATTGTCTTCATCTTCGTGAATGTTTTTAATTTCAACACCTGTTGTTGTATTTTTTACAACAATCTTAATATCATTTGCAGACATTCCTTGTGTGATGTTATCTTCAACAGTGATTTTACTTAGGTCAATAGACAATATTGTATCAATCTTAACTGTGCTTGAAACTATATCATCTTTAACATCTACAACAGGTTTAACCAAATCACCAACTTTAATTGTGTGAGTTACAACTGTTGAATTTTTGTTTGTTGATTTATCATAAACAGTATAAGTTACTGTATATTGTTCATTATAGTTTAATGTTACATACAAATTTCCAGCATTTGGATGTTCTCTTTCTTCTGGAAGAAGTGTTCCAGCTGCAATTTGTTGTTCTTCTTCAAGCCACAAACCATATTGATTTAATAGGTCTGCCATTTCGCTACCTTTAATTGTTCTTGTGTATGATTTTGAAGAAATAACAATTTTAGAAGAATCTAAGTCTATTCCCGAAATGTCGCTTGCACTAAATACAGGAATTAAAACTTTGCTTCCAACTTCATAAGAGTCATTTAAGTTCCATTCAACTCTTACATCTGGATTTGTTGTGTCGCTTACTTCAACCTTAAATTCTTTTCTTTCACTTTCAACTTCAACGCTGTCTACATAAAGTGAATATACAATTGTGTATGTTCCTGCTTTCTTAGGTGTAAATGTTTCTTTGTTTAATTGGCTTCCAACTGGACCAATAACATTTACTTCATAACTCAAATCTCCTGAGCCTGTGAGTTCTGGAACAGGAAGTGTAATAGATTCTCCAAGTTCAAGTTTTCCATCACTAAGTGCTTCTGGAAGATTGCTAAATCTTGGTTCATCAACAACTGCTTTTTCTGCAACATTTACTGTTTGATAAATATATGTTTTGTTGTTTCCTGCATCTGTTATTTCATAAACAACATTGTAGTCGCCTGCAAGTGTTGCATAGAATTTTGCACCACTTAGTGTGTATGTTTGTGCACTTGATGACCTAATAATTGTAGCATTTTCAACATCGAAGTCTTGTGTTTTAATTTCTCCATCAACTTCTTGAGTGTGAGTTACTGTGATATTTACATCAACATAATCAACAAGGTCATCAGTAAGTGTAAGTGTTGGCAAAACAACTTCATCATTTTGTTCATATGGACCAGCCCAATCAGAAAGACTTGTAATAGTTGGTCTTGAAGTATCTTTGTTGTCTTTGATCAAGATATCAACTTCATCATATCCATATTTAAAGCCATTATATGCTTCAATATTATTATCAGCATTTGTTTCCAATTCTGTAAGAGGTGCGTCGTTTTCAGTTTTTGCTCTTATTTTTAATGATGTTGCACCTTCTTTATCAACAACAATTTCATATTTTCCATCTTCATTTGCTTCAAGAACTGTCCAATTTGCATCGTTGTCATACTTATACATAACTTGTGTGTAAAGTCTGTCATCGTTTTCATCGCTTGCAACAGGTTTATTAAATATAATTTTCTCTCCTGTTGATACAGATTTAGAAAATGTGTCTTTAAATTCAACAGTTGGCGCTTTTGTAAATTCAAAATTAGAATCAACTTTAAATGAATAATTTAATGTTACAGTGTTTCCTGCGCTATCTTTTGCTTTGTAATAAGCAGTATATGTTCCATCTTCAAGTTTATCTATCCCAAGGTTTTTTGCATC
Source organism: uncultured Clostridia bacterium (assembly GCA_944376825.1). Classification (GTDB taxonomy): domain Bacteria; phylum Bacillota; class Clostridia; order Christensenellales; family UBA1242; genus UBA5893. The sequence goes on from CALWDY010000014.1 coordinate 11,891, forward strand.
AACCATTGTTTCTGGATTAAAAGCAAAGTCATCTGTTCTGTTAAATACGATATCTTTTGTAAATATTGACTCATCATCTTGTGAAGCATCTGTATAAATATCATCTGATGAACTTGATTGAGATGTGCTTCTAATATATCTTACAAGTTCCATATCGCTTAACTTATCAGAAAGATCTTTTGCAAAAATTGCTTTTAAAACAATATTTTTACCATTAGTAAAATTATTTTGAAGTTTATATTCAACATTTTCAATGTTTTCAGTGTTATCTGTTGTATATGGATCTGCAACTATAACCGTAGGTGCTTTTGTATCTTTTACACCACTTATTTCAAACCCTGTTTTTTCTGCTTTTTTACCAAGTGCATCTGTTACATTGTAATAGAACAAATATCTGCCATTGTCAACAGTGTAAGTTTGTCCATCAATAACATAAGTTTTTTGTGCAGTAAATTTATTTCCATCTATTGTTTGGCTTGTTACATCAACCGTTCTTCCATCAATATAAACATATGCTTCTATTGTGTAGTAAACTGGTGTTGTTTCAGCACCCATTTTACCAATTGGAGTTGGCAATTCAATTTCTTCTCCAATATCTGCACTTGTGTTTACTGTTTTAGAATATTCAAACTTTAATTCATAATCTTTGCCATATTCTTTTTCAAATTGAGTGTCAGACAAAACAGTAAATTCTTCTGTTCTTGTATTTAAATATACACCTTCACTTGTTTTTGCATCAAATCTAACTGAATATGTGCCTTCTTCAAGTGAGTCAAAATTTAATAGTCCAGTTTCTGCATTAAATGACAAAGTTTTTTGTGATGGTGTTGTTATTGTTGTTGTAATTGTATAGTCTGTTTCAACTTCCTCGTCTGCAAATTCTACTTCTGCTTGTGGAATATAAATTTCCCCATCGTAACTTTGCCATACATATTTTGGAAGTGTTCTTTTGGTGTTTTCAACAATATTTATTGTGTTTACACCAACTTGTCCATTTACTGTTACAGTTGCAGTGTATTCTTTTTCTGCATTTTCAATTTTATAATTGATGGTATAATTACCTATTCTTGTAATTTCAAACTTTCCTTCAACAACATCAACACTTTCGCCAATTGGACTTAAAACCGTGTAATTTGTTTGATTTAAAACAATTGGGTCTGCTCCGTTTACAACTAATCTTGCTGTTGGTACTGTGTACATTGATCCAACAAGTGCTGTTGAGTTTTGTCCATCTACTTCAAGCATTGTGAGTGTGCTTTCTGTTTGCTCTGCGTAAACAGTTTTGTTTGGTGTTTCATAACTATTTGGCAACACTACCGCATTTACGCCAGTAGCGGCTAATGTTGAAGTGGTTAATAATGCAACCATGCAAGCCTTTTTCATTGATTTTTTCATTATTGTGCTCCTATATATTATTTAACAAATAGAGTTTATACTATAACATTTTTTTTGTCAACGAATTGAATAAAAAATATAAACCATAAAAGCAAATTTAAAGTTGCAATCATTTTTATAAAAACAACAGCAAAATTAATAATCAACTTAAAACTTGTCGCATCTATTTGTTTTCGATATTATTTTTTGAACAAAATTTATATTTATGTTGTTTTTTTATGTCGAATATAGGGTTCTATTGTAAAAAAGACTGTAACCCAAGTTACAGCCTTCTTTAATTGTCGGTATTAGTTGTTGCCACATGGTGTATTGCAGCCACAGCCACAGCAAGAGAGTAATAAAAGTAAGAATATAATATTCATACAATCGTTACCGCCACCGAAGCAACTGTTGTCGCAACCACAAATTTGCAATAAGAACAATAACCATATAAGTGAACAACAGTTGTTTGTTCCATGTCCGCAGTTACCGAAACCACCAAAAAGATTCATATGTACCTCCACAAAAATTAAACTTAAATATGTAAATCATTTCATCTTTTGTGCTTCTCTTTTTTTTCCTTTGCTCATATCACTATATGAATTTGGTGATTTTTTGTTACAAACTAATTTATATGTTTTATAATTTCTTGTTTTAATTCCTCAATTCCTATTTTATTCTTTGCAGAAATATATACGCCGTCATTATTTTCAATGCTTTCAACTTTGTCGCATTTATTATAAACTTTTATTATAGGACAATTAATACCCAAATCATCAAGAACTTTGTTTACAACTTCAACTTGACTTTGATAATGAGTATTGCTCACATCAATTACATGCAAAATAACATCAGCATCTCTCGCCTCATCAAGTGTTGAACTAAAAGCATCAACCAAATCATGTGGAAGTTTTGAAATAAACCCAACTGTGTCTGTTAAAATAATTTTTTTGCCTTCACAAAGCCAAACCGTTCTACTTGTAGTATCAAGTGTTGCAAACAACTTGTCGTCAGCATATATCGATGCTTTTGTAATTAAATTTAAAAGCGTACTCTTGCCTGCATTTGTATAACCTACAATTGCAACTTTACAAATTGAGTTCTCTTTTCTAGACTTTCTTTGAACTTCTCTGTTTTGTTTAATTTTTTCAAGTTCTTTTTCAAGTTTTAGTATGTTATTTTGAGCAATTCTTCTGTTTATTTCAAGTTTTGTTTCACCTGGACCTCTCATTCCTACTCCACTTCCACCAAACTTTCCACTTGTCCCACTTATTCCAGCTAGCCTTGGAATGTTGTATTTAAGTTGGGCAAGTTCAACTTGTAATTTCCCTTCATTGCTGGTTGCCCTTTGAGCAAAAATGTCTAAAATTAATGTTATTCTATCAATAACTTTAACATTAAATATGTCCGACAAATTTCTTGCCTGTGAACCACTTAATTCATAATCAACAACAACAACATTTGCACCATTTTTTTCTATTTCCTCTTTTATTTCTTCAACCTTACCAGTACCAATCAAAGTTGCCGAAGTAACTTGTCTTACAAGTTGATATGTTTTTCCAACAACATTAAGCCCAGCAGTTTCGCAAAGACTTTTTAGTTCTGTTAATGAAACATTTACATCTTCTTTATTAGAAAAAATCACCCCAACCAAATATGCCTTTTCTGTTATCTTTTTTGTCTCGTATGCCATTTTTTGCTCCTTAAAATAAAACTAGTCAATTATAGCATAAAAAATCTATTAATTCAATAATTTAACTTACAAATAAAACATCGCCACTAAAAACATCTATAACGGCATTTTTTGATTGCAAATTACTACTTTTAACCATAAACACCCAAAAATAGTTGGTTTCTTCATCAAATTTGTTATAAGCAATAGTTAAATAACATTCGCAAGATTTGTTATTTTTTGAATTTTCTTTTATAAAACTTTTTAAAGTGTCGAAACCCTTTTCAAGTGCCCTATAACAATTTATTTTAAAAGAATTAGAAACACAATCAAGTTTTACATAACCATCATCAATATTCTCAATCAAAATTTCAATATTTGCATCATCTTTAAAAACACTGCCAACATCACACATAAATGTTCCGTTAAAAGGATTTTTTTCTAAAATAAATATATATTCGTTGCCATTTAATTTAACAAAAGCATTTAAAGATTTTGCATAATTATTATCACCAAAAAGTTTAATTGAAAAAATACCATATGCAATTTTGGGTGTGCTAATACCATTATATTCAAATGATTGTTCACGCTCACCAGAATAAAACTCTGCAAAATACCTATCTGTTGTCTTCATAAAATAATTATGCTGTAATTGTGATGACATATTATACATTTGACTTCTGCCAAAATATAAATTTATGCATAATAATCCCAATACACTTGCAAGAATAATGATTACAAAAATTAAATGTTTTTTCATAATGTAATATATTCTCATATTTAATAATATAGAAATAAATTATAACAACAAACCTATTTAAAAAATTTGTATATTTATAAAATAAAGTATAAAATTACAATAAGGAGATTTTATGACACTTAAAGAATATTATCAAGATGCCATACAAAATGGCTACGCACTGGGTGCTTTTAATTTTTGCAATTTAGAAAGTTTAAAAGGAATTTTAAATGGGGCAACAAATCTAAATTCTCCCGTAATAGTTTCCGTATCTTCAAGCGCAATGAACCACATGGGAAAAGAATATTTAAAAGCTATGATAGTTGCAACTAAAAAAACTTACAACATACCTTTTTTCTTTCATTTAGACCACGGCAAAGATTTTGATATTTGCAAAACAGCAATAGACATTGGGTTTGACAGTGTTATGATTGATGGAAGTGGTTTGCCTTTTGAAGAAAATGTTAAACTCACTAAAAAAGTTGCAGATTATGCTCACAAATATAACATTCAAGTTGAAGGTGAACTTGGTAGACTATTAGGCGTTGAAGATGAACATGTAAGCAATGAGAGCATTTTCACATCACCTGTCGAAGCAAAACTTTTTGTTGAAAAAACAGGTGTAGATTCATTGGCAATTGCAATAGGCACAAGTCATGGAATAAATAAATTTGAAGGAGAGCCAAAACTTGCTTTTGATATTTTACAAAAAATACAAAATAACTTGCCAAACTTTCCTTTGGTTTTGCATGGAGCATCAAGTGTTGATGATAAAACTATTGATAAAATTAATATTTTAGGTGGAGAAATAAAAAAAGCAAAAGGTGTGCCAGGTGAAATGTTGAAAAAAGCATGTTCAAACTACAATGTTTGTAAAATAAATGTTGACACAGATATTAGAATGGCTACAACCCTTGCTTTAAGAGAATACTTTCAAAATCATAGAGATAGTGTTGACACAAAAAAATATTTTGCTTTTGCACAAGAAAAAATTACAGAACTTGTTGAATATAAAATAGAAAAAGTATTTAATTCAAAAGACAGAAAAAAAGACTAAGATTAATTCTTAGCCTTTTTCATTTACAAAAGTTCTTGGAGTAAAAGCATTTTTGTCTATTTCCCTGTATATTGATTTTAAATTTTTGTTAAGAGCATTTGATACAAATGATGAAAGCTTTTTACCGTATTTTTGTTCAACATATTCGTTGATTAAAGTCATAACACTTTTCCCATCTTTTTTCTCAATTACTTCTTTATTGCCAAATAATTCTTCTAAAATATCTTTTCTTAAATCCACAAAACTTTTTGCAAAAGAATGTGCGTAATTGTTGTCTTCAACTTCCCTGCTCTCATTTAATTCACTATTTAAAATTTCCTCAATTTTCAATTTGTCCACATCCTTGTTTTTATTATAAAACGACAGCATGTGTTCCAAAAAGTTATAATGCCTGTTTAAGTTTGCTAATTTTTTATCACCTTCATCACCTAAAATGATTTTTCCAACAGATTTATCTATTTGTTTCTTTAAATTAGATTCAATAACTTTATCAATATATTTCTTTGCACTGTTTTTGGTTAAATTTGTTTTTGCATCTTTAACACCAATAAGTCTTGTCTTATCTGCATATTTATCATTGCTTTCATCTTTTTTCTGTTCATTGTTTTGTTTCAAATTTTCATCTTCTGCTTTAATCAAATTTTCATTTAAAGCATATTTTGGCAAAAGTGCTTCTTCTATTGAAGTTGGCATAACATCATATTTATAACCGGCATTCATTACACTTTTCTTTATGTCTTCTAGTGTCAATCCCAAATTTTTTATAGTGGTGAGTGCAACATTAAAACCAATTTTTGAAGCTTCGTTTAATTCACTATTAGACATATCAAGTCCTGCCAATACATTTGACATTTGAAGTGTTAAACTGTCTTCAATTTTTCTATTGGTTTCAGGATCACCATAATCAATTGCTCTGGAAAGCAATACTTCTGCGTATAATCTACTAAAAAACAATTCCTTGCTAGACAAATTCGACCTTAATTTTTTTGCCGCAATAGATGTTGTTGTTGAAAGTATGCCATCTAATATTTTTGTAAATTTTTCTTGTTCGGAAATTTTATACATAGAGTTATTATCAAACACTAAATTATTGTTTATAACTATTTTCCCTCTGTATGATGACATTGTTGATAATTTAGATTTTTTGAAAAGTTTTCTGCAAAGATTTAAAGCCCCATAAGCAAAATTTTTTATCATTGCTTTTATTTTATTTTCTTTTTTAAATCTATATAGTTCACTTTTATCATTTTTTTCAACAATCTTTACTTTGTAAACATCTTTAATTTTTTTAACAAGTTCATTATATTTTGGAAATGTTTTTTTTGAAAACAATATGTTTTTAGATGCAAAAGAACTGCATAAAGGATATCTTAACTGTCCATAAAATTGTTCACTTTCTTTTAAAGCAAAACAAGAATATTTATTATCGCATACAGGACTGAGAGATGTTCTAATATCTTTTAAAGGAGAACTAAACTCGTTCCATTCTTTTACCGTTTTAAGTCCCGAATTAAAAACCTCACCAATTCTTGATGATTGAAGTCGTGTTATTATTTGATCTATGCTTAAATCTCTATATTTTCCAAGCAAAAAAATTGCATCTTCACCAGTCGATTGATAATCTTTCAAATCATTTTTCATAGCAACAGACAAACTATTTGAGTTTAATATATTCATATTTCCTCCGTTTTTTATATTATAACATTTAATTATTGATTTTTCAATACCTTTACTCAAAATTTTATTAATATACCAAACAAATGAATATTAAAATAACAATATATGATATGAATGTATAAAAAATAAAAAAACCTAAAAAGGTTTTTTTATGAAAATAGTTTTCTAACATAATCATATGCAACAATTTGAACCATTGTTCTGTTAACCGGGCTAGTAATTAAAAAGGCCTGTCCTACACCAGCAGTTACAATGGTATCTTGTTCTTGCTGATTTATTTCACCAGATTTTCTATATAGTTCTACAAGGTCATTCATATCACTAGGTGCAAGTGAGAAAATCATAGAATATTGGCTGGCGTTAATAACTGCAGTAGATTGTCTTTCAATTTCAGGTGAACCAACAAAGTCCTTAATGTTTTGTGTAATAACAATTTGCATTCCACCATACTTACGAATTCTTTTTGCCATTTGAGCCATGAAATCTAACGCTATTGGATATTTAGGATTTATAAACATATGTGCTTCATCAACTGCAACAATTACTTTTCTTAAAACATTATATTTTGCATTAAAGTCTTTGTTTTTAATAATTTCATTCATAAGATATTTAAACACAATTAACATTTGAGCGTTTGCAATAACTTGGTTGTTGTTTGCAAGAAGAGATTGAAAGTTAAAAGTAATAAAATTTTCCTTTGTCTCTAATGTAGTTGGTCCATTCCAAAGTTTGCTATTTCTTCCTCCATTTGCAAACTTCTTTATGTATGTTTCAACAATATTTAAGTTATTTAAAACATATTCGTTTTTTTCGGTTTTAAGTTTTTCTAATATCAAACTATACAAATCATCAAATGTAGGAAACTCATCTGCTTTAAGCGAAGTAAAATTACTATTTTCTGTTATTCCTTTTCTAGTATAAACATCAACAACCAGTGAGTTTAAAAGCTCAAATGGATCTGATTCTATTCCTTCAAGAATAACACGGAAAAATTGTTCCAAAAATTGCAAGTGTTGAGCAAATGTATCGCTTGAACTATATTCCTCATCTACAACTTCACCATTTTCATCTTTTTTTGCCGTAAGCGAAATTGTATCATCTTTAAGAGATGTCATAACATGGAAAGGATTAATTATTCCCATTTGAGAAGACCCAACATCAATAACCTTTCCCTTCAAATTTATTGCAAGATTAGTATATTCGTTTTCCGGATCCAAAATAAACACTTTGGTATTATCCGCCGCAAAATTAGTTAATAGCGTTTTTGTTGCATAAGATTTTCCCGAACCAGATTTACCAATAATCATCATGTTTGAGTTTACTCTTTCTCTATTTCTTAAAAAGAAATCAACAAAAACAGGGAATTCATTATCTCCTATATAAAATCCATTTTTATCTTGTAGAGCAGCACTTATAAAAGGGAAAATGGCAGCAAGACTAGTTGTTGGTATCCCTCTTTTGCAGTCTTTAACATTGTCTCTCATAGAAATATTTGAACTAACAAATGCATCTACTTGTCTTCCAAACATTTCGCTATATTTAAATCCCTCTTGTCTAAGTCTTGCCCTAACTTCTTTTCTTGCAGGTTCTTCGCAAGTTATAAATATATTCACATCAAAAAGTTGTTCATTGTTGTTTTTTAAGCTAACAAGCAAATTTTGTAGGGTTTGCAAATGCGTTTCATTTTCAATTTGCTTACTTGTTGAAGCAGTATGAGAAAATTTTCCCTCCATTTCCATAATAGCTTTATCAATTGCTCTTTCGGATTCATATTTTTTTTGAGGTTTAATTTTAGTTACAACTTTCGTTCTATCAAGAAGATAAAAAGATGCACCCCATGCATCAGGAACTTGAATAGGATAATCCGAAATTGCAAATTGCCTGTAAGGTTTATTGTCAATTAAAACTCTACCTGCTTGAAATTTAATTTTTTTTGGAACAACCCAATTGTAGTATTGGGCCATGGAAATAGAATCTAATTCCCTTTCATCAAATTCTTTGCCATAATTTGCTTTTAAAAAGATAAGCAACTCTTTGCCAGTTAAAACTTTTGCATATATTGGAGTTATGGCTTGAACCAAAGTCGTTATAATACCATTTACAGTATTTTCCAAAACCTCTCTGTCTTTATCATACACAACAATATAAAAGTAATCTTTGTAAATTTTGTCTTGGCGGTTGCGCCTTTCCATTTGGCTTACCCTTTCTTCAAAAACGCCAGCTCTAACTTCAACTTCAGTTTTTGTTATTTCCCCTTCATATTGAAGTTCTAAAAGGTTATCATATTTTTTATCTTCGTTATATATGTAGTTATCCAAAACCATTGCTTTGTTTAACTTAATTATGCTCGCAGTTTGATCGTTTGTTAATCTTCTTAATGCATTTGCAAAAGTGTTTATAACCATGTTTCTTTTGTATTCATTTAAAAGACTAAAAACTATTGGCTGAACTTCAATAACTTGTGCATAATATTCTTTAAAATCAATAAACCTGTCTTGCTTTACACCCTCAAATGGTATAAGTTCATTCATAGACGCGTTATGTTTTACTTTATTTATTGAATACTTTTTTTGCTGTGCTAAAAACCTAAACAAATATCCCAAAGTAGAGTATAACCTCATGTTATCAGCCACTTTAAAAAACATGGCCACAACAATAGCACACCATGCAATGCCTATCCAATAATTTATTCCACCTGCAAAGTTACTTAAAAATAACCCCAGTGCCCCCGCAACGCCAATTGCCCCAACAATTATATCGGAAAGCGTAACATTTTTAATAATTTCCATTTTAATTTTTGTTTTGCGTGGAATAATTCTCATATAAACCTCTCAACTAATTAATTATAGTATAACCCAATTGCCAATAAAAACAAAACAATACATCATATTATTTGCATATAAAAATTTTTTTTATTGTTATAATGCAAAAAAAAACATAAAAAATTATAAAAGAAAAACAAAAAACAATCCATAAATATGGATTGTTAAAATTATTTAATATAATTATTTTTTACTTTTGGCAATGAATTATCAAGTTCCATATCAATCTTTTTTAAAGAGAACCAATTATTTAACACCAAATTTTTTGCATCTTTTATATAGAAATAATAAAATACTGCTTGATCTTTTTTTGTATATATATTTTCTATTGAATTAAATTTTTTTATATAAATTTTTAAATTTGATACAATTTTCTTTAAGTTAGCACCAATTTTTCCTTCATTTTTATATTCATTTAAAAATCTAGCAACTGCCAAATAACTTTCAACAATACATTCATTTTTTTTGTATTTTTCTTTTAGCATAAAAATTTTATCTTTAACTTGTTCATCTTTATTGCTTATAGAACTATACTTTTTCTCATCACAATATTTAATAAGTTTATAATACAAACGATTAGATTCATGCATTAAAAAATTTGGAGCATTTCTTTTTGCTTCTATAACAATATTAGAAAAACTTTCTGGATATGTATTTACAAAATTTTCTGTTTTTTCAAACAAATTTTTGTCTACTGCATTATCAATATAAAATGAAATACTTTTTAATTGGTCGTTTATTTTCTCAATTTTTTTTCTTAATTGATCTTTAATTTTATACATGCTATTTTCCATGCGAAAATTATAACAGCAAAGCAATTCAATGTCAATATGCAAATAAAATATTTTTTGTTTTTTTTATCACTAATTGTGAAAACAAGCATATAAAATATTTTAAAATAAAAAAATTCAATCAACTTAAAATATATATAAATTGATTGAATTTATTAAATTAAATTAATTCAACTATTGCAAGTTGTGATGCATCTCCACGACGTGCAGAAGTTTTTATAACTCTTGTATATCCACCCTTTGTTCCTAATTCTTTTGCTCTTTCAGCATATTTAGGAGCATAAACGTTAAATATTCTTTCAACAAGTGGATGATTGATTCCCTTTGTTCTTGCTCTATATGCTTCAAGGCTTTCTTTATCCTTTCTCTCGTCTTGCAAATCATATAAAAATGACATAATTTTTCTTCTTGCAGCAAGTTTTTGAGGGCCATCATTTACAACTTCTTTGTTAACTTTCAGGCCTTTTTCCATAACTGCTTTTGTTGTTTTTACATTGTCTTCATAACTATTAATTGCAAGTGTAAGAATTTTTTCAGCTTTTGATCTAACAGCTTTTGCCTTTGCAAGTGTAGTTTCAATTTTTCCATATTTGAATAAACTTGACACTTGAGATCTAAGAACTGCAATTCTTTGGTCTGTTGGTCTACCTAATTTATCGTTAGCCATGTTTTTTCTCCTTTTTAGTCTTCATCAATGCGTAAACTTAAACCATAAGATTCAAGTTTAGCTACAACTTCTTCTATTGATTTTAGTCCAAGGTTTCTAACCTTTAACATATCATTTTTTGATTTTTTAAGAAGGTCTTCAACTGTGTTTATGTTTGCTCTTTTCAAGCAATTGTATGATCTGACAGAAAGATCCATTTCTTCAATAGGCATTTCTAAAACTTTTGTATGTTGGTCTTCTTCTTTGCTAACCAAAATGTTCATACCGTTCATTTCTTCGCAAAGATCAACAAACAACGATATATGTTCTTGAATTATTTTTCCTGCCAAACTAACTATTTCTCTTGCTGTTATTGTTCCATTTGTTTCAACTTCTAATGTCAATTTATCATAGTCAATGCTTTGTCCAACTCTTGTGCTTTCTACATTATAATTAACTCTTTTAACAGGAGAATATATAGAGTCGATTGCGATATAATCTAATGTGTCTATTCTTTCCTTGTTTAATGTATTTGGCACATAACCTCTACCTTTGCCTATTAAAACTTCCAATTTAAAATCCGCATCAGAATCTGCATTGCAAATATGAAGGTCTGGATTTAAAATTTCAACCTCATCATTTGGTTCAAAATCTTTTGCAGTGATTTCGCCTTCACCTTTGTGATTAATTCTAAGAATTGTTGTAAAGTCGCTATTTTTATTATCGGTTTTAACAGCCAAGCATTTTATGTTGAGAACAATATCAACCACATCTTCACTTATTCCTGGAACAGTTGAAAATTCATGTGGAACTCCGTTAATACGTATTGCGATTGGTGCAGCACCTGGAAGTGCGCCTAATAATGTTCTTCTCATGCAATTCCCAAGTGTTATTCCGTATCCTCTTTCAAGTGGTTCTACTATAAACCTAGCGTATGAACCACCTTCTGTTTCTTCGCAAGTAATTCTTGGTTTTTCCATTTCCATCATAAACAAATTCCTCCTTATGACTATCTTGAGTACAACTCAATAATTAAGTGTTCTTTAATGTTAAGGTCAATATCTTCTCTTGTAGGAAGTGCTAAAATTTTTCCTTCAAGTGTATCGCTGTTAAATTCTAACCATTTTGGCATAACGATTTTCATGCCTTTAAGTTGTTTAAACATTTCAAGTTCTCTTTTGTTTTCTTTAACTGCAATAACATCACCAACTTTAACTTGATAAGATGGAATATTTACTGTTTTCCCATTAACTGTAATTTGACAATGATTTACAATTTGACGACATTCGCTTCTTGAAGAACCAATTCCCATTCTGTATACAACGTTGTCAAGTCTTCTTTCAATAAGTGATAACATATTTTCACCTGTTACACCTTTCATTCTTTCAGCTTCTTCGTAGTATTTTCTAAATTGGTTTTCTAAAATTCCGTATGCCTTTTTAACTTTTTGTTTTTCTCTAAGTTGAGTGCCATATTCTGTTACTCTCTTTCTGCCTGTGCCATGTTGTCCAGGAGCAACAGGTCTTCTTTCCATTGCACATTTTTTTGTAGTACATCTTTCGCCTTTAAGAAAAAGTTTACAACCTTCTCTTCTGCATTGTCTACAATCTGCACCTATCATTTTAGCCATGTTTTTCTCCTTTTATATTCTTCTAACCTTTGGAGGTCTGCAACCGTTATGAGCGATTGGAGATACATCTTTGATTAGTGTAACATCGAGTTCAGCAGTTTGGAGTGCTCTAATTGCAGATTCCCTGCCATTACCAGGTCCTTTAATGTAAACTTCTACTGATTTCATCCCGTGTTCTTTTGCGACTTTTGCTGCATCTTCAACACATTGTTGTGCTGCAAATGGTGTGCTCTTTTTTGAACCTTTAAATCCTAATTTTCCAGAACTTGCCCATGAAACAACATTTCCGTCAAGGTCAGTAAAGGTAACCATTGTGTTGTTGAATGAAGATTTAATATGAACTTGACCTTTGTCAATGTTTTTACTTACTCTTTTTTTCTTTGAAACAGATTTTTTTGCTACTTTTGCCATAACAACTCCTTATTATAGTTTACCTTTCTTTGAGCTTCCACCAACGACTTTTCTTGGACCTTTTCTTGTTCTGCAATTTGTTCTTGTGTTTTGACCACGAACAGGAAGTCCTTTACGGTGTCTAGTTCCTCTATAAGAACCAATTTCTGTTAACCTTTTAATGTTAAGCGAAACTTCTTTTCTTAAATCTCCCTCAACTGTTAAGTTGTGTTCAATATAATTACGAAGTTTAGCAACATCGTTTTCATCCAAATCTTTTACTCTTGTATTTGGATCAATTTTTGTTTCGGTTAAAATTTGATTTGATGTGTGTCTGCCGATGCCATAAATGTATGTCAAACCAATTTCAACTCTTTTTTCTCTGGGTAAATCAACACCAGCGATTCTTGCCATATTTTCCTCCGAAATTTTTATAGATTATATATCATCGAAACACATTTCAGCCGCTTATGTTTCGTTATTTTTGAACTTAATTAACCTTGTGTTTGTTTGTGTGATTTATCTTTTGAACAAATAACCATTACTTTGCCTTCACGTTTAATAACTTTGCATTTATCACACATAGGTTTTACTGATGGTCTTACTTTCATTTTTATCTCCTTTTTTTTCTCAATTTATAATTTAAAAATAATTACTTAATTCTATAAGTTATTCTGCCTTTTGTTAGATCGTATGGGCTCATTTCAATTTTTACCTTGTCGCCTTCCAATATCTTGATATAGTTCATTCTCAATCTTCCAGAAATATATGCTGTTATGACATGACCATTGTCAAGACGAACTTTAAAAGCAGTGTTTGGTAAAACTTCTTCAACTACCCCTTCAAATTCTATCACATCTTCCTTTGACATACAAACTCCTTTTTAAATTATGTTTAAATTATCAATTGTTTTTCTAATCTCCAAATCTTGCACTTTTTCATTTCTTTCAAACTTTTCGTTTAATGCTTCAATGCAAATATTTGCAGTTCGGATATGTTTGAATTTTTTCTTTTTTGGATTTGATATTGTTTTGCCACGACCATCAACTAAATAAAGATAATCATTCTCTATATTTTTAACAATATATACTTTGCCCGTATCTCTACCTTTGGTTGACACAACAACATCACCTTTTTTAATTTGTAACATAGGTTTTCCTTTTACAGCGACAGAATTTCAACACCATTTTTTGTAACAATTACTGTATTTTCATAATGAGCCGATGGCTTATTATCTGCAGTTGCAATAGTCCAACCATCGTTTTTCATATAAACATATCTTTTCCCCATATTTATCATAGGCTCAATTGCAAGACACATATTTTCTTTAACAATTATGCCTTTGTTCTTTGGTCCAAAATTTGGAACTTCAGGTTCTTCGTGCATATTATACCCAATACCATGACCAACCAGTTCTCTTACAACTCCATAACCGTGCATTTCTGCATATGTTTGAATTGCATTAGAAAGTTCTCCAAGTCTTGCCCCAACTTTTAAATGCTTTATTCCTTCAAAAAAACTTTGCTTTGTTACATCAATAAGTCTTTGTTTTTCATCAGTAATTTTACCAACAGGGAATGTTCGTGCGGCATCTCCGTTATAACCATCAACAATTGTTCCTATATCAATGCTTATAATGTCGCCTTCTTTTAAAATAATTTCTTTGCTTGGTATTCCATGAACAACCACTTCGTTTACAGAAGCGCAAATGCTTGCTGGATACCCTTCAAAATTTTTAAAAGATGGTATTGCACCGTGATCTATTATAAACTTTTCTACCAATTTGTCAAGTTCATAGGTGGAAATGCCGGGACGAATTTGTGATTCTGCATATTTTAATGCATCACTAACAACTTTATTTGCTTTTCTCATTCCATCGATATCTTGCTGTGTTTTACAAATCATTTTTTACCTTCATTTTGCAAAATTTGTTTTATTTCATCATAAACTTCATCTTTTTGATTATTACCGTTTACTCTATACAATAAATTTTGCTCTTTATAAAAACCAATAAGAGGTTCTGTTTGTTTTAAATAAACATCAAATCTATTTTTTAGAATTTCTTTACTGTCATCATCCCTTTTTACCAATTTGGTTTTGCAAAATTTACAAAAATTATTTTTATAAGTTTTTGTATTATAAATTGTTTTGCAATTTGGACAAATTTTTCTTGACAAAATTCTTTCTTCGATATTATTAAAATCCACATCAATAAAAATAACAATATCAATTTTAGCAAATGTTGCAAGCGATTTTGCCTGAGCAACAGTTCTTGGAAACCCGTCTAAAATATAACCATCTTTTGTGTCATTTTCCATCAATCTTTCCCTAACCAAATCAATAACCATTTGGTCTGGAACTAATTGACCAGAATTTATATATTTTTCATATATGGCACCATTTTGTGTTTTGTTTTTTATGTTATACCTTATAATGTCCCCAGTCGAAATTGCTGGAATACAATAATCTTTTGCAATCAAAGTGGCTTCCGTGCCCTTTCCAGACCCAGGAGCGCCCAATAGAATAATGTTCATACAACTCCGTTTCTATTTATATTTTAACTCTTTTTAAAAAACCTCTATTTTCAGTTCTTCTTGCGACTTGCTGATCTAATTGTTTTTCAAATTCAAGTGCAACAGAAACCAAAATCATAAGCCCTGTAACACTAAAAGCGTTTATGAGTGTAGAATCTAAACTTGTTGTAGCAAGTGCATTAAACACCAAACTTGGAACAAGTGCAATAAACGCCAAATATATTCCACAGAACCAATTTAATCTAGAATTAATTCTATTTAAATAATCTGCTGTTTGTTTTCCATGATGGAACATATTTATAGTTAAATTATTCTTTTGGAAAAATTCACTAGGATTTTGTTCTTTAAACATCATTGCACCATAAACCACTGTTAAAAATAATATCAAGAGTGCTGTAACAACAATGTATACCCATGAACCTGTTCCCAAGTATCTTGTCCACCAATCTGCAAATTCTGTATTAGGCCAGAATATTGTGATTAGCATTTGAGGGAATGATACAAGTGCATTTGCAAAAATAATTGGAATAACACCTGTTGAATTAACTTTCATTGGATAATAAGAACTTGGTCTATTAAACCTTGAATCTCTCGTGTATCCCGCTGCATGGTATACTATCCTTCTTTCTGCATTGTCGATAAAGATGATAAGACCAAATATAAGTACTACTGCAAAAAGGAAAATTAAAATTGTCCACAAATAATCAATATTTTGTGCAACTCCTTGTGCTGCTGTAAAAAGTCCTGTGCATGCTGTTGATAATATTCCAACAAAAATTAAAAGTGAAAGTCCGTTACCAACACCAATACTTGTAATTTTTTCACCAAGCCAAACGGTGAACATTGCACCTGAAACAAGCATTACAACAATAAACATACAAGAAAGCCAAACTGGTGCAGATTCACCAAACATTCTCGTATCTATAAAGCCTTCAGAATTAGCATATGAAACAACAATACCAATTGATTGAGCAATTGCAAGTATTAAAGCAACAATTCTATTTAAAAAATTAATCTTTTTTTGCTTGTTGTCGTTTTTAAGCATATCTGGAAAAGCCATTGCTATAAGTTGAACGATAATTGATGCACTAATATAAGGAGAAACTCCTAACGCAAAAAACGATGCATTTGCAAGTGCACCACCACTGATTGAGTTCATAAGAGATAAAAATGTTATCCCCGTTGAACCCGAAACTTGGTCTTGAAGTGCCCCAGGACTAATTCCAGGGACAGTTAGCCAGCACCCTACTCTATAAACAAACAGTAAAAGTAGTGTTATTAAAAGTTTTTTTCTTAAGTCTTTAATTTTAAAAGCACTATATAAAGTTCTAAACATTAGATCACCTCAGCTTTTCCACCGACTTTTTCTATTTTTTCAACAGCACTTTTAGTAAATTTTTTAGCTCTTACTATAAGTGGTTTTGTAAGTTCTCCATTGCCAAGAACTTTAAGTCCATATGGCAACATTTTTCCTACAACTCTTGTTTCGTATAAAAGTTCAAGTGTAATAACTGAGTTCTCTTCAAACTGTTCCAAATCACCTACATTGCAAGTTGAATATTTTTTTGCAAAATTGTAGTTATTGAAACCTCTAATTGGCATTTTTCTTACAAGTGGTAATTGTCCGCCTTCAAAACCTGGTCTAACTCCACCACCGCTTCTTGCATTTTGTCCTTTGTGTCCTTTTCCACTTGTTTTTCCAATTCCACTACCTATTCCACGACCAACTCTAAAAGAGCTAGTTCTAGAATTTTTTGCTGGAGAAAGTGTTTGAATATCCATTTTTTTCCTCCTATATTTCTTCCACTTTTACCAAGTGTGCAACATGAGAAATACTTCCTCTAATGCTTGCATTGTCTGGTAAAACAACAGAATTATTTAATTTTCTTAATCCAAGTGCTTCTATAATTTGAAGCTGTTTTTTGTTATAACCAATAGGACTTCTTACCAAAGTTACCTTTAATTGTTTTTCTTGTGCCATAATTCCTCCTAGATCTCTTCAACAGATTTACCACGAAGAGCAGCAATCTGTTCCTTTGTTCTAACGCTTCTTAACCCGTTAAGAGTTGCTCTCACACTGTTAATTTTGTTAGTTGAACCGTGAATTTTTGTCACAATATCTTTAACACCAGCAAGTTCAAGTACAGCACGTGCACCACCACCAGCGATGATCCCTGAACCTTCTTTTGCTGGCATCAAATGAATTTTTGATGTGCCATATTTACCTATTATTTCATGTGGAATTGTTCCGTTTACAATATTAATAGGTTTCATATCTTTTTTAGCAGCCATTGTTGCTTTGTCTATTGCAACAGGAACTTCTTTTGCTTTGCCAATTCCCATTCCAACATTGCCTTTACGATCTCCTACTACAACAACTGCAGAAAATCTTAAAGTTCTTCCACCTTTAACAACTTTTGTAACGCGACGAACTGCCACAAGATTTTTATCAATACCGATATCATCACGCCTTGATCTCTCTTCTCTTGGTTTTCTGGTTTTTTTAATTTCTTCTTTTTCTACCACGATAACCTCCTAAAATTCTAGTCCAGCACTTCTTGCGCCTTCGGCCAATGCTTGAACTCTTCCTGTGTAAATATATCCACCTCTGTCAAAAACCACATTTTTAATTTTTGCTGAAAGTGCTTTTTCTCCAATTGTTTCACCAACAATTCTAGCTTGCTCGGTTTTTGTTTTTCCTTTAAGTTTGCTCTCTAAATCTTTATCACGGCTTGATACTGCAAGCAAAGTAACTCCTTTTGAATCGTCTATTATTTGAGCATAAATACTTGCATTACTTCTATAAACATCAAGTCTAGGGCAATCACTTGTTCCAGATATTTTTTTTCTAACACGAGCATGTCTTATAACTCTTAAATTATTTTTGTCTTCTTTTTTAAACATTTATGCTCTCCTCCTATTTTTTACCCTTGCCTGCTGTTTTTCCAACTTTTCTCACAACGACTTCGTCTGCATAACGAACGCCATATGCATGATAAGGCTCAACTTTTCTTAAATCTCTAATTTTTGAAGCAACTTGTCCAACTTTTTGCTTGTCAATTCCTTTAACAAGAATTTCAAGGTTAGAAGGACATTCCAAAGTTATACCATCTTCTTCGTTAACTTCAATATTATGTGAATATCCCAAGTTAAGAACAAGTTTGTTTCCTTGTTTTTGTGCCTTGTAACCAATACCGTTAATGATAAGTTTTTTCTCAAAACCTTTGCTAACACCAGTTACCATGTTTGCCAAAATTGCTCTGTAAAGACCGTGCTTTGCCTTTGCTTCGTTACTATCGTTTGCTCTTGTAAGTTCAACCTTAGTATTTTCAACTTTAACAGTTATAAGTTTGTCAACTTCTTGTGTTAAAGTTCCTTTTGGACCTTTAACAGTAACAAGTCCGTTGTCTACTGAAAGTTCAACTCCTGCTGGCAAATCTATGTGTTTTCTACCTATTCTAGACATATTTTCCTCCTACCATACAAAAGCCAAAACTTCACCACCAACATTAAGGGTGCGAGCTTGCTTATCTGTTAAAATACCTTTGTTTGTTGAAATAACTGCAATTCCAAGTCCATTTATTACTTTTGGTAATTTATCTTTTTCTGCATAAACTCTAAGTCCTGGTTTTGAAATTCTTCTTAGACCTTGAATAACGCTATTTCCATTTTCATCATATTTAAGTTTAACAACAATATTTTTAATTGTTCCTTCTTCAACAAGTTTTAGTTCTTTTATATAACCTTCATCAAGAAGAATATTTAAAATTGCCATTTTTTCTTTTGAAGCAGGAATTGTTACTTCGATGTGCTTAGCCGTTATGCTATTACGAATACGGGTAAGCATATCTGCGATTGGATCTGTTAAAATCATATCTATATTCCTCCTTACCAACTAGCCTTCTTAACACCAGGAATTTCTCCCTTTGATGCAAGTTCTCTAAAACATATTCTGCAAATACCATACTTTTTAAGAACAGAGTGTGGACGACCACAAATTGAACAACGAGTATATTCTCTTGTAGAAAATCTTTGTTTTCTTTTTTGTTTTTCTTTTAATGCTGTTTTTGCCATATTACTCTCCTTAACCTCTTGTTCTAAAAGGCATACCCATTTTTTCAAGTAATGATTTTGCCTCTTCATCCGACTTTGCACTTGTTACAACTATAATATCTAAACCTCTAATTTTGTCTAGTTTATCATATTGAATTTCAGGGAAAATAAGTTGTTCTTTAATTCCTAATGCGTAATTTCCTTTTCCATCAAACGCTTTTGTTGAAACACCCTTAAAATCTCTAACTCTTGGAAGAGCAATTGATATAAGTCTGTCTAAAAATTCGTACATTCTGTCACCACGAAGTGTAACTTTTGCACCAACTTTCATGCCTTGACGAACTTTAAAGTTGGAAATAGCCTTTTTAGCAACAGTAGGAACTGCTTTTTGACCTGCGATTGCTGTTAATTCATCAACTGCAATATTAAAACTTTTTGAATTGTCTTTAACTTCGCCAAGTCCCATATTTAAAACTATTTTGCTAAGTTTTGGAACTTCATTTACATTTTTATAACCAAATTCTTCAAGAAGTGCAGGAACAACTTTTTCTTTATATAAAACTGATAATCTACTTTTCATTATTCCTCCTCCTTAACAACTTCTTTTTTTGTTGTTGATTTTTTAGCTGTTGTTGAAGCCTTTTTTGTTGTTGTTTTCTTTTCAGTTTTTGTTCCTTCAACTTTTGCTTGTGTTGATTTTTCTTCTTTTGCAGAAGATTTCTTTTCTTGTTTAGCTAATTTTTTTACTGTTTTAGCCATTGCCTTGTCAAGACTTGCTCCGCATTTTTTGCAAACTCTAACTTTTTTGCCTTCAATTTCTTTATGAGCAACTCTTGTTGCTTTTCCACAGTCTGGGCAAACAACCATAACATTTGATGCACAAAGTGGTGCACTTTTTTTGATTATTCCACCTTTATCTTCTTGTGATTTTCTTCTTTGATGTTTTGTTACAACATTTACATTTTCAACAAGAACTTTGTTTGTTTTTGGAGAAACACCCAAGACTTTAGCTGTTTTGCCTTTTTCTTTTCCAGCGATTACAACTACTGTATCACCTTTTTTAACAAATAATTTTGCCATGTTTTTCTCCTTTTATATAACTTCTGGTGCAAGTGATATAATTTTCATATATCCCTTATCCCTTAGTTCTCTTGCAATAGGTCCAAAAATACGAGTACCTTTTGGTTGTTTTTGGTTATCGATAATAACTGCTGCATTATCATCAAATTTAATGTGTGAACCATCTGGGCGACGAAGACCCTTGCTTGATCTAACAATAACAGCCTTAACAACATCTCCCTTTTTTACTGCTCCACCAGGAATTGCGCTTTTTACTGATGCAACAATAACATCACCAATATTTCCGCTTCTTCTATAAGAACCGCCAAGAACACGGATACACATGATTTGTTTTGCTCCAGTGTTATCAGCAACTTTTAATCTTGTTTGTGGTTGAATCATTTTGTATCCTCCTATCTTGCCTTTTCAACAATCTTTACAACTCTATAATATTTGTCCTTAGAAATGTGTCTTGTTTCCATAATTTCAACAGTGTCACCAATTCCACATTCGTTGTTTTCATCATGAGCTTTAAATTTTGTTGTTTGTTTAACGACTTTTTTGTAAAGTGGGTGTTTTCTGCTTGAAACAACAGCAACAACCACAGTTTTATTCATTTTGCCAGCACTAACTACTGTTCCTACTTTGCTAGGACGATTGTTTCTTTCTAAATTTTCCATATCTTCCCCCTATGCCTTTTTCTCTTTTAATAATGTATTAACCCTAGCAATATCTTTCTTTACATTATGAATTTGCATTGGGTTTGGCAAATTACCGGTTGCTTGTGAAAAACGAAGATTGAATAATTCTTGTTTTAAGTCAACAAGTTTTTGATTTAATTCTTCAACTGTTAAACTTCTTAATTCCTTAATTTTCATTGTTGACACCACCTTGTTCTTCTTTTTTTACAAATTTTACTTTGCAAGGAAGTTTGTGTCCAGCAAGTCTTAATGCTTCTCTTGCTACTTCTTCACTAACTCCTGTCATTTCAAAAAGCACTCTGCCTGGTTTAACAACAGCAACCCAGAATTCTGGTGAACCTTTACCTGAACCCATACGAGTTTCAGCAGGTTTTTTTGTTACTGGTTTATCAGGGAAAATTTTTATCCAAACTTTACCACCACGTTTAATGTATCTTGTCATTGCTATACGAGCAGCTTCAATTTGATTTGATTTAATCCAACATGGCTCTAATGCAACAAGACCAAAATCTCCATAAGCGAGTGTGTTACCACGAGTTGCAACGCCAGTCATTCTGCCACGATGAACTCTTCTTCTTTTTACTCTTTTTGGCATTAACATTAGTCTTGTCCTCCTTTGTTGTCATTTAAATGTTCTTTTTTATCAAGTATATCACCTTTATAAATCCAAACTTTAACACCAAGTTTTCCATAGTTGGTATATGCGGCTGAAACACCATAATCGATATCTGCTCTTATTGTTTGAAGAGGTAGAGATCCTTCTTTGTATGTTTCACTTGTTCCAATAGTGTTTGCACCATTAACAACGCCACTAACTCTAACCTTGCAACCTTTTGCTCCGGCTTTCATAACTCTTTGCAAGGCTTGTTTTAAACATCTTTTATATGCAACTCTTTTTTCAAGTTGATTTACAATACTTTCAGCAACTAAATTTGCATCCAAATCTGGTTTTTTAACTTCTTTAACATTAATAACAAGATTTTTTGTTGGGCTTATAATTTTTGAAAGTTGTTTTTTGATAACTTCAATATTTGAACCTTTTTGTCCAATCAAAACTGCTGGTCTGCATGTTAAAACATTGATAACCAATCTTTCTTTTGTTCTTTCAATATTTACTTTTGAAATTCCAGCTTGTGCATAAGATTTTGCAAAAAAGTTTCTAATTTTTTTGTCTTCAAGAAGGAATTTGGCAAAATCTTCTTTGCTTGCAAACCATGAAGAATCCCATTGTTTGTTAATTCCTACTCTAAATCCTATTGGACTTACTTTTTGACCCATTGTTTTGCCTCCTTTCCTTACGCTTCAATATTACCAAGTATCATGGTAATATGAGAACTTCTTTTTAATAATCTGTTGGCTCTACCCCTTGCACGAATATCAAGTCTTTTAAGTGTAGGACCAGCACCAACGTAACATTCTTCTACAAACAAATCTGCTCTGTTTAAACCTTTGTTGTTTTCAGCATTAGCAATAGCAGATTTTAATAGTTTTAAGCAAACTTCTGCTGCATATGTTGTTGAATTTTCTAATATTGCAACAGCATCTTCTACCTTTTTGCCCCTAACCAAATCAAGAACAATTCTAACCTTTGATGGGCTCATTCTTACATATTTTACTTTTGCATATGGGCGAGTGTCTTTTGCCTGTTTTCTCGCTTGTGCTTTTTCTCTAATTCTTGTTGCCATTATTCACCTCTTAGCCTCTTGTTGCCGTTGTAGTCGACTTTTTACTTCCAGCATGACCTTTAAAAGTTCTTGTTGGTGCAAACTCACCTAGTTTATGTCCAACCATTTCTGCTGTACAATAAACAGGGATGTGTTTTCTTCCATTGTGAACTGCAAAAGTGTAGCCTACAAATTCAGGATATATCACAGAAGAACGTGACCAAGTTTTTATAGGTTTTTTGTTGCTTGGATCCATTTCTGTAACTCTTTTCATGAGTCTTGGGCAAACATATGGTTTCTTCTTTAATGATCTACTCATATTTTATCTCCTAATTTATTCTCTTAACAATTAACTTGTTAGATGCTTTTTTAGATTTTCTTGTCTTTAAGCCAAGAGCTGGTTTACCCCAAGGTGTAAGAGGTGTTTTGTGTCCAACAGGGCTCTTACCTTCACCACCACCATGTGGGTGATCATTAGGGTTCATTACCACACCACGAACAGTTGGTCTTATACCCATATGTCTTTTTCTTCCTGCTTTTCCAAGAGAAATAAGTTCATGATCTGCATTTCCAACAGTTCCAAGTGTTGCTTTGCAAGTTAAAAGCACTTTTCTCATTTCGCCACTTGGCATACGAAGTGTTGCATATTTTCCTTCTTTTGCCATAAGGCTAATTTCAACACCAGCACTTCTTCCAAATTGTCCACCTTTTCCTGCAACTAATTCAACATTGTGGATAACTGAACCAACTGGAATAAATTCAAGTGGAAGAGCGTTTCCGACTTTTATTTCTGCATCTTTACCACTTTGAACAGTGTCACCAACACTTAAACCAAGTGGAGCCAAGATGTATCTTTTTTCGCCATCAGCATAGCAAACTAATGCGATGTATGCGCTACGATTAGGATCGTATTCAATGCCAACAACTTTTGCTGGTATTCCATCTTTATTTCTTTTAAAATCAATTATTCTGTATTTTTGTCTGTTTCCGCCACCAATATGACGAACTGTTATTTTTCCACTAACATTTCTGCCTGCTGTTTTCTTTTTTGTTACTAGCAAACTTTTTTCAGGAGTTTTTTTAGTTACTTCTTCAAAGGTTGCTTTTGTATAAAATCTACGACCAGCAGATGTTGGTTTGCTTGTTTTAATTGCCATAACTAATTATACTCCTTTTACGATAAACTTTCAAAGAACGCAATTGGTTTGCTATCTTTTGTAAGAGTAACAATTGCTTTTGTGTAATCACTTGTTTTACCAACCGTTCTTCCTTCTTTTAAATTTCTTGTTTTTTCTTTACCTTTAACGCTAACTTTGTTTACTCTTTCAACTTTAACGTTAAAAAGTTCTTCAACTGCTTTTCTAATTTGAATTTTATTTGCATCAGCGTTAACTTTAAAAGTATAAACTTTGTTTGCAATTCCTGAATATGCCTTTTCTGTTAAAACAGGTTTAATTATAATATCTTGTGCTTTCATTATTCTGCATAAGCCTCCTCTAATTTTTTAACAGCCGACTTTGTAAGAACAACTTGCTTGTTTGCAACAACATCATAAACATTTAATAAGTCTGTTGTTGTTAAACTTGTTTTTTGAATATTATTTGTTGCTCTTAAAGCCTCATCGCTCTTTTGATCTAAAACAATAAGAGTGCTTGCTTTAAAACCAAATGCATCTAAAAATGCCTTAACTTCTTTTGTTTTTGCATTTTCAAGTTTAAATTCATCCAAAATAAGAAGTTCTTTTTGTGCAAGTTTTTGAGATATTGCGCTAAGAAGTGCAAATCTTCTTGCTGTTTTGTTTTGCTTTTTAGAGAAATCTCTTGGCTTTGGAGCAAAAACAACTCCACCACCCACAAATTGAGGGCCTTTTGTTGAACCTTGTCTAGCATGTCCAGTGTGTTTTTGTTTCCAAGGCTTTTTTGCGTGTCCTCTAACTTCACTTCTTGTAAGTGCAGATTTTGTTCCTTGACGATTGTTTGCATTGTAAGCAACAACTGCATCGTGAATTAAAGGTTCATTATACTCAACACCAAAAACTGAATCTTTTAAATTGATTGTACCAACTTCGGCGTTTTGCATATTATATACTTTTGCTTTCATTATTTGCCTCCTTTAACCGCTTCACTAACTGTTACAACTGTTCCTCTTGGACCAGGTATGCAACCTTTAATAAGTAGCAAATTGCGAGCAGAATCGACCTTAACAATTTCCAAATTTTGAATTGTTACTCTCTCGTGTCCGTAGTGTCCAGCAAGATGTTTGTTTTTAAATACTCTTGATGGTGTACTGTTTGCACCCATAGACCCTACTTCTCTATGAACAGGTCCTGTTCCGTGTGTCATTTTTAAACGATGTTGATTCCATCTTTGGATAACACCAGTAAAACCACGACCTCTTGTTAAACCGGTTACATCAACTTTGTCTTTTTCGTTAAATATATCGCAAAGGATTGATGATCCGATTTGATAGTTTTGTGAATTTTCAAGTTTTAACTCTCTTAAAATTCTGTGTGCAGGAACATTTGCTTTTTTAAATGCTCCCATTTGTGCTTTGTTTACTCTTGATTCTTTTGTTTCATCAAAAGCAACAACAACACTATCATAACCTTCCTTGCTTTGTGTTTTTATTTGAACAATTTTGCAAGGACCGGCTTCAACTACTGTAACCGGAACAACCAAACCATCAGGTGTGAAGATTTGTGTCATTCCTAGTTTTTTGCCTATAATTGCTTTATTCATTTTCTTCTCCTTCCTTATAGTTCGATTTTTATATCAACACCTGCAGGCAAATCTAATTTCATAAATGCATCAGTTTGCTTTGGTGAAGTTGGATACACATCTATCATTCTTTTGTGTGTTCTAGATTCAAATTGTTCACGACTGTCTTTGTGTTTGTGTGGTGAACGAATAACAGTTATAACTTCCTTGTCTGTTGGAAGAGGAACTGGACCCACCACTTTGGCACCACTCTTGTTTGCAGTGTTTATTATTCTTACACATGCTTGGTCAAGAAGTGTATGGTCGTAAGATTTTAGTTTGATTCTAATTTTTTGTGTTGCCATTTTTAACCTCCTGTTGTTTTGTGCTAGCCAACAAATTACATAAATGTAAACCTTTTATTTGTTTTCAACACTATTCCGTGTGTTTGTATGTGGTTTTAAAATAAAAAGGCGTTTGTTGGTCGCCCTGCTTTAAGCAGAACTTGTCGACATGAATTATCCTTTTCCGCTTGCTAGGAAACAAGTAACTTCATGCGTCAACCCGTACTTTGCCACATTACATGGTATTGTATAATATTACACACCCTCTTGTCAACACCTTTTTTATGGTTTTTAAAAATAATTTTGGTTTTTAAATGTTTATTTACAAAAACTAAATGTTTAAAAAATTGCACAAAAAAACTTAAACAAATTAAAAATTTTGTTTGTATAAATAAGCAGTTTTTTTAAATTTATTTACACTTATCGTAAAAAAAATAAATGTTTTGTTATTTTATAAGTCTCCAATTACAACGCTCACGCACCTTTGTTTATTTAAAGCAAAAAAGCAAGCGTTTTACGCCTGCTTCAAATTTTTGTTTAGGGCAAAAAAAGCAGGCGTTTACGCCTACTTTTATTTGCCGTTTATAAAATTTATAAATTTTTTTGCTATTATAATAGCCCTATTTGTGTGCTTATTTTACTTAGCATCAAATAAGATATTAATTGGCAAACTAAAATTTCCCGATGCATTTGTTGTTGCATCATCAAGCCCTATATAATAAACCAAATCTAATGGTTTTGAAATTGTAACCACCCCCGCAGTAGGACTAACAATAAATGTATTTACTGGTTTATTTGTTATTGGTACTGGGGCAGCCGTAACAGTTCCTGTTTTATTTATTGTTGAAATTGTTACAACAATTTTATATGCAAACGATGTATTAAATTGCAATGTTTGCAAATTCGCAAAACCCTCTTCACTGTTAATTACATTTGTGCTTGTGTCATAAGAAAACCAAGTTTGCGCTTTACCAAAAGTTTGCCAAGCAGAATCGCCTGCCGAAACCACCGAACTTTCTGTGTGCTTAACATTTGGGTCAAGTATATACATTTGCGTACTCACACCAACAAGCGCATTGCTTACCGTGTAAGTTAGTGTGCCACTAACAGTGTAAGACACGCTTGACGCCGCATAAACACCAAATGCTAGCATCGAAATTGCCAAGCAAAATGAAGCAATTGTAACAAACAATTTAACTTTCTTTTTCATTTTGCCCCTCGCTTAGTTTTTGTAGTACAATTATATTATGCCTTCTACTCAACCAAAAATTATTTTTTAAGAATTACAGTTAAAGTAAATCCAGCTCCCTCTGTCAAACTTTTTGTAACATCAGAAAGATATACATAGTATTCAAGAGTCACTTCCTTTGTTGTTTCATCTTCTGGTACTACAGGTACTGTTGCTGCATTGTCAGTTTTTGCCTGTACAACAAGGTTATCATCTTGTCCCTTTTTTACAATTTGTGTTCCTGCCAAATTAATAGCATTTGTTTTAGAATAGTTTGTAACTGTTACAACTATTTTAATTGCTGCATATTCTCCAAAAGTTGCAGCGATTGAATCACTTGGAGTATCTGATGTACTTCCATAGTTGTAATCATAACCATTCAACGCTGGTGTTTCTGCTGTTTTGTTCCAAGTAACATTACCAGCTTGATCTGTTACATTTAGTAATGTATCGTTTGTATACCATTCAACATCAATATCTGCGATAACGCCAGCAACTTCATATTCAACAGTACCGCTCAATGTATATGTAACTTGTGTTGCAGCATATACACCAAAAGCCATTAATGCAACTGCCAAACAAAGAGAAGCAATTGCTGAAAAAACTTTTATTTTTCTTTTCATTTTAAATCTCCCTTTTTTATTTTTTTACAACCAAACATAGCAATCACACATTTTTGTAAGAACGGCACCTTACTGTGTTACGCTTGTTTTGTTGTTTTTAAACTAGTTAAATTACTAGGCATTTTTATTATGCGTGAAAACGGCATTTTTATCACACAAAAATATAAAATTTCATTTAACTAAGTTTCGATGTTATTATATAAATTAAATAAGATTTGGTCAAATAATTTTAAGCAATTTTAATCAATTTTTAATTTTTTTTTACACAATTATACAAAATACATTGTTTTATGCCACACTTATGCACCATATACTGAAAATTTAAAAAGCAATTCAAGCAAATTTAATAAAAAACCACAAAAATACGCAATAGCAAATTGCTATTGCGTATTTTTTACTCCTTCACCTTTTCTGTATATATCAAATATGTCAATTCTTCATCAATATGTTTTATGTCCCACTTCCATTTTAAATGGTTCTTCCAAAAAAGCAAATATTCTCTTTTCCCTTTGTTTTTAAGAATTTCTATGCCTTCCTCTACATTATTTTTAAGAGTTTTTTGTTTTTTGTTTAAATTGGATTTAAACACCCACAAGTTATCAGCAAGTTCTTCCCTTTCTTCTTCTTCAACTTTCATATAATATATTATTTTGCAAACTTCTTCCATGTCGCCAGTTTTTATGAGTCTTTTTGCCTCTCTATCTTGCCAGTGCATTTCGCCTTTCATCAATTTTTTTTCAACATACATAAAATTTATTTGTTCAATTAGAGCAAGCGACTGAAATATCACCAAAATTCCAAGCGGTATACAAACACAAACAACCATACCCATTGCACTTGAAAGCCATCTAACTGCTCCTCTAAACCATGTTGGCGTTTCAATGTATTTACCCAAAACAAAGTCCGCTCTAACTTTTATGCTGTCAGGACTACCATTCGACGAACCTTTTGTTTCAAAAAATCTTGTTCCAGTTTCATCATAATATACATTTATAATTTCATGAAAAATCACCTTAAGTCCAGTTCCTTGCAAATCTTCAATTGTCAACCTATCTTCTGGAATTGGTTTTGTTATCACAGGTTCTTGACTAACACTGTCTAGTTCCGTCAAAACCCTACCACTGTCAGCGGGATCTGTTTTTTGAAAAAAGGCAATAATATCACCTTTCCAAAGAGTGTTTGTGTCTGTTTTTTTGATAATAACATTGTCACCAATATTAAAGCCACTATTTTCCATACTACCAGATAATATTCTTACAATTGAAACTCCAAAAAAAGAAGGGAGAGTGTCTGTTTTTGATTGAAAGAAAATAAGCAAACTTACGCAAAGTGAAATAATAACAATGGGAAACAGCAAAATGTCTCCAATTTTTCCAAGCAAAGTATACGCAGTGTTTTTTGGTTTTTTATTTGTCATATGGTTAGTGTAACACATACAAAAAAATTCTTGCAAACAATTTAACAAAACAAATAATTTATATGATTTAAAATATTGCAAAAAAATAAAGCCACGTGGCTTTATTTTTTTGGTGGAATTTTTTTAGGTGGTTGTTTTTTTGCTGTACTTTCTTTATTTACATCAACCTTTTTAGGTGGCATTTTTTTAGTTTCAACTTTTGCATTGTTATTGATTTTTTTATCAGCATTTTGATTGTTTGCCTTTCCCACCGTTTTTTGCAATGGTTTTTTTGGCGGTTTTTTAGGCTTTACACTTGATGTTTTTAGTTTTGTTTGCTTTTCATTTATTTCTTCTAGTTTATCATCAATAGATTTTTTAAGTTTTTCACCTTGTTTTACATCATATATATTTTTTTGATGTGCAAACTTATCTTCTTCTTTTGCTAACTCTTCTTTTTTAAGAATTTCATCTGCATCCATAAAATCATATGGATTTTCGCCATCACGATAGTTTTGATATTCTTTATTTAAAACATCAGCATATCTATCATTTTCTGCCTTTACCTGCGCTTGCGCAATTTGTTTTTTCATTCTCTTCGACTTAAACATATCAGACCAAGTTGAATAATATGGTTCCAAATTGTTTTCATCATAAACATTTGTTGCAAGCTTGCTTGTTGCATAAATTTTTTGTTGTTTTTTATTTTGACTTTCTTCTAAACATCCCCACAAAAAGTTATACACATCCAATTTAAATTCACCGGGCATGACATCGTATAAGTATATTTTATCACTCTCTCGCATTTCAAGCCCAATGCTTGCCTTTGCGCACTCTTTTGTGTCAAAAGGAACTTCTCGATTTATAACCCTTTTTTCCAACAACAAATTGTTTATTTGCTCAATAACCGACAAAAGTTCAACCAAAACAACAATTGAAATTGGGAAAACAACTAGCAAAAGCATACCTTCCGTTGATGCACAGAAATTTATTAACGATGCCAACCAATCTGGCGTGCTCACATATTTACCAGCAACAAAATCTTCTCTAATTGCATAACCATCAGTTGCAGAATTTGCCGTTCCTTTTGTCACATAAAATATTGTTCCAGAAGCATCTATTTTTATTTGAACAATTTGATGAAAATATACCGGAGTGTTTGCTTCTATAACCTCTTCAACAGTATCTCTATCCTCTGGCGCTTGTGTTTTTTCGTAATATTCTTTGTACTCTTCATAATAGAACTCTTCTCCAACGCTTGCATTTATTATGGAATTATACAACTCTGTATTAAAAACAACCTCACCATTGTCATCTCTTACTGGACTATATCTATTTTCAACATAAACGGTTTGTCCATTTTCATCTGTAACAACATTACCGTTTTGATCTAACTTTTCAACTTGTTTTGTTTCAATTTGTGTTAAATTGAAAAGTTGAGCATTGTCTTCATCATCATGATGATAATAAAAAGCAATAATATCTCCCACCTGATATGTTACATTTTTTGTTTGCACAACAGCAATGTCGCCTTTAACAAAATGGCGTTCTGCCTCTGGGCAATATTCACTCATACTGTTAGACAAAACCCTAACAAAAGTTTTTCCAAAAATTGGAGACACTAAATTATTGCTTCTTGCAACAAGCATAAAGAAACTTGAAAAAAATGATATTATGATTATTGGATAAACAATAATATTTACAATATACTCCACAACTCTAAAAAACGTAGTTTTTCTTTTTACCTTCTTAACCATGATTTTAGTATAACTTATTCTACAAAATTTTACAACAATTTTTATAAATATGCTAAATTTTATTTACAAAAACAAAAATTCATAATAAAAAAATCACTTGTTTCTTTTGCTTTTAAAAAAACTTTTAAGCAAATTTTCACAATTTTCATTTGGCAAATAAAAATGTTGTGTTTTATGATTTAATCTTAAATTGTTTTCCACAATTTGTTCAAACAAATTATTGTTATCATTTGTATCCTTTGCACCATAAAAAACAGTTTTTATTCTGGCGTTAACAATTGCCCCTGCACACATTGGGCAAGGTTTAAGCGTTACATACATTTCACAATCATCCAAACGCCAAGATTTAAGTTTTTTACATGCTTTTATTATTGCATCAACTTCTGCATGCAATATTGCATTTTGAGTTTTTTCACGCCTGTTGTATGCTTTTGATATGATTTTATTATTTTTTACTATAATTGCTCCAATTGGCACTTCATTCTTCTTGTATGCTTTTTTTGCCAATTCTATTGCAACATTCATAAATTTATTTTCCATGCAAATATGCTAGTACAAAATAAAAAAATAGTCAATTTGAAAAATGGCTATTTTTATTTAATTTTAAATTTAAATTATTTGTGATATGACACATTATTCATAATTGTAAAAGCCCTATAAATTTGTTCTAGCGCCATAACTCTAAAAAGTCTGTGAGGAAATGTCATTGCACTTAAACTAATTTTTTTATTTGCATTGTTTTTTAATGTATTTGACACCCCATAACTTCCACCAATAACAAAATTAATTTCGCTGTTAGTATTAAAAAATTTTTCAATAAAATTTGCAAATTTTTGGCTTGAAAAACTATCACCATCAACATCAAACAAAACAATGTTTGATGAATTTATTTTGTTTAAAATTTCTTTTGTTTCATTTTCAATTATTAGATCAATGTTACCCAATTCATTTTTTTCTTTTATTTCAATAATATTTATATTTGCAAAGCGAGAAATTCTCTTTTTATATTCCTCACACATTGAAATATATTCTTTATCCTTTAAATTGCCAACGCAATATAAATTTATTTTAAACATTATAAAATTCCCCAAATAAATGTAAATATGGTTATAAGGGCACTCATAAACAAATTTACATACAAAAATATGTTGTCTTTAAATGTTGGTTTATATAAATTTCCTCCCAAAATCGGCAAATTTTTAAAATTTACATTAAATATTCTTTTTGATCCAAGAATTTCTTTTGTAAACTCAATGTTGTCAACATCCTTTTTTTCTTCTTCAACCAAATCACCCATAATTTCTTTTCTAAGTTCGCTTTTCATAATATCGTTGGCCATTTTGGTTAATTTTTGCACTCTTGTTTGCTTAAATAATTGAAGAGTTAAAAACATAAGCAGAAAAACAATTGTTATTATCAAAGCAAAAATGAGTATAATTGAAACAACAGGATTTCCACTTGCAAAAGAATTTAAAAAGTTGTTTATTGCAGTTCCTATTGGCAAATTATGAAATAGCGAAAATCCCATTAAAGTGCTTACAGCATTATTTGTAAAATGCATAATCATTGTTGGATAAATACTGTCAGTTAAAAGAACAACAAACCCGAAGAAAAAACCAATTATTGTTGCATAAAAGAATTGTTCGATATTAAGATGCATAAGTCCAAACAAAAGCCCACTTAAAAGAATTGCCTTTTTTGCCCCACTTTTTTTATAAACACTAAGAACCATTCCCCTATTTGCAACTTCTTCGCATATTCCAGGAAGAACACATGTGAAAATAAGTTCCAAAATTAAAAGCCAAACAGGATATGATTGCATAACAGAGCCAGATGTTTTTTCGTATCCTAAAAGTTTTAAAATAGCTGAAAAGAAGGTTGCAACAAAAATAGTTGCAAAATAAACCAACACGCCAATCAAAACAGAAAGCAAAACGGCTTTAAAATTTATTTTATGAAAACCGTACATGTCTAATGTTTGTTTTAACTTTTGTTTTCTTAAAAAAGAAAACAAAAACAAAGACAAGCAAAGCATTAGTCCAACTTGTATAACAAAATTAAGAACATAACCAACAACACCGCTAAGAGAGAAAGTCGCCGATATTATTCTTATAACAATAAACAAACCCAGTATTAAAAAATACACAAAATTACCATCAAAAATTTCACTTCTTTTCTTAAACATAACTTTCCTTTATCTATTCTATGCACCAAAACCCGAAATTAAATCTACAACCCAAACAAAAATTGCAACAAAGGCGCCTGCCCATAAAAAAATGTTATACTTTTTATTAATGTTTGTGTTCAATTTTGGCAAATCTTCTATTATAATATCACTTTTTGTTTCTGTATATGAATCTTTTTTTTGTTTTTTTAATAAAAATTTTATTATTAAAGCAATTAAAAGTATTGCCGTTATGCAATAAGTTATTGCAAAAACCACCGACTTAACCGACAAAACAAACTCTGTTGGTTGCAAATTTTTTACTGTTGACACATAAGTTACAACAATAACAATTGCATTATTTAAAAAATGAATAATCATAGGATAAATAATATTGTTTGTTTTAAGCATAACAAATGCCAAAACTGCCCCCACTATAAATGGATATACAGTTTGTTCAATATTTAAGTGCATAAGTGAAAACAATATTGCACTACCAAAAATTGCCCACCACTTGTTATAGTCTTTTAAACCATTAAATATAACCCCTCTAAACAACAATTCTTCAAATATAGCAGGAAGAATAGCCATTGCAAAAATCATTAAAAAAAAGATTCCAATGTTATCTATTTTAACAGGCAAGTCGTTTTGCACTTTAAAGCCAAGTTCCTTTAAAACTGCTTCAAACATATTCACAATATCAGTAAAGCCAAAAGTACAAATAAATGCCAAAACAACGCACAAAACAATGTTTAAAACGCTTATTTTACTTTTTATATTCAATGTATTTACCCAATTTATTTTTGCTTTCTTGTTGTATATAAAAAACAAACTACTAAAAGCAATTGGAGATATAAACAGTGAAAAATATATAAACACTTGGTTGTTTGACAAATCATCTATATTTGCGCCTAGCAACATAGCTATAATAGTTGCAAGAACCATATAAATTATACTTACAACTGACGGAAAAATTATTGATCCAAAAAAGCAAAAACCTGCATCATATTTGTTATATTTTATTTTTTTATCCATGGCATATATTATACATATAAAACGCAAAATCACAAGCATTTAAAAAATAAAATCGCACTTTTTTGATTTTGTAGTGTAAAAATCATACTCACAATGCGATTAATAAATATTATATCCATAAATTATTTAAAGTAACTAACCAAAAAATTATAAAAAGTTTTTTTCGTGTATGAATTTATATTTTGTTTTAAATTTGCAACAACCAACTCTCTTGGATTTATACATAAATCAGTATTAATAATTTTAACTCTTTTTTTATCTATATCATCTTGAACAAAATCTTTTACAGTAAAGGCAATACCCAAATTTTTTTCAACAAAATCTGTTATTAAACCAAAACTTACAATCTCATATTGTGGCATTAATTGAATTTTATTTTCAACGCAAATTTGTTCAAAATAATCCCTGTTATTTGATGGTCTTTTTTGAACTATTAAAGGATATTTATTAAGGTCATCTTTGCAAATAAAATCTTTTTCAAAATTTACGCTTGAAATAAAACAATCTTCTGTTTTTTTAATCACCACACATTCCATTATTTCATTTGTTTCAAATGGAGTATTTAAAATTGCAAAGTTTATTTCCCCTCTCTTTAAATATTTTATTAACTTTTGGCTGTTTGCATCAACAATATTTATAGAAATATTTGGATATTTTTTTGAAAACTCCATTATAAAAGACATTAAAATTTTTCTTATTATGGTAGAACTCGAACCTATAATAATTTTTCCTTTAATTGATTTTGAAACATTTGTAAAATTATCAACGCCATTTTCAATAAATTTAAAAGCAGTATACCACGTGGAATTAAGTTTTTCACATTCCTCAGTTGGAACAAGTCCCTTTGTTGTTCTTATAAAAAGATCTCCACCCAAATATTTTTCTAATTTTTTTATGCTTTTTGTAACAGCAGGTTGCGAAATATACATTTTTTGCTTGCCAGCATAATACTTTTTGATTCATAAACACACAAAAAAACTTTTATAAGATTTAAATCTAAATCGCCATAATTTATAGTTATACCTCAATAAAAAATATGTTTTTAAATTATAACATAGCAACCAATGAAATGCAATAACAAGAAATTAATTATAAACAATATTAGTTTATTTAAAAAAGAGCTTTAAAACAATTTAAAACTCTTAATTTGTATATTTATCTTTTTGACATATTGCATCTTGTTTCAATAATTTCATCGTTTCTTAAAACTTTAACAATTAAACTGTCTCCACTTTTATACTTATATAAAACAAGTCTTAAATCTAAAACAGAATTTACTTTTTCACCATTAATTTCAAGTATTATATCCCCTTTTATAAAACAATCTTTACAAAGAGATTCTTCATCCACACTTGCAACATACACACCTTGATTGGTGCCTAATTTTTCGCCTTTAAATCTTGCAACTTCGTTGTCAAGTGCAAAGATGCCCATATATGAAGGTTTCCAATCTTCGCTTACAGATAGTTTTTCAATTGCTGTTTTTCCCACACTTATAGGAATTGCAAAACCTATACCTTCCGCCTCACTTGCTTTTAAAGTGTTGATACCAACAACTTCACCTTTTAAATTTATTATTGGCCCACCACTGTTCCCTGGATTTATGCTTGCATCATGTTGTATTAAATTTTGCATATACGAAACTGTACCATTTTCATTTTCAACTTGTAATGTTCTATTTAGTGCCGAAATTATACCCTTTGTAACCGTATGCTTAAAGTCCAGTGTAAGTGGAGTCCCTATTGCCAAAACATCTTCTCCAACTTTCACTTTTTCTTCACAGCAAATAAGATATGGAAGTGCCGTTTCAGATTTAATAACTGCAAGGTCCTGTGAACTATCTTGCCAAATTATTTGTGCCGAAGATTTTGTTTGATTTGCAAAATACACCACAACACTTTTTGCCCCATCAATTACATGTTGGTTCGTAAGTATGTAGCCATTATCTGCAATTGCAACACCACTTCCAATTGCATATCCCCCTGTTACATTTGCTTGTATGCCCACAACAGCACTTTTCACCTGTTCTACAACACTAACCGTGTCCATTTCCCCACTAAGTGTAATTTGTCTTGGTGTCATGTCTATATTTTCTGAAAAATATGTATCTGTGTTTGTTAAAAGATTG
Organism: uncultured Clostridia bacterium; assembly: GCA_944376825.1. Taxonomy (GTDB): domain Bacteria; phylum Bacillota; class Clostridia; order Christensenellales; family UBA1242; genus UBA5893. The sequence continues at coordinate 48,071 of CALWDY010000014.1, forward strand.
CACCCACTAAAAAAAATTGCCACTACAACAAATAAAAAAACAACTGCTTTTTTCATAGCTCTCCTTTGCAGTTGTTTAGTTTAATTTAGTTTAGTTTAAAAATTGCACTTGGATGGATGCTTGCAACAGAAATTTTTATATTTTCGCCTTCAATAATACCCTTTGTTTTAAGATAATTACAAACTGTGGCATATGCAAGACTTTCTGTGTTGTTATGCCTTGATAAGTGCGACAACATTATTTGTTTTGTTCCTGTTTTTGCAAGATATTCAACAACCTGTGCACACGCAATATTAGACAAATGTCCGTTTTTTCCAAGTATTCTTGACTTTAATGATGCCGAATAATTTGGGTTGTTTTTTAACATCTGTTCATCGTGATTTGATTCTAAATAAACTAGCGAACTGCCACTTATTTTATTTAAGATTACATTTGTAGTATGTCCCAAATCTGTTATAATACTAATTTTTTTTTGACCACACGAAAAAATATATCCCGTGCAATGAACAGAGTCATGTGGAAGTGTTACATTATCTATTAACAAATCTTTTATGTTAAAAGCAAAATCTCCAAAAGCATACATTTGCATGGCACCAAGTTTTTTCATTTTTGAATACACAGCCCCCATACCTTTTTCATGGACATATACTTTTGTTTTATACTTTGACGCAAAAACATCAAGCCCTTTAATATGGTCACTATGTTCATGCGTAATTAAAATGGCATCAATATCTTGGGGCTGAACATTTAAAAGATTTAGTCTTTTACATGTTTCTGCACATGACAAACCAATATCTACTAAGATTTTTGTGTTGTCAGTTTCTAAATATGTAAGATTTCCGTCACTTCCAGATGATAAATTACATACTCGCATCACTCGGCAACGACCTTAACACTAAATTTTGCATATACGCCTTCATAGAGTTTTACTCTCAAATTATAGTTGCCTGCAAATTTTATTGGTTCTTTTAATTCTATTTTTCTTTTATCTACTTCTAGATTAATTGTGTTAAATCCTTCTGCTATTTCTCTTGCAGTTACAGCACCAAAAATCTTACCATTTTCTCCACATTTTATTTTTACAACAATCTCCTTGCCTTCAATTTGCCTTGCTTTTTCTTGCGCTTTTAGATATTCTTGTTCTTTATGGTAGTTTTGAGCAACTTTTTTATTTGTGTTGTCATTCATATTTGAATTATTTGCAACCACAGCAAAACCATTTTTAATTAAATAGTTTTTGCCATAACCATCGGCAACATCTTTTACATCGCCCTTTTTACCAATATTTTTCACATCTTTTAATAAAATAACTTTCATTACATCTCCTTATAACACATTTCTGTGTAATGGTGTGAGAAGCGTTTGCAGGCAAACAAATTGCTTTGCAATTAAAAATTTGAAATCAAATTTTGCTTCTCACACCCATTTTAGTTTAAATACATCATATTAGTCAATAATAATAACAAAAATTGTTAAAGGAGAACAAATGGACATTATATGCAGAGAACGCAGTTGCGTTTATAACAAAGGTTTTTCATGCACATCAAAACAAATTTTAATTGGTGATAAAATAAATTGCACTTACTATCAAAAAAACGATAATCTCAAAAACATATCCGACACATCAAGGCATATTTTTGGTGAAAATCCACCCAAATATCATTCACATCGCGAATCAAAAAAAGGCTGTATACATTGCAGTGCTGATTGTTTGTTTAGAAATGAGCAAATTTGCGAAGCAAATGGAATAACAATAAATTGCATAAAAAATATGCCACTTTGTGCAACATATTTTAAAAAATAAAAAAATCTTGCTAAAATGCAAGATTTTTTTACTATTCATTTACAACTTTTTTATTTTCGTTTTGCTTAACTTCTTCTTTTATTATTGTTGGTTCTGCATTTTCGGTTATCACATTTTCTCCAACAACAATTTTTGTTATATTGGGGTCATTTGGTGCATTATACATAAGGTCAAGCATATGCTCTTCCATAATAGTTCTAAGTCCCCTTGCCCCTGTTTTTAACTCCATGGCTTTTTTTGCAACAGCGCTTATTGCTTCTGGTTTTATTTCAAGTTTAATGTTTTCTATATCAAACATTTTTTCATATTGCTTTACAATAGCATTTTTTGGCTTTGTCATAATTTCAACAAGTGCTTTTTCATTTAAGTCATTTAACCCAACAACAACAGGAAGTCTTCCAACAAATTCTGGAATAAGTCCATACTTTATTAAATCATGTGGTTGCAGTTGTTTTATTAGTTTTGTTGCATTGCCATCAAACTTTTCGACCTTGGCATTAAAACCAAGCGATGTTTGATTAACTCTGCTTTCAACAACCTTATCAAGCCCCACAAAGGCACCACCACAAATAAACAAAATGTTTGTTGTGTCTATTTGCAAATTTTCTTGTTGTGGATGTTTTCTTCCACCTTGTGGGGGAACAGATGCAATTGTGCTTTCTAAAATTTTTAAAAGTGCTTGTTGAACCCCTTCGCCAGACACATCACGAGTAATTGAAACATTTTCGCCCTTTTTGGCAATTTTATCTATTTCATCAACATATATAATGCCTCTCTCTGCTTTTTTTATATCATAATCGGCATTTTGAATTAACTTTAATAAAATATTTTCAACATCCTCACCAACATAACCTGCTTGTGTAAGGGTTGTTGCATCTGCGGTTGCAAAAGGAACTTTTAATATTTTTGCAAGAGTTTTAGCAAGCAGTGTTTTCCCACACCCTGTTGGACCAACCATTAAAATATTAGATTTGTCAAGTTCAATAAAATTAGTATTTTTTGACTTTGCTTTTTCTTCGGTATTGTAGTTAATTCTTTTGTAATGATTATAAACAGCAACAGACAATACTTTTTTTGCATCATCTTGCCCAACAATATATTCATCAAGCTGTTCTTTAATTTGTTGTGGAGTTGGCAAATCAATATGTTCATCAGCACTTACTATTGCAGTTTCTTTTATGATATCTTTGCAGATATCAACACATTCATCACAAATATAGCAATCACCTGTTGGATTTGCAATAAGTTTTTTTGCAACTCGTTGTGATTTTCCACAAAAAGAACATACCATTTCTTCGTTATCTTTCATAATCTCTCCTTATTAGTCGTCTTTTCTTTTTACAAAAATTTTATCTACAATTCCATATTCTTGTGCTTCTTGGGCTTCCATATAATAATCTCTATCGGTGTCTTGTTCAATTTTTTCAAGTGGTTGACCAGTTTTTTCACTTAAAATCTTGTTCATTTTTTGTTTTATTTTTAATATTTGTTTTGCTTTAATTTGAATATCACTAGCCTGACCTTGTGCTCCACCTAGTGGTTGATGAATCATAATCTCGCTGTTTGGAAGCGCAAACCTTTTCCCTTTTGTCCCACTTGCAAGCAAGAATGCTCCCATAGATGCAGCAAGTCCCACACAAATTGTACTAACATCACACTTAATATAATTCATAGTATCATAAATTGCCATTCCAGCAGTAACAGAGCCACCAGGACTATTTATATAAACAGCAATGTCTTTATCTGGGTTTTTGCCTTCAAGATAAATTAATTGTGCAACAACACTGTTTGCAACTTCATCATTAATTTCACCAGAGATAAACACAATTCTATCTTCAAGCAGTCTTGAATATATATCGTATGATCTTTCTCCTTTGCTTGTTTGGTCTACAACCATTGGTATAAGCATATAAAGTGTCTCCTTTTTAAAATAAAATTATGCTAATGTGTTATTTTCTGTTAATAGAGTTAAAAGTTTATTCATAAGAATGTCGTTTTGATAGTAGGCTATGTTTCTATCCCCCAAACTCTTTTTATAATCTTCTAAACTCTTTTTATATTTGTCTGCTGTTTCTTTAAGTTTTGCATCAAGTTCTTCTTCTGTTACTTCTAGCTTTTCTTGTTTAACTATTGCTTCTAAAACAAGTCTTGTTTTTACAACTTCTTTTGCTTGTTCTCTTCTTTCATCTCTAAGTTGCTCCATGGTCATGTTAACTTGTTTTAAGTAATCTTCAAGTTTATAGCCTTGATAACTAAGTCTCATTCTAAAATCTTCAACAAACATATCCAATTGCTTTTCTATCATTACTTGTGGGATTTCAACTTCGCTAGATTTAACAATTGTTTCAATTATATTGTTGTCATCTTCCCTTTTTAGTCTTGCTTCAAGATTTTCTTGGAGATGTTTTCTCAAATCGTTTTTATATTCTTCAAGTGTTTCAAATTCTGACACATTTGAAGCAAATTCATCATCAAGTTCTGGAAGTTGTTTTTCTTCAACTTTGTTTAAAGTAACTTTAAAAGTAGCATCTTTACCTTTTAGTTCATCACTAAAATAATCATCAGGGAATTTTACATTAACATCTTTTGTTTCGCCTTTTTTCATGCCAACAACTTGTTCTTCAAATCCTTCAATAAAGGTTTTTGACCCAAGTTTTAAACGGTAATCGTTTGCCTTTCCACCTTCAAACTCTTTTCCGTTTACAAAACCAACAAAATCAATAACAGCATAGTCGCCATCCTTTGCTTCGCGATCCACTTCAACATATCTTGCTTGGCGTTCTCTTGCTTGGTTTAGTTCTTTTTCAACTTGTTCGTCTGTAACTTCACCTTTTGCTTTATTTATTGTTAAACCTTTATACTCACCAAGTTTAACTTCTGGCATACATTCAACTTCTGCAATTATAACAATGCCATTATCATCAAATTTATCTATTCTTATCTGTGGATTGTCAATTGGTTCTATGTCTTTTTCATTCATAAGTGCATTTGAATATTCGTGCGAAAACAAATGATCAATTGCATCATCATAAAATACTGTTGAGCCATAATTTTTTTCAATTATTGCCCTTGGAGCTTTTCCCTTTCTAAATCCTTCAATGTTAAATTTGTTTTTGTTTTCTTCATAAGCATGGTTTACATAATTTTCCCATTCTTCTTTTGAAGCGCTTATTGTAATTTGATATTTGTTTTTGTCTAATTTTTTTGTTGTGTACATTTATTAAATTTCTCCTTTTTAAAAAACAACTGATTATAGCATATTTAAAAAAAATATCAAACAATTTTAAAATAGTAAAAACAATATCATACAAAAAGCTGTTTTAAGCACATTTAATAATATAGCACTTTTAAAGAAATAAGAAACCTTTGATAAATGTCTAAGTTTGTTCTTTTTTATATAATAACCAAATGATTTTACAAATCACCAAATTTTGTGTTGCCTGCTCTTTTAAACAAAATTAAAACTAAAATTCTTTTTCAATGTCATCATAATTTTCAACAGGTTTTACACAACCTTCATTGCCCAAATTTTTTAAGAGATTATAAAAACTTTCAATTTGTAAATCATCGCCTTCTAAATATATTTTATTCATTATAAAATCAATTTTCAGCTTATCGTTATTATATTGAACAATAAATCTTTCCTTTGTTCTAGTCTTCATAATATTCAAGCCCAATTTATTAAATTTATTCAATATTTGACTTTTGGTTAACCCAAGCTCATCAAAATCACTTTCACCCAAAAGCTGTTGCTTTGGCCTTATAAGTTTTTTATCCCTTCTTATTTTTGTTTCACCTTTATAAATTAAAGAAAACAGTTGAAAGTTTGTTCCATCGTATGAATTCTCTCTTAATCTTATTAGTTGACCATTTGCTCCACCAATATATGTATCTTTTTGAAAGCACTTTTCAATAACCTTGCAACTAGTTAATAATTTTTTTAATACTTTGCTATCTATTTGGTATTTTGTTTGCGTTTCCATTTCACCTTGTCTAAGTTCGTCAAATGTCATGTTATTTTCAAATACAAAATCTGCACTCTGTTTTGTTGGTAAAATATTTTTTTTATATGCAGGCGCAACATAATCAATATAATTTTTAAAAATAAAAGCTTTTTTACAATCAGTTATTGCAATATCTCTAATCATTCTTCTTAAAAACAAATAAAAATCATTGCAATCAACAAAATTTTTTATAACACAGTTTTTGTTTAATTTTGATGATAAATTGTTATCAAGAGCATATATCCCCTCAACTATAACCACATCAATATCTTTGCCATCAATATAAATTTGTTGTTCATTTCTCTCGCTTATTTTTTTACTATAACTTTTTAAAGCCATTTTTTCATTATTAAGCAAAGATAGCAAATCTTTTGAAAGTTCATCCAAATCATATATTTCTTTTTGGTCAAAATCAATGTTTTTAAATTCTAAAACAAGACGTTTTAAAAACATTAGCATATCAACATTAATATAATTTTTTATTCCTTTTTTTATTAAAATTAAGTTATTTTATCGAATTTTTCATTAAAATTTGTGTTTTTTGTGATTTTTTTGATAATTTCAATTATTTTTTTCTCATTTTTAATTTCACCATTGTAATATTTTTTATTAACAATTTCAAAAACATTTTTAGCAATTCCCTTGTTATAATCGTCAGTTGAAATTATAACAGACCTTATCCCCTTGCTTAATAAAAACTGTTTAAAATAATTGTTCATAAAACTTTTGCCAGAACTCGACGCCCCAGCAATTAAAACAACAGACTTATTTCCATGTTCTCTATTTTCTTCTATTAAATCCAAATTGCAATAACACCACTTTGAAACATCTTTAATCTCATTCATAAACATTTTCTCCTGTTAAATTATAATTTTTGTATTTTTCATCCATTGTTACATCTTTTACATTTAAATTGAATTTTTTTGTTAAAATTTTTATAATATTTATATAATTTTCATTATTTTTTACTTCAACTTCGCATGTAATAAAATTTTTGTTTTTATAAATGTCAAATTCAAACTTATAACCGGAGTTAAAAAACATATATCTTTCTTTTTCAATTTTTCCAATTATTTTTAAATTTTTTATAATATTTTGTGATAATTCTTTTGAAATTTTACACTCATATTCTTGTCTTAAAAACAAGCCATTAGATTTTGCATTTAAAATATAAATTTCTTTTTCATGTGTTTTCTCCATACGCAATCTTACAGAATGAATGTCTTTTATTTGTTTACTGTTTAATTTTAAACACTGCGTTAAAATTTTTATGGCTGATGTTATGTCAAAGTAGTATTGAATTATGTGTTTTATATCATCACAAGATTCATTTGGCAATTTATCAACCAAAAATTTATATTTTTTTCACTCATTTTTAACTCCTTTTAATAAAATATAATTGCATTATATGTTTTTATGCCATATAATTCAAATATATATTTTTTATAATTAATATAACTTTTGGTTATGCAAAAAAATATCCGCTATTTTAATTTAACTAGTTTAATACATAAATTTTAAATATATATAAAACAAAAATTTAAATTTATAAGCAAAAAATATATAAAAAAATGCTATAATTTAAATTTTAATTACAGCATTTTTTTAATTTTTATTTTAACTAATTAATTTATCATATTTTACATTTAAATTATTGTTAAGACAACATTTCATCTTCTACAATGGTAATTTCATCATCACTTATTTTGTTTATTGAAACCTCATAAGCGGTACGGGTAATTATTTCACCGTTAGTTAATTTTTTTTGATATTCTCTTGATTGTATTCTTCCAACAAGATTAATTTTTTTGCCAATTTCTAAATTTTTAACAAATCTTGCATTTCTACCCCAAGCGATACAAGGAAGGTAATCAGATTTATTATAAGCTCTATTTACAGCAATCAAAACATCACATATTTCCCTTTTAAACGGAGTTGTTCTATATGTTGGTTCTTTGCAAATATATCCTGTAATTTCAATTATGTTTGGGTTCATTGTTTCGTTATATTCTATAACTTCTCTAACAAACACCGTAAGCATAAGTTTGCTCTTTCCATCTTCAACTTTGTTGTAACTTCTAAATTGTCCTTTAATTGCCAAACTTGTTCCAACTTTCATTTCCTTTGTTAAAAGTTTATCCGAAATTGTTATTGGAATTAAATCATCTTGATTTGACAATCTCTTAACGCCTAGTTCCATCTCATAAAAGGCCTCTCCAAAACTTTCATGACTAAATTTTGGCTCTGTTTTTATTGTTCCACATAAAAACACTTTGTTGTTTGATAATAGTTCGTATTTCATAATTTTTTCTCCTTAAACCTTAGGTTTTTGAACACCTGCCCTGTCGATTGTGTAATTATCCTTATAAACTAAATCTCCAACAGATGTTACTGTATAGCCTTGCCCTTTTAATCTATCAAGTATCATTGGAAGTGCATCTAAAATATGGTCTGAATTATTATGGCACAAAATAATAGAACCATTTTTTACATTATTTACTATCCTTGTGGTAATTTCCTTTGCACTGATTCCTTTCCAATCCAAAGAATCAACATCCCATTGAATTGAAATTAAGTTGAGTTCGTTAGACACTTCTATAACCGTATTATTGTATGCTCCAAAAGGTGCCCTAAACAATTCAACTTTTTTGTTTGTAATTTTTTCAATCATTTCATTGCATGTTGAAATTTCCATTTTTACCGCATCACGCGACAACTTTGTTAAATCAGGATGAGTGTTTGAATGGCCTCCAATTTCAAAACCATTTTCGTTTATTTTTTTAACGATATCTGGATACTTATCCACCCAAAATCCCACTAAGAAAAATGTTGCACCTGCATTATATTCTTCGAGGGTTTGCATTATTTTTTCCGTTTTGTCGGCACCCCACGATGCATCAAAACTAATTGCCACTTGTTTTTTGTCTGTTTCTACACTATACACCGGAACAAGTTTAGTGTTATATCCAAAAAACACTTGTGCAGATGATGCACCATTAAAAGAAATTGCAAGAAGCACTGTAACAAGAAGCACTAATAGCACATATTTAATAGATTTTAATTTGACAACACAAAACATTAAAACCTCACTTTTAACTATAATCATTATATAAATATATTCAAATGCGATATTTTTATAATGAAATAATATATTGTTGTATTTTGTCAAAAATACTATATTAAGATTAAGATAAAAATATAACCTGTTTAAAACAATTTATATAAACATTTTTAAACTATACAAACAAAACGATATAACATTAAATAAAATTGAATATGTTATAGTTTTGATATGTGTAAACAAATAAAAAAGCCACAACAACAAAATTATGTGGTTTGCTTGCGAAGGTTGCAGTAATTATATAAAAAATTCTTTTTATGTTTTATATTGATAAAGCAAAAAACAAAAAAAGCAAAAAGTTCGAAATCCTGACAATGGCCATTAGCAGAAGTGTAGTCCCCTACATGACTTTGTGAGCAAGCCACATAGTAAATGCAGTTATTGTGTACTATTTTTTTTCTTTTGTTTGTCGTTTTGTGCAAAAAGATAACAAAAAAAGAGCCACAAGAACAAGGCTCGTGTGGGTTGCTCACGAAGGAGTGTAGTTCCCTACATGACTTTGTGAGCATGCCACACAGTAAACGCAGTTATTGTGAGCTCTTTTTTTGTTATCTAGGATTTTTTATGTTAGCTTGTGCAGCAGCCAACCTTGCAATTGGCACACGATATGGTGAACAAGAAACATATGTCAACCCAACTCTATGACAGAATTCAACCGATTGAGGGTCTCCACCATGTTCTCCACATATACCAAGTTTAATGTCTGGACGAGTGCTTCTTCCAAGTTTGCATGCCATATCAACAAGTTTGCCAACACCAACTTGATCTAAGTGAGCAAATGGATCGCTGTCAAACAACTTTTTATCATAATATGCACCAAGGAATTTTCCTGCATCATCACGACTAAATCCATATGTCATTTGTGTTAGGTCGTTTGTTCCAAACGAGAAAAATTCAGCAGTTTTTGCAATTTCATCAGCAGTAAGTGCTGCTCTTGGTATTTCTATCATTGTACCAATTTTATAAGTTAATGTTTCGCCACTTTCTTTAATTACAGCATCGGCAGTTTCTGCAACTATATTTCTTACATAGTTAAATTCTTTTGCTTCGCATGTAAGTGGAATCATTATTTCTGGATGGATGTCATATCCATCTTCTTTTTTAACAGTAAGTGCAGCTTCAATCACCGCTCTTGTTTGCATTTTTGCAATTTCTGGATATGTTACAGCAAGTCTAAGTCCACGATGTCCCATCATTGGATTAAATTCATGCAAGCTTTGAACTGTGTTTTTAAGTTGTTCAAATGTTAATCCCATATCTTTTGCAAGGTCTTTAATTTCTTCATCTGTGTGTGGTAAAAATTCATGAAGTGGTGGATCCAAGAAACGGATTGTAACAGGTTGTCCTTTCATTGCTTTATACAAACCTATAAAGTCTTTTCTTTGCATTGGAAGGAGTTTAGAAAGTGCTTTTTCTCTTTCTTCAACAGTTGAAGATACAATCATTTCTCTAACAGCTGGAATACGGTCAGCATCAAAGAACATATGCTCTGTTCTGCAAAGTCCAATTCCTTGTGCCCCAAAATTATAGGCAACTTGTGCATCTTTTGGATTGTCTGCATTTGTTCTAACTTGAAGAGCTCTTCTTTCATCTGCCCATTTCATAATTGTTGCAAAATCGCCTGAAACAGAAGCAGGTTCGGTTTTAACAAGATTTCCATAAACATTTCCCGTTGAACCATCAATTGATATTTCATCGCCTTCATTAAATCTTTGACCTGCAATTGTGCAATAATGTTCTTCTTCGTTAACAACAAGTGCATTGCAACCTGCAACACATGCAGTTCCCATGCCCCTTGCAACAACTGCTGCGTGTGATGTCATTCCACCACGAGCTGTGAGCACACCTTCACTAACAGCCATACCTTCTATGTCTTCTGGTGAAGTTTCAAGACGAACTAAAACTACTTTGTTTTTATTTGATGCAAGCTCCTTTGCTCTTTCTTCTGTAAACACAATTTTGCCAGCCGCAGCACCAGGAGATGCTGGAAGACCGTTTGCAATAACTTTGCTTGCCTTTAAATCTTTTTCGTTAAATTGTGGATGGAGGAGTGCATCTAATTGTTTTGGATCAATCATAAGTAGTGCTTGATCTTGTGAAATTCTGCCTTCATTAACAAGGTCAACGGCAATTTTTAAAGCAGCGTGAGCTGTTCTTTTTCCGTTTCTTGTTTGAAGCATATAAAGTTTGCCTTTTTCTATTGTAAACTCCATATCTTGCATATCATTGTAGTGATCTTCAAGAGTTTTACAAATTTTTGTAAATTGTGCATATATTTCAGGATTTTGCGTTTCAAGAAGTGAAATTGGATTAGGAGTTCTAATGCCTGCAACAACATCTTCGCCTTGTGCGTTCATAAGATATTCGCCATACAATTTCTTTTCACCTGTTGATGGGTTTCTTGTAAATGCAACGCCTGTTCCGCTTGTTTCTCCCATGTTTCCAAACACCATTGTTTGTACATTTACAGCTGTTCCCCAACTTGATGGAATATCGTTCATTCTTCTATAATAATTTGCTCTTGGGTTATCCCATGATCTAAACACGGCTTTAACTGCTTCTATTAGTTGATGAACTGGTTCTTGTGGGAATTCTTCTTTCATCTGTTCTTTATAAAAATCTTTAAATTTTTGAGCCATAAGTTTTAAATCATCGGCACTAAATTCTATATCAAGTTTAATACCTTTTTCTTCTTTCATTTGATCGATAATTCTTTCAAACTTAGATTTATCTAAACCCATTACAACATCACTAAACATTTGAATAAATCTTCTATAACTATCGTAAGCAAATCTTGGATTGTTTGTAAGAGCAGAAAGTCCCTCAACAACTTCATCATTTAAACCCAAATTCAAAACTGTATCCATCATTCCAGGCATAGATGCTCTTGCGCCCGAACGAACAGAAACTAAAAGTGGATTATTTATATCACCAAATTTTTTACCTGCAATTTCTTCAATCTTTTTAAGACCCTCTAAAATTTGGTCAATAACTTCTTGTGAAAGTTTTTTCCCATCATCATAATATTTTGTGCATGCCTCTGTTGTTACAGTAAAGCCTTGTGGAACAGGTAAACCTATATTTGTCATTTCTGCCAAATTTGCACCTTTGCCACCCAGAAGGTTACGCATGTTTGCATTTCCTTCGCTAAATAAATATACATATTTATTTGTCATATATCCTCCTAATTTTTTCAACTTTGTTAGTTTAAAACATTAAAAAAAAATAAGCAACTTTTTTTAATTGCCTATATATATTTTTTTATAATAAATTTAATTTTTTATTAAATCTTCGTTCAAAATTGATATTTAGCACATTAAGTGCCTCATCTTCGCTTTTTAGAGCCAATTTAATTGTATTTAATTTGTCATAACTTGTTTCACTTAAAATTTTAAAACAACTATGACATCTTGCGGAAATTTCCATACAATTACCACTTTTACAACCTGTGCATACAATTTCGCCAAAATCTAAGTTTAAATATCTTTTCCCAATAAACTTTTGGCCACAAGTTGAACATTTATCAAGTGCAAAACTATATCCCATACTTCTAAAAACTGCCAACAAAAATTTAACCAAAACATATTTATCATTTACTCCATTATAAGCAATAGCACCAATTGCTTTTAATGTTTCAATAAACAATTCTATGTTTTTTTCACCTGGCACAACAATAGTTCTTATTGTGTCTAAAATTGCACATGCAATATAAAATTTATCTATATCTCTTGTAACATCAAAAAAATTATCTTCAACTTCTACACTTGTTATTATTTTTGATGGTAAACTTATTATAAATTCGCCAAAACAAAAAGGTTCTTTTGCAAATTTCATTTTTGCCTTTTGTGTTTTTACTGACTTCATTACAACTTGCATTATGCCATGCTCAATAGTAAAAAGCGTTACAAGCCTGTCCTTTTCTTTATAGTCGGCAGAAGAAAGCACTATGGCTTTAACTTTTATTGTATCCAATTATAACTCCATGGAATTCGATTGTTTGCTGTTTTCGTTAATTATTCTATCAAGAGTTGCATCTTTTGTATGTTGCACGGCAAAATAAAGCCTATAAACATTTATATTTCCTGTTTGACTAAACAAATCCCATAACATTTTAGCCTTTGGTGATGCAAAATTGTCCATGCTCTCCTCCATACTGTAAATTTTTCTCTTGCTTTGTGCCGACACTTTCTTTTAACAATATTATACAACTATTATATGCAAAAACAAACAAAAAATTTACAACTCTTCTTTTTTATAACCAAACTCTTTTAAATAATTTTTGCTGTCTCTCCAATTTTTCTTGGTTTTTACAAAAAGTTTTAAAAGAACTTTTTTGTCAACCAGCTTTTCTATATCCAACCTTGCTTTTTCGCCAATTGTTTTTAGCTTGTTTCCTTTTTTGCCTATTATTATGCTTTTGTGGCTATCTCTTTCACATACAATATCCGCTTCAACAACAACGATGTTTGGTTTTTCTTCAAAATTTACTATGTTTATGTTTATCCCATGTGGAATTTCTTGCTCTAAATAATAAAGCGTTTTTTCTCTAATTATTTCTGCAACCAAAAAATTTAAAGATTTGTCGGTATAATAATCATCTTCAAACATAAAATTTTTTTCTTTTTCAGCTGGCAAATAATTTAACACTGTTTTCAACAACTCTGTTGTGTTTTTATTTTTAAAACTTGAAATAGGAACTATTTCATCAATTTCTTTAATGTCACTTAATTGTGATATAGTTAAAAGCACATTTTCATGTTTTACAAGATCTATTTTACTTAAGCAAACAATAAGTGGAACCTGATTTTTTTCTTTTAAATTTTTAATGTAGTCAATTTCATCATCACTTATTTTTTTTGTAACATCAATTAAATATAAAATAACATTTGCACCACCAATTGCGCTTCTAACATTTTTCATCATAAATTTGTCTAGTGCATTTTTACTTTTATGAATACCCGGAGTGTCCACTAAAATTAGTTGATAATTTTCTTTTGTAATTATTCCCAAAATATTATTTCTTGTTGTTTGAGGTTTTGAAGAAACAATTGCAACTTTTTCCCCAACCAAACAATTAACCAAAGTACTTTTCCCAGCATTTGGTTTTCCAAGAATTGCAACATATCCACATTTATATTCCATCATCTCTCCACTTGTGACTTTTTTAAAATTTTATCTTGAAGATTAAACATAACTATCTCATCTTGTTTTTCAATATGGTCAAAACCTAAAACATGCAAAAACCCATGAAGTGCCAAAAAACAAACCTCTCTTTCTACGCTATGTCCAAATTCTTTTGCTTGCATAATTGCCTTAGATTTACAAATGACAATATCCCCAAGGTCTGTAAAAATATTTTCGTCAAGCATTTCGCCGTCATGCAGTTCGTTGTTTTCAAGGAGCGGAAAACTTAAAACATCAGTAACCCTATCAACTTTTCTAAATTCATTGTTCATTTGTTTGATTTTATCTTTTCCAACAATAGTAACATTAACAGAAATGTTATTTTTGGTGTTTGTTTCTTTTTGTGCAATACTAAAAATTTCCGTTATTTTTTCTTTTAAAAGTTCATTTCTTAAATTGTTAAAATTTACAATCATAAATCCTTCTAAGTTATAAGTTTATTAAGTGTTATTGTGTAAATTATTGTATTTGTTTCGCCTTGTTTATTTATCACATAACTCTCATCTTTTATTATGTCATATTCTTTAACATTTAGCAATGACATTTGCCTTGTTTTCTCAATATATTTATCTTTATTTTCTTCAAAATTTGTATCAAATTCTTCAAAAACAAATTCATAATAATTTGTATATTTTATTTTTATTGGCAAAATGCAATTTGAAAGATAACATTCTTTCTCTTCTATTTCATAATCCACAAAAGCAATTTCTTTGTTTGTACTATATAAATTTATCCCCATAAAAGATATCGAATAGTTTGAAACAATGTTATTGGTTTTTATTTTTTTAATTTCTTTATCTTTCACTTCAAGTCTAGTAGTTATCCAAACATCACATGTTATGTCAGCAAGGGGTTGAACGCTTAACATAGTACCATCATCATTTAATACATATGGAAAAACAAGCACATCCCCAAGTTTAACAATATCTCCAACTTTTACAGCACTAGTTCCCTGAATTAATTTAATTGATGTTACTTTTCCATCGTATTTTGCAACAAGTGGCTGAAAAGTTCCAATGTTTACAATTTCGTTGTTGGTAAGTTGTTCTTTAATATTTAAAATAAGCGCATTACCTTTTATTATTACACTTGCATAACTAACATACTTTATTTCTTCAAGTTCTTTTTCTAAACTTTTTACATCAATAGAAGATTTTAAAGACCACTTATTAATATTGTGCTTTTCAAGTACTTGCATAATTTGATTAGATGTTATTGATAAGTTTCCAACAATTAGCACATCGCTTATAAAAAAAGTTGATAATATGTATAAAGCCAAAGAAACAGCAATTCCAATAATAATACCCAAACTAGAAACATTTTTTAAATGCTTTGCTAGTCCAAAATAAGATTTAGACTTTATGTTGTAACCAAATTGCTTCAATATTTTTTCTATTTGTTTTTTGTTTTTAGATTTACAAAAAAAAGTGCAACTTTTGTCATCTTTCTTTATGTCAAAAATATCAAACTCTAAAATAAGTTTGTTAATAAGTTTTTCAGTGTTTAATGATGGAATTTCAAATTTATATTGTTTCACTAATAACTCTCTATTTCCTTTATTTCACCGACAATCACCGCAGTCGAGTGAGAAATCCTTTTTATTTGCAAATGTTTTCCAATAACGCACAAAACGCCTTTTTTTACACGAATTGATATATTTTCCTTGGATATAGAAATTACACCCTTGTGCCCTTCGATATATACAAGTTTATTTGACATATTTATTATATTGAACGAATTTATAAAATTTGTTTCCAATCCATAATCGCCAATAATTTCATTAAAAAAATTAAACACGCATACCTCCTAATATTTGTATGCGTGTTTTATTTATTATAAAACTTATTTAATAATCTTTTTTCTTTAAAACATCACTAATAAGCAATGCTTTAAGTTCTGGTGGCAAATCTTGAATTTGCTTTGATATGCTTGGTTTTTCATTTTCAAACAACATAAAATCATCAACACTAGAATCAACTGTTTCTTCTTCATCTTGCAAGTCTTCAACTTCAACATCTATATTTTCAATAGACTTAATTGCTCCATGCAGTCTTCCACCTTTGTTTTCTTTTTTTGATTCAAGTTCTTTAAGCTCTTGTTCGTTTGCATTTACAAAATCATAAACCTCGTATTTAATGTTGTTGTTTGATTGTTCTCTTTTAATATTGTCAACTTTTGTTGAGGAATATTCTTCTTCAACATAACTTAGTCCCATATCATTTAAAGAAGTTTCAACCTTTTTGGGTTTTTCTTCTTTTTCTTTTGGTTTAATGTTTTTTTTAGCAAACAAACCCTTAATTTTTTGAAAGTTTAAACAAATAACAACAACCACAAAAACTATAACACATATTATGATAAATGCAGTCATATGTTCTCCTTTTAAAATTTAGGTGGTTTTTTATTGTTTGTGTTATTTGGATCAATTCCTGCAATCGCGTTGCGCATAGCCGTATCTGATGTTAAATTTTGAATCTTGTAATAATCCATAACGCCCATTTTACCATTTCTTATTGCTTCGGCCATTGCCTTTGGAACTTCTGCTTGTGCAGCAAGAACCATTGCTTGCATTTCTTGGGTTTTTGCTTTCATTTCTTGCTCATGTGCGGCAGCCATCGCTCTTCTTTCTTCGGCTTCTGCTTGTGCAATAACTTTTTTTGCTTCGGCAGTGTCTTTAAGTAAGTCTGCACCGATGTTTTTACCAACATCTATATCTGCGATATCAATTGATAAAATTTCGTATGCAGTTCCCGAGTCAAGCCCCTTATCCAAAACTGTTTGCGATATAAAGTCAGGATTTTCCAACACTTCTGTGTGAGTTTCTGCAGAACCAACAGTTGTAACAATTCCCTCACCAACTCTGGCAAGTATTGTATCATCTCCTGCACCACCAACCAACCTTGCAATGTTTACTCTAACAGTTATTCTTACTTTAACTTTTAACTCTACACCGTTTTTTGCTATGGCACTTATCCAGTCGGTTTCCATAACTTTTGGTGTAACACTGTTTCTTACGGCAAGATTTACATCACGGCCAGCAAGATCTATTGCTTTTGCAAGATCTATTGGCAAATTTATTTTTGCACTGTGTGCTGATATAAGTGCGTTTATTACTTTTTGAATGTCTCCACCAGCAAGTTGATGTGTTTCAAGTTCACTTATATCAATTTGAATTCCCGCTTTTCTTGCCATTATGTATGCATCAACTATTGGTGCAACCTTAATTCTTCTTATTTTAATACCAATGAGCCTTGCCATTGACACATGTGCACCTGATACAAGTGCAACAAACCATGTTTTAGTGGGAACAATTGCAAAAATAACAACGATAAAAATAAGTAAAAGTCCAAGTGTAACATACAAAACAATTTGCGCCCACATTTCCATTAATAATAAATTTAACATTTTATCTCCTTTTAATTAATAGGTAATTTTGCTTACATAAATTATTGAATCTTCAACTGCAACAATTTTAACCACATCACCTTTTGCAATCATTGTATCTTTTGAACTAACCTCTAAAACATCTTCACCTAGTCGCATTTTTCCAATTGGGTGACATTCTGTTAAAAGAATTCCCTCTTTGCCTATAAGTGCCTTTAATTGTTCTTGATCTTTTTGTCCATAGTCTTTTGGAATTGCTGTTTTATTTTCAACAATTGGAGTTTTGCCTAAAAGACCGTATCTTGCAGATCTTACAAACAACAAGAAAATTAAAAGCGTTAAAAGTGTTATTAACAATATTAAAATTAAAACTTGCATTGGCGAACCATTGCAAAGTGTTGCGTTAACAACAACAGCGCCAACTTCACACACTATACCACTTATTCCAAAGATGCCGAACCCCGGTATAACTGCTTCAATAATGCAAAGTATCATACCTAGCACCATTAGCGTAATTGTAAGCCAAGCAAATTCACCCGTAAAAATTTCAACAAATTCTGTCCATGTGCTTCCCGCTAGCATACCTAAAAATGTCATTTTGACCTCCTAACGCAGTACATTATAACATACATTTTTTCACTATGCAATATTCTTTTTATTTTATAATTTAAAATTATAATTAAAAACTATTTGTATTTTTTAAAAAATACAAACCAAATCTTACCTTCTATGTTTAACAATTTGAAAATAAAATTTAGGCTTCCAATTTGACATATAACACCAAATTAAAAAAACTTTACTCGCAATCAAATAATAATACTTTGATTTTTGCAAAAAAATGCTTAAGCTTTATAAACTTAAACATTTTCATATTTTTTAATTTAAAAAAATTTATTTATTTTTAAATTGTTGTGATTAATTTGTAAAAACAATAATTTACATAGATTAAAACTTTTAACATTTTCATGTTAGAAATTAAATTGTTTATTTAAATTTATTTTTTAGTATTTGTATTTTTTTATTAAATGACTTTACTTCGTCGAGCAACTTTGCATATTTTTCTTCACTAGCTGACATTTCTTTTAATAGTTGACTTAATTCGTCATCATCAATATTTAAATTTTTACTTTTAGAAATTAATACTTGTTTTTCATTTTCTAACTCTTCAAGCGATGCAATTTTTTGCTGTAAAATTTTTTCTGTTTTGTTTAATATTATTGTTCTATCTTTCGTTTTCATAATCCACCTCACAACAATTTTTATTGCATTGCATTTCTTTGATTTCTTCTTTGCTTTTTTCCAAAATCTTTTTAATTTTTTCACTCATTTCTTTTGTCTTTTGGTCATATGTTGCTATTATAAATTGAGCATCTTTTGCATCCGAATATCCCGAATAATTTCTATGTTTAGCACAAGGGCTCGTTTCTATTTTGAAATATTTTGAAAGTTCTTCTTTAAGATCGTTATATCCTTTTCCTGTTGTTACTCTTTCAACATTCACTCCATTCTCGTTCATTTTGTGCATAATTGAATAAGCACTTTGCTTTACAGCTTCTATAAGTTCTTTTGTTGATAATCCCATATCATTATTTTGCTTTTTCAATTCTTTTAAAACTTTTGTTGGAACTTCTATATTATCCAAACAAACTGTTTTTGTTTGTGGATCATACCATATGTATGCCTGCCCTAAAATTTGAACTTCTCCGGTTGGGTTCCCGTCTTTATCTATTATGCTTTTTTCAAACAACATAAACCCAGCTTCGGGATTTGTGTATCCATCATCAACACAAGATTCTCCAGCCCCATCAATATGCTGGCAACAATTTGTTATATCCCCTATAACAAACCCCAGCGGATCGTCCTTTTCTAAAACCCTAAAAGTAATTCCATTTTTTGCAAAAGACTTATCTGCTTGAATTACAAATTTATCTTTAATTTTTTTTGCTTTGTTGTAAATTTCTTGAATACGCTCAAATTGTTCTTGACTATATCCATATTTCCCAATTGTTCTTGCAAGTATTTCATTTCCATCGTCAATTTTTTCGTATACTATATCATAACAATGTTCTGCAACAAATTTCGGTGTAAGCAACGACCTTTCTTCATTGCCATTTACTGTTTTATTTGGATAATTTTTCATTATTTCACCAAAACTGTTGTGCGCTTCGCACAAATAGTCTTTTTCATAATCAAAACCATTTTCTTGGTTTTTTAATGCAAAAACCATAAAGTCTGGATTGTTTTTATAATATTTCATAAAAAATTGTGCAAAAACTTTATTATATTCACCTTTAAGCGCAAGTTTTGAAAATCTTCGGTGAATTTCTTCACCTATTTTTTCTGGGCTATACCATGTATTTTTTAAAACTGCAACATGATTTAATATGTAATCATAGGCCTTTTCACTTTCTCCCTGATTGTTTGAAAATCCACCTATTGCATAATATATCTTCATTAGGTCTGTAAGTGAATTTTCTTTTTCATTTTCGTTCAATGTATCAAATCCAATTGTTTTAACCAACTGTTGCCAACGTTTGTTATTTCTATTAATAAAATAATTTTTTATTTGATCATTTGGAAAAATTTTTAAAGTATATGCTGGCGGAATAAATTTTATTTTCCCAACATTTTTTGCAATTTTAAGTTTAAAATAGTTATCTCTAAAATTTTTATTTTGCAACATTTCAAAAGTTTTTTCTGTATATTCTTCACTCAAACAGTGTTTTTCAAGTTCTTCTTCTGTTTTCGAGGACAAAACTATTTCTTCGCTTATTTTTTCATAATAAACATGTTTTAAATTTATGTTTTTAAAAGCCTCTTTTCCAATTGTTTTAATATTTTTTGAAATATTTATGCTTGTTAAATTTTTGCAAGAAGTAAATGAATAATCACCAATATTGGTAACGCTTTGCGGTATGTTAATGCATTGTAAATTTTCACAATTATAAAAAAGCCCTTCTTTTATTTTTTCAACTTTTGGGGGAATAGAAATATTTGTTAAACTTAAACAAGATGCAAATGCATATTCTCCAATGCTAGTAACAGATTCTGGAATATTTATATTAGTTAAACTTGAACAATTATAAAATGCATCTTTTCCTATGTTTTCTACACTTTGAGGGATGTTTATGTTTAACAACCTTGAACAATTAAAAAAAGTACCGTCTTGAATATTTACAACGCCTTCTGGTATTTTTATATCATCTAAAAGCATACAGTTTGCGAACGCTTGTTTTCCTATAATATTAACGCTTTTAGGAATGTTTATATTATTTAACAATAAACAATCTTTAAACACCCCCGCTCCAATATTGGTAACGCCATCTGGAATATTCACACTTGTTATCATTGAGCATTTATAAAATGCATAATCATCAATAAATTTTACGCTTTGCGGAATATTTATATTTGTTATACTTGAACAATCCGAAAAAGTCCCACTATTAATTTTTGTAATATTTTCTGGAATTGTTATATTTTCTAAATTTGAACAGTTTGCAAAAGCATATTTGCCTATACTTTCAACGCCTTTAGGAATGTTTATACTTGTTAATGATAAACAATCTTTAAATACATATTCTCCAATATCCTTTACTCCGTCCAAAATATTTAAAGATTGCAAATTAGAGCAACTGAAAAAAGCAAAGTCGCCAATATTAGAAGAATTTAGACCATCAACCTTTAATAACTTTTCACAACAAGCAAAAGCATAAGTTCCTATATTATTAACGCTTTTGGGTATTTCAACA
Source organism: uncultured Clostridia bacterium (assembly GCA_944376825.1). GTDB lineage: Bacteria > Bacillota > Clostridia > Christensenellales > UBA1242 > UBA5893. Next base: position 69,314 of record CALWDY010000014.1, read on the forward strand.
TTTTTTAAATTTTTGCAATTGTAAAATGCAAAATTATCAATATCAACAACACTATTTGGTATTTTTATGCTAGTTAGCCCCAACAAATTTGCAAATGCGCTTTTCCCTATTTTTTCTACTCCCTGCCAAAATTTTTCAGGGTTGTTTTGCAAAATTTCTAAATCTTCATTTGTAACGTTTTGCAACACATTATTTATTTTTTCCATAACACTCATCCTTTATATTTACTATAAAAACTTTTTAACCATACAATTTGCTTTAATTTTTATTTACAAAACTATCTATAAATTTGTTATAAAACATAATTTGAAAAATAAATTTTAAAATAAATTAAGTTTTATTTTTGATTTCGTTTATAAAAAAACAGATATTGTTGAGCATAACCAGATAGGTCGCCAAAATAATTTATCAAATCTTGCGACATTTTTAGTCTTGATTTTTTTTGTTTAAAAATATCCCAGTACACTTTTTCTATCCATGTATCAACGGGGAAAGAAGTACATCTGTGATATCCAAACAAAAGTATGCAATCGGCAACCTTTGGTCCCACTCCACACAAAGATAAAAGCCAGTTTTTTAATTGATTGTCATCATAAAAAAATGTTTCTTGAATATTAACACTTTTTAATTGTTTGCAAACATCAACCAAATACTTTGCTCTATATCCCGCTCCCATGTCTTTAAATTGTTGCTCTGTTATGTTGCAAAGCCTGTCTAGTGTTGGAAATGCATAATAACCACCCATATTTTCACCATATGTTCTTATTTTTTGCATTGTTTTTTTAATTCTTTCTATGTTATTGTTAGAAGACAAAATAAAACCAATTAAAATCTCTAACATATCTTGTTTCAAAATTCTTATACCGCTTCCAAAGTTTATTGCATCTTGCATGTTTTCATAACTTGTTAATTTTCTTTTGATAAGTGAATAATCTGTTTCTAAATCGAAAAAATCTACAAAATAATTGGGATCGCTTGTTTCTATTACATATTTGTTATCATAAAAATAAACGTGGGCAAATTTATTTTTTGAATAAACATTATAGTCATTTTCTGCATTTTTTGTGTATGTAAAAACTTGACCGCACTCTAAAATGTGTTCAATATTAAAATCTTCAATGTTTGTAACTATTATTTTGTCTTTTGCAACTTGATAATTCATATTTTTATTATACACAATTTAAAATTTAAATCAATACGTTTAAAAATAAAAAACTCTGTTTATTAAACATACTTCAAAGTTTAAAATATTTGTAGTTTAATAAAAGAGTTTTATGTCTATTTAATTATATTTGCAAATTCAACAGGGTTTAAACATGCACCACCAACCAAAAGTCCGTTAATGTTTTTGATTTTCAATATATTTGAACTGTTGTTTTGATTAACGCTTCCACCATAAATAACAAGTATCTTATCTGCTGATTTTTGAGAAAACATATCCATAATAATTTGTCTAATATGGTCAACTGTTTCTTCTATATCTTTGGTTGTTGGAGTTTTTCCAGTTCCAATCGCCCAAACTGGTTCGTAGGCTATAATTATATTTTTAAGTTCATTTTCGTAAAGACCTTTAAGTGCAATTTCTAATTGTTTTTTTAACACCATTTTTGTTTTATTTGCATTTCTTTCTGTTTTTGTTTCTCCAACACACAAAACACATTTAAGGTTTACGGACAATGCCCTCATTATTTTTTGATTTATTTGTTCATTTGTTTCACGAAATTTTTTCCTTATTTCACTATGTCCAACAAGTGTAAAATATGCACCCAAATCTTTAACCATTAAATTTGAAATTTCGCCTGTAAATGCTCCCTTTTCTTCTGTTGAAATGTTTTGCGAACCAAACACAACATTTGTTGATACTAGTTTTTGACTTGCAAGCATCATATGAGTATAAGGAATACTTAATGCCACAAAATTTTTGCATTCTTTTACAAGTGGCAAAAAGCAATCTAAATACTTAGCAAAATCATGCAATGTTGTGTTCATTTTAAAATTTCCAACAATAAATTTTTTCATACAACCTCTTATTTGTCTGATATAACTTCAACCCCTGGCAGTGTTTCTCCGCTAATCAATTTCAAACTTGCACCACCACCTGTCGATATGTGATATATTTTGTCAGTTAATTTTAAAGAATTAATTGCCGAAATGCTATCTCCACCACCAACAATTGCTTTGCCTTTGTTTTTTGCAACTGCTTTTGCCACTTTTTTTGTGCCCTCTCTAAAATTAACAAATTCAAAAACACCCATTGGACCATTCCAAATTATTGTATTTGCTTGCTTTATAATTGACACATACTCTTTTATTGTTTTTTTGCCAATGTCCAAACCAATTAACCCGTTAGGAATATATTGAGTTTTAACTTTAAAAGCAATTGCATTTGGACTAAATATTGTTGAACATACATGATCTTTTGGCAATATGATTTTAGTGTTCAATTTTTCTGCTTCTTCCAGAATGTTTTTGGCATCTATTAAACACTCTTCTTCATACAAAGATTTTCCAATTTCATAACCTTTTGCTTTTAGAAAAGTATATGCCATACCTCCACCAATTAACACCATATCGCATTTTTTAATTAAATTATAAACCACTTTAAGTTTATCGCTAACTTTTGCTCCTCCCAAAATAGCAACAAAAGGTCTTTGTGGATTTTCAAGAACGGAAGCAATTGTATTTATTTCTTTTCCCATTAAAAACCCTACGGCATTAGGCAACAATTTTGCAACCCCGTAAGTAGATGCATGTTTTCTGTGTGCCGTACCAAAAGCATCATTGACATATATATCTGCAAGTTCTGCCAGTTTTGCTGAAAAAACAGGGGAATTTTCTTCTTCTTCTTTATAAAATCTTATATTTTCTAAAACCAAAACTTCCCCATCAGCCATCATTTCTACTTTTTCTTTTGCTTCTTTCCCTATTGCACTTGAAGAAAATCTAACTTTGCAATGCAAATGCTGAACTAAATATTTAGCAACGGACACCATACTTAGTTTTGGGTTTGGTTCTCCCTTGGGTCTTCCAAGATGAGAACATATAATAACTTTTGCACCATTTTTCAATAAATATTTAATGGTTGGAAGTTCGGCAATAATTCTGCTTGCATCCAAAATGTTTCCACTATCATCAAGTGGCACATTAAAATCCACCCTAAGCAAAACTCTTTTCCCTTTAACATCAATATCTTCAATTGTTCTTTTCACAAATTCCCCCTCCCTTACAATATTATTGTAATTTATTTTGTGGCAAACAACAAATGTTTTTACGATAAAACATCTTTTAAAATGTTTAAACTTTCACTTAAATTGTCGGTTAAAGCAAGTTTTAGCCTATATTTCCCCGCATCTTTAACATCTCTTATATACCATAAAAAATGTTTTCTAAGAGTTGTGCACAAAATATTGTCACTGTAATATTTTTGCAAAGTTTTAACATGTGTTTCTATTAAGGAAAATTTGTTAAAATAATCTATGTTTTTTAACTCTGCAAAAATCCATGGCTTGCCAAGTGCTCCGCGTGCAACCATAACACCATCCACACCTGTTTCTAACATTTTTTTATAACTTTTCTCATCAAACACATCTCCGTTGCCGATAACTGGAATATTTACACTTTGTTTAACTCTTTTTATTGTTTCATAGTCTACAACACCGCTGTACATTTGTTCTCTTGTTCTACCATGAACAGTTATTGCTTTTGCTCCACATTTTTCACAAAGTTTTGCAACTTCAACGGCAACATTTTCACCATTAAAAAAACCAGTTCTTATTTTTACCGTTATAGGTTTTGTTGTGGCTTTTACACATTTTGATACAATTTCTTCAATTTTGTTTAAATCTCTTAAAAGTGCACTTCCATCACCATTTTTAACAATTTTGGGTGCAGGACATCCAAAGTTAATATCAATAATATCAAACTTTTCTAGTTCCTCACTTTGGCAAGCCCTTGACATTTCATCTGCATCATGACCAAATATTTGAACAACTTTTACTAATTCATCGTCTTCGGTTTCTAAAAGTTTTTTTGTATGCTGATTAAAAAATTTTATAGCTTTGCAATTTATCATTTCAACATATGTAAGGTCTGCCCCACACATTCTACAAACTTTTCTAAATCCCACATCACTAACACCAGCCATTGGTGCAAGAAATAAATTTCCAACTTCAATATTGCCTATTTTCATAAAAATAGTTTACATCTTTTCTCAAATCAAATCAACTTTTTGTTACATTTAAAAACAATAACTTTTTTTGGCATAGCAAGTTTTACTTGATTTAAATAAACATTAAAATATTTTCTTTCGTTTTTTTCTTTAACAGAAAAAGAACCAAACCCTTTAATGTTTAATTTTTGACCTTTTAACAACAAATCGACAAGCAATTCTTGTGCATTGTCTAAAATTATTTTTAATTGATTTTTTGGAATGTTTATTTTCATATTTAATAAATTAATAAATTCTTTTTTATTCATTAATATTTTTATTAACATTTTTATTATTATTAAACAAAGCTTTTATTTGTTTAAAGGAAATTATTTTAAAAACGAAGCAAATTAAAAAATACACAAAAACTGCAAACATAAGAATTATTCCAAGTTTTAGATACTGGTTAGCATACAAATTTTTGTTAATAATAAAAACACCAATGAACATAATTAAAGAACTTACAATTGGAACTATAATTTTTTTAAATTGCAAATTTAAAGGAGAAATTTTTTTAACAAAGTATAAATTCATTAAACAAACAATTGCCTCGCTTATGTTAATAGAAATGGCTAGTGCAATAATATTTAATTCAGTAAATAAAATTAAAAATACAAGTAGAGTAAATTTTATTACCACCCCAACAATTTGACTATATAGAGGCAACTTAAATTGTCCATAACTGTTAAGAATGCTTGATGATATTTGAATAAAAGACATCCAAATAATGCTGAAACTTAAAGTGCATAAATAAAAAACCGAAACACTTATAAATTGAGATTCTATTGCCGGAAAAAATGCTATAATAATATTCCTTGAAACTCCAACCATACCAAAAACGCATGGCAAAACCAAAAGCCAAATAAAGAAATAGGTTCCGTTTATAATTTCTTTAAGATCTTTTCCCTTTTCAATTCTATAAGTTAGCGTTGGAAGCACCGCCACACTTAAAGTTCCACAAAGCAAAATAGGAAAATTTATTAATGGACTTATCATCCCCGTTGCAATTCCAAACAAAGAAGTGGATGCTTGCGCATCAATTCCAGAATATGATAATAAATTAACAACAATAAAAGTATCAAGACATGCTGAAAATGGCAAAATCAAGTTTGTTAAAGTTATTGGCAAAAATTCCTTAAATGAATTTTTTATTTCAAGATAATTCACAAAACTAGGCTTTTTATTTTTGCGTTTTTTTATTTGATAAACAAAAGCAACATAAACAAACGAAGCAATTTCGCTAATTAAAACACCTAAAAACGCTCCCCCAACAGCATATATTAGTCCATAAGTTTTTAAAAAAAATGAAAATGTTAATCCTATGCATAATTTAACTAATTGTTCAATTAATCCACTTACAGCAGAAGGTATCATATTTTCAAGTCCTTGAAAATATCCCCTGTAAACACAAGTTATTGCAGAAAAAATTATGCTTATAGCAACAGTAATGTATCCAAGGTAGGCACCCAGATTACCTTGAACTCTTGAAATGGGAACAGAAAAAAATATAAGAATAAAAGCAAAAACAACAGCAAAAAACAAAGATATTATTAATGCTATCTTTATTACTCTGTTCATTTGCTCAAAATCATTGCCTGCTCTAAGTTTGGAAATTTTTTGTGCAACATAAACAGGCATCCCCCCTGTTATAAAAACCAAAAATAAAGAATATACTGGAAATACCATTTGATATAAGCCAATTCCTTCTGTCCCCAAAATATTTGAAAGTGGTATTTTATATAAAGCTCCCAAAAATTTGGATAACAGCAGAAACAAACTTAATATTAATGTGTTTTTAACATAAACATTTTTCATTGATATAGTTTTAGTGTTTTTTCTATGTTTATGCAAAAAAACAAAAATTTGCTATTTACAAAAGATATTTTGTATGTTAAAATTGTTTGAATTTAAAAAAAGGAAGTGAATATATGAATGCAACTCAAGAAAAAAGAGACTTAAATGCGTATTTTAGAGATTTTCCAATGACAAAAATTGATGATGACGAAGCAGAAAACATGAAAAAACAAAAAGATCGTTATGATGCCATTAATCTTTTAATTATAAATGCATTTCATGACATTGCGTGCAATGAAAAAATAAGCATACTTAAAAGATCTTATCTTGACGATGTTTTGCATCCAGAATTAAATAAATTTTGCAGAAGAGTTTTTGACATGGCTGAAAAGTATTACAAAACAAACGGAGATCAATATAGAACCAATTTTATTGATTTTTGCAAGTTTTTTGCCAATTCAAAAAATGGAAAAAACTTGTACGAAAAGTTGTTTAAAATGGGCAAGATGATCAACTATCCATTAATTTTAGATACATTGCTTGAAAAAGATTTTGATTTTAGCAATTCTACCCTTCTAGCAGATTTAATTGATTTTTCAAAAAAACCATATAATACTTATGGATACTCTTTATAAAAAACATTTTGAAAAAAACAATTTATCAAACATAATTAAAAAACCCAAAAACAGTATGTTTCTGGGTTTTTAAATATATATTAAAAATTTTTTTAAATTTATATATTAAGTTTTTATAAGTATTGTGTAAAAAACTGTGTTTATATTTAAAACTCCAAACCTTGTGCATCATCAAACTCACAATTAGATAAATTTTGGTTTAAACTTGTTGGTTTCTCATTCTTTTTAATATAATCATGAAACCACTTTTCATCTTTCTCTTTAAACCCATTTTTTTCTTTAAAAATAGGCTCTAATTCTAATTGTTTTTTTACTGTAAACAATATTGACCATTCTTTTCCATATTTATTTACTTTGTTGGTTTGATTGTTCTTGCTTTCTTTAGAAGCAACGGTTTGATTGGATGATGAAGTATTCGGCTTTTGTTTATCTTTTTTCTTCGATTTTGCAGATTTCTTGGCATCTGCTTTTTTTGCGGGTTTTTTCTTTTTATCTTCTGGGACTATTATTTTTTTGTCTTGTTTTTTCCCAGCACTTTGAGTGTTTATTTTTAAATTTTTTTTCTTGTCTAAATACATCAAAATATAATTTTGATTGATAAGATCAAGCCATTTTTTTGATTCTTCGCTAAGTTTTGCATATTGAGAATAAATAAGTTCATCTAAAATATCTTTTATTTTTTCCCAATATAAAACCGAATTTTTTTCTAATTTAACATCTTTAAGCCTTTTTTTTAACAAAAGCTGAATTTCTTGCCCCGCAACGCCAGATTTTTGTAAAATTTTTAAAACTTCTAGCACATAATTGCGATTGTACATTCCCATTGCATTTGTAAAACTTTTAGATAAAATTATTTTATCTTTAATAAGTTTTTCAAGTAATTGGCTTTTGTATTTTATATCTTTTCCATCTGCTTCATCTTTTGTGTAAAGATTAAACACTTTTTTTAATTTATCAAGATAGTTGGGATCTTCAAAATCACTAAAATTTGCAATAAAAGTTTCCAACTTTTCTGTTTTGTTTAAAATTTTATATTCTTCTAAAAGATACAAACCAGAAATCTTTTTGCCTTCCATTTCGTTTAAATGAAATTTTATTAAAAAATTTAGATTTTTGCCTTCAACTTCTGCCACACAAGACATATTTTCTATTTTATATGATGTTATTTTTTTATTAATTTTTATAAGTTCATCTTTAAGTTCGCGAGATATGACATACTTATTTTCAATGTACTCACCAATCAAAAAGGATTTTTGGATGGCACATTCTTTTAAAAACGAATCATAATAATTTGTCATACCCTCTCCTCTATCTTATTTTATAACAACCAATTGATTTTTGCAATACATTATTCTGGTAAATCTATCAATTCTTTTCCAAAATCCACAACATCTTGTATTGTTTTTTGCAAAAATTCAAACAGCAATGAACCACATAACAGACTTTCCAAAATATTTGACAAAAAAAACTCATCATTATTTTCCTCGTTGACTTCATCATTTAAATATTCTTTATAGTCCAACTCTCCGTTGTTGTTTTGATCCAAGTTTTTTATCCTTTCATTGTCAAGGTTTTTTTTGTTTTCTTCGTTTAACGATTTGTTTTTATTAATTTTTTGATCTGGAACAAAAAACGGAACTTCATCAAATGATTTAAACCTATATTCTTCTGCAATTTTAAAACGTGAAATTGTTTTTTTGTTTAGCAACAAATAGTTTTGATAAACCATTTCTAATTTTTTTGTTGCTTCATAATTTAATTTGTCTTTGTGTTTTTTTAACAATTCTATAAGTTTATCGCTTGCCAAAATCCAATACTTTAATGTACCATCTTCAACGTTATTGTTTTTAAGATACATAGAAATATTTTCCAATATTAATTTTCCAATATCTCCACAACCTTTTAATATATCTATGCTTTCTTGCACCATTTTTTTGTCATTGTTAGCCATGTCATTAACAAAAGCATAATATATTTTTCTTTTTTGTAACTTGCATTGATCGGCAATAATTTCTTCGTTAAAATTTTTGCCTTCTCCTTCATTTTTATCAAACAATTTTAAAACAACTTTTACTCTATCCAAAAAATTATTTGCTTCATATCCAGTATATTTTGTTAAAAATGAAACAATAGAACGCTTCACTCCATTTGCGTCTTTAAAAAATTCCACAAGAAACAATTTTGCGCAAACAATATCATCTTTTTTGTTGTCATCAATTTCAACAATAAAATTGTATGTTGTGGTAACACTTTTAAAATAACAATAAATTATATTTTTTTCAATATGCGTAATTATTTTTGGAACACTTATAAACTGTTTTTTTATTTTAAAAGGCAAAACATATTCATCTTTATTATTAAATTGTCCAATTAAAGATACACCCTTTATATTAAACCTTTGTAACCTATCAACTAAGATTTCCAATTAATTTCCCTTTTATTTTAAAGATAAATTTTCTAGTTTTTGCTTTTGGTCGTATTTTTGCAATTCTTCAATTAATTCGCCAATATCCCCATCTAAAAACGAATTCATGTTAAACACAGAATAATTAATTCTATGATCCGTAATTCTGCCTTGAGGATAGTTATAAGTCCTTATTCTTTCACTTCTATCCCCAGTTCCAACTTGATTTTTTCTATTTGCACTATACTCTGAGTCAATTTTTGATTTATAATAATCATACAATTTTGCTTTAAGCAAATTCATTGCCTTTTCTCTGTTTTTGATTTGTGATCTTTCATCTTGGCAGGCAACAACTATTCCTGTTGGCAAATGGGTCATTCTTATTGCACTGTCGGTTTTGTTTACATGTTGTCCACCTGCACCACTACTTCTATATGTATCAATTCTTAAATCCTTGTCTAGAATTTCAAAATCAACTTCTTCAATTTCTGGAAGCACTGCAATTGTTACAGTTGAAGTATGAACTCTTCCTTGCGATTCTGTTTCTGGAACTCTTTGAACTCTATGAACCCCACTTTCATATTTTAATTTACTAAAAACATTTGAACCTTTAATTGTTATGCTACACGCTTTAACACCACCGAGTTCCGTTTCTTCAAGTTCATTAACTTCTATCTTCCAATTGTTTCGTTCTGCATATCTTATATACATATTCATAAGAGTTGAAGCAAACAATGCCGACTCTTCTCCGCCGGCAGCAGGTCTTACTTCTATTATTACGTTTTTATCATCGTTTTCATCTTTTGGAAGAAGCAGAATTTGAATTTGTTCATTTAACTTTTCAATTTCTTTTTTAGTATTTTCTATATCTTCTTTAAAAATTTCAACCATTTCTGGATCTTTTTCTGTTGAAACAACTTTTTCACTTTCTTGCAAATTTTTTGTTAGTTTTACAAGATTATCGTGACATTGTGCAATTTCTTCAATGCTATTTCTTTCTTTTACAAGTTTTTGCCATCTTTTATTGTCTGCAATTATTTCAGGATTTACAACTAACTCGGTTAACTCATCATATCTTTTTTTTATCTTTTCTGTTTGCTCTAACATTTTTTAATTCCTTTTTATTTTTTAGTCTAGCATAAACAACTCTATCTATTGAGTTATAATCTTTAACAACTTTTATGTTTTCAAAATTTTCTTCTAACATTTTAATCACTGGCTTTTTTTGATTTATGCCAATTTCCAAAAAAATCATTCCTTTTTCTGTTAAAAAATTTATGCTTTCTTCCAAAATTTTTCTATAAAAATCTAAACCATCTTCACCACCATCAAGTGCAATTTTTGGATCATAGTCTTTAACTTCTCTATCCAACTTTGCAATATCTTGAGTTGGTATATATGGTGGGTTACTTATAATTATATCAAACCTTTTCAACTTTTTCAAGTTTTCAAACATATTTGATTTTTTAAAAGACACCTTTACTTGATTTGTAAAAGCATTTTCTTGGGCTATTAAAAGAGCCTTATCAGAAATATCGCTTGCAACAATATTAGCATTTACATTTTTTGCAATAGAAATAGCAACAATTCCACTTCCTGTGCACAAATCCAAAATATTCATTTTGGGTTTTGCAAATTTAAGCACTTGTTCCACAAGAATTTCCGTTTCCATTCTTGGCGACAAAACATCTTTTGTCACTTTAAAATCATAACCATAAAAATTGGCTTTGCCAAAAATTTTTGTTATAGGCTCACCTTTAATTCTTTTGTTTAACGCCTCATCTATTGCATTTTTTTGAGTTTGTGTAACTTTTGTTTGCAGTCTAAGTTTAGATCTTGAAATATTTAACACTTCACAAATCAACCAATCCGCCTCGCTTGGATCGTCTATTTGTGCACTTTTTAATTTTTGTTTACATTCTGCATAAACACTTGAAAACGACAACTCATTATCTTTAAAATCTTCTGTATTCACAACTCCCCTTTTTTTATCTTGCATAAAAACAACTTCATTATATGCCGATAAAGAAATATATATTTCGGTTTTTGTTGGCTTTTCAGTTACCAAAAAAGAAGTTATTATGCACAATTTATTTAAATTTTTAATTTTTGAATTTTCCAATAAAAATAATAGTTCATAGCACACGCTAAAACATAAAATTGTTATTATTAAATTTACAAAAGGTTTCCAAATTTGATTGCTGGTTAATCCAACTAATGCTAACACAAAAAAAGTAAAAGCAAAAGCAAAAACAAGATAATTTAACAAATTTGTTGGTTTGTGTATGCTTTCATCTTTTGTAGTTAAAATATTTGTGCATGCATTAAATCTATAAAATTGTTTAAACGGAGTAATAAACTTTAACACTAAAAGTGCCAAATATAGCAAAGATACTTTAATAAGCCCAACCAAAACTCTGTTTAAAAAAGCATTTGCACTATAACCGCTTAATAAAACGGCAATTTTTACAGGCAAAAATCCAATAAAAATAATAGCCACAAAAAAAGCAAGCAAACAAACTATAATCCCAAAAACTTGTTTGGAACTAACATTTAAACTTTTAGAGATGTTATTCGGTATACTTTTATTTGAAGATGTAAATGGCACTTTTACTAAATTTTTAATGAAAAAAAACAAACCAAAAACCAAATATTCTAAACCCCGTAAAAAAATTATGTTTTTAGGGATAAGATTTGTTTTATTTTTACAAGATACTAAATTTGTTTTTCCTTTTTCGTTTACATAGGCACAAGCACTATTTTTTTTATTATAGAAACATGAGCCATACAAACAAGGTGTTGCATATATATTTTCCATAATAGAAGTATGAACAAAATAACAAAAAATAAAACAATATGCATCTTTAATAATTAAAAGAGTACAAATTTAAATAAAAGAGCAAGCACTTTGTGCTTGCCCAAACAAGGGATATTAAATGTTGTGTGTTTTTTTAAATTTTTCAACTCTTCCGCTAACGTCAACAATTTTTTGTTTGCCAGAAAAGAAAGGATGACATTTGTTACAAATATCTACTTTAATTGTATCCCCATGAACAGCAGAGCCTGTTTTAAAGGTATTTCCACAAGCACAAACTACTGTTACTTCATGATAATTTGGATGTACTTCTTTTTTCATTTTACACTCCCTTTTAATTAAATTTTGCCTACATATAGTATCATATTCTAAAAATACTGTCAACATAATTTCTTACAATTTATTTGTGTAAAATTTCACTCACCTTATATGCAATTTCATCAATATTTCCAGCGCCTAGTATTAAAACTGCATATTTATTTTTTAATGCTTTTAATATTTTTTCTACTGCCAAATTAAAATTTGCACAATATTCACAATCAACATTTTTCATGTCCTTATACAATTTAAATGCAGAGCTTGTTTTATCATATTTCTCCCTAGCAGGATATGTTTTAACCAGCAACAGTTTATCGCAATCATTAAAACATGTAAGAAAATCTTTATACAAACTTTTAGTTCGCGAAAAGGTATGTGGTTGAAATACCACTAATATTTTTTTATTTAAAGCATTTTCTTTAAATGTCGCAATAGTCTTTTTAATTTCAGTTGGGTGATGCGCATAATCATGAACAACAAAATCATCATCATTTTTTAAAATTTCAAATCGCCTTTTAACACCGTTAAAATTTTTTAATCCTTCTAAAATATATTTTTTAGGTATTTTAAGAATTAAACATGTCATTATAACTGCTAGCGCGTTTGTTACATTATACAAACCCACAGCACCCAATTTAACATGCATTAAGCATTTATTATTATAATAACAATCAAAACAATATTTATGATTAATGATTTTTATGTTTTTAGCATAAATGGTAGAAAGTTCATCTCCAAAAGTATAATCTTTTTTGCAAATCAAATCACTATTTAAACAAATTGTTTTTTCGCTATTTTTTGAAAACTTATTAAACGAAGCTATTTCATTTTCATAAGATTTAAAGTAATCCAAATGTTCTGGCTCCACATTTAAAATTATTCCAATATTTGAATTTAATTTTAAAAAACTATCCTTATATTCACAAGCCTCAGTTATAAAATACTTATTTTTTTGTAAAACAAAACCAAAATCATAATTTTTTAATTGTGCCCCAATATGTAAAGAAGGTTGTTTCTTTGCACAATTAAGACAAGAAAATAACATTGCGCTGGTTGTCGTTTTGCCATGAGAGCCAGCAATGCTTATAACATATTTAAAATTTGATGCAATCAATGAAAGCAATTCTGCTCTGGAAATTATTTTTAAACCCTTTTTTTTGGCTTCCTTTAACTCCTCATTATCCAATTTTATTGCAAAATTATAAACAACAACATCAATATCGTTTATGTTTTTTTTAGAATGAAAAGAAAAAACTTTTATGCCTTTTCCTTCTAATTTTGCTTTTGTTCCAAAATTTGATATATCTGAACCTTGCACATAATTGCCTGTGCTTTTTAAATATAATGCCAAACCTGACATACTTGCACCACATATTCCTATAAAATGGTACTTTAATTTTTTCATACATTATAATATGATATTAATTAATTATATGACACAGTTAAAATATGATTAAAAATTTTAAGCATTTTTCAAAAATTTGAATATTTTGTTAAAATATTTGCTAAAAATAAAAAAGTGTGATATAAATAATTAGCATTAATAAAGGAGATATAAAATGAATATTACAGAAATACGAGTAAGACTTGTAAAAAAAGAAGATTCAAAACTTAAAGCAGTGGCTTCTATCACAATTGATGAGTGCTTTGTAATTCATGACATCAAAGTTATTCAAGGAACAGAAGGTTTATTTATTTCTATGCCATCAAGAAAAACCCCAGAGGGCGAATATAAAGACATAGTTCATCCAATCAACACTGAAACAAGAGAAAAAATAAGTGCACAAGTAATTGCTGCCTATGAAAAACAATTAAGCGAAGAACAAGTTAGTGAATAATTAAAAGCACCGTTAATTTTATTTTTAACGGTGCTTTTTTAAAAAAACACAACATAATAGTATGTTGTGTTTTTTTATTATACCATTTGATTTGGATTTTGAACAACATATGTCAATGTTGGATATGCCCCATTGCCATTGTCATTGTTGAAAGTCCATATATTTTGATCAAATTTTGCATCTTTTTTAAATGGAGAATAGTCATCTACAAGCCCCTTTGCTTGATCACTTGAACAGTTAATCCAGCCCGTTTTGATAATACCAAACAATGATCCTTGAACATATGCTTCACCATAATTTATTACTATGCAATTTTTCAATTCTCCTGTTGGTTGCCATCTATCAAACCATTGCCCAACTTGTTCAATTGTTGCTCTAAACTCCGCCTCAGTTTCTGCAAATTGTGTTCCATTTCCAGCAAAACTTGCAGCGCTAAAACAATATTCAACCAAGCCCCCAACCGGCAATTGAGAAACCAATCCGCTTACTTTTGATTGATCTGTGATTCCAGACAAAGAACCTGTTACATAACTGTTTGTAAGAGTTTTGGTGTTTTTTACAACTAGTCCCGCAACAACAACGCCTTTTGCATCTCCTTTAAAATAACATTGATCAATGATTCCATTGTTTGTTTGGGCAACTCCACCAACATAATATCCTTGCAATGTTTGATTAGCGTAATAACATTGTTTTACAAATGATGTAAAATCTAAAACAGCAACAACTCCGCCCACATACACTCTATTATTCGTATATGGTAGTGATATTAAACCCTCACTAAAACATCTTAAAATTTGACTATTTGATACTGCCTCACCAACTACACCACCTGCATTTACAACACCATTTATTTGGTTTACAACAAATGAACAATCATAATTATAACAATCATTTAATTCCCCATTTGTACTTTTTGCACAAATGCCACCATAGTTTATAAAGGCATCATCAACGGAATCAGTTTCTATTGATATATTGTACATAGCAATTGTACAATTTGAAATGTTTCCCATGTTTAGTGCAGTTATTCCACCAATGTCTACATATAACGATGAAATCTTAATTTCATTAGTATTTAGAACATTATTATTAACCGCAACATTTAAAATTTTTCCCCTGTTTTCACCTGCAATAACAGCAACTTTTTTTGCATTATCACCAACCTCAATGTTTGCATTATTAACATTGCAATTTTTTATGGTTGCATTATCTAACAACGCGTCGCACACAACTGCAACAGTTTCGGTGTTTGATGTTACGCTAACATCTTCAAAAACTATGCCATCAATTAATGAATTTACGCCAGATATATAACCAAAGAAAGATGAATTGTTGTTTGAAAGTTTAAAGTTTTTTATTGTTAATGTTGCATCTTTGCAAATAAATGATGCTTTAAGTGGATTTTTGATATTTGGTGCAATTGTTTGCCATTCTATTCCTTCAAGGTCTAAAACCAAGTCGTTAGTTATTTCATAAACCACTTCACTTGATGGATTATTTCTAACAGAATTTATTACCGATTCCAAATCTGCCAAACTTGTTATTTCTGCTCCTGGTATATATTCATTTAATGTTTGAGCTTCGGCATAACCAAAACCAATTTCGGCAGGGCTATTTCCTTCATCAATTGTCCAAACATTTTCAAAGTCCCATTCTTGATATGTTTCTTGCTTATTTAATTGTTCAATTGTTTTGTATTTTACAGTTGTAACATCTATTGTTGTATTGCTTTCGCCAACAGGATTATATGTATTTAAAATATTATAATAAACCGATTTTAATATATTTTTATATAATGTGCCTTCATCTTCGTTTATACCAACAACAGCACCTATTTTTGCATTGTTATAATTTAATGTTAACGAAACAACCATCGCATAAGAATTTTTAACTACTGAAAACATATATTTTGTTGATTCTTTTGCATTTTTCAAATGCCCTACAATAGAACCAAATGACAAACTGTTTTCTTGTTCTTGATATGAATTTACAACAGATTTAGAATTGTAAACCACACCTCCTTCAAGTTTTCCAACAATTCCACCAAAATTGCCCGATGTTTTTGCATCAACACTAACAGAGCACATATCTATATATCCAAAAGAAACAAATTGATTATCTACTGAAGTATTAACTGTATAGCCCGCAATTCCGCCGTTATTTGAAAGTTCTTTTAGATTTTCAAGTTTTAAATTTATTACATTGCATAATCTAATAACACCTTTGTTTAGTCCTACTATTGCCCCTGCATTGTCAAACATTCCAATAATTTGCGCGTCTTTTAAAGTTAAATTAGACACAACAGCAGATGAACTTGTTGCTCCAAACAAACCTGCGTTTTGTGCAGATGTAACTTTTAAATTGCTTATGGTTTTGTTATTCCCATCAAAATTACCCGAAAATGGCAACGCTTGAGTTCCAATTGGAGAAAAGCCATTTTCAAAAGATTTTAAATCGATGTCATTAACAAGCATATATGAAGAATTTATGCCCCAAGTATCTGTGGTGCCAATCTTACTTAATTCCAAATCGGTTTGTATGTAATATGGATACAATATCGAACCATCACCAACATAGACATCAAATCTAAAAGGACCAAATTCTTCATTGCTTGGGGTTACAACAACCTGTGCAACGCCACCTTTTAAACCAATTAACCTTTTTGTTTCAATATCAAAACTAACAACATCAGTATCAGATATACTTACATTTTCATAAACTTTTGTAGATTTGTATGCTTTTGTCCAAGCAATTGGCAATTCTATGGTTTCATCTTTATTAAGATAAACAGACTCACCTTCTGCCAAAGTCATGTAAATCTCTTCATTGTTTTTCAAAAAATAGTATGTTGTATAACCTATAAACAACATTGTAACTAAAACAACAGTATACATTAAAAATTTTTTCATAATATACTCCTAAATTATCATGTTAATTATACGATAGAATTTTTGTTGTGTCAATATGCATTTTACAGTTTGCACCTTTATCATGAAATATGGTATAAGAAGTTTATCAATTTATGTTTTTTTTTGAAATATTTACATTTTTATGAATAGTATTTTAATTTTTTAAAATAATTTAATTGATATTTTTTTTATTATAATTTACAATGGTTAAGGATCCTATGAAAAAATTGCAAATGTTATTTGTTTTTTTAATATTCACATGCTCTTTAATTTTAAGTGCTTGTGATTTTTTGCCCGTAGGCACACCTTTAAAAGTTTCAGGTTATGTATACTACAATTCAAGCCCTCTTGCAGATGTTGCAATTAAAACATCAACTCAAAAATTATGCGAAACAAATAGCGAAGGTTTTTTTACATTTGAAACAAACAAAAGCAAAATAACAATATATGCAGAAAAAACAGGATATTTATTTCAACCAAAATCCATAACACTCACATCAAATAATAACAATGTAATAATAACCGCACAGGCAATAGAAAATTTAAATGGAGTTTTAAGTTTATCTCAAATTAACATTACCCCATCCAGTATCGTGTCTGTTTCCGACAACTTTCAGTATGTAAAAGATGGGCAAAACTGTTTAAAAATAAAAAATTTTTATGTAGAAGTAAACAACAAAAAAATTAATTGCATTGAAGATGATTTCTATGCAATTAAAAATAAAACAAATATCATAAACTTTAATGATGATATATCAATAGAAACCAACACTCCTTTCTCTATAAAATTTAGTTTAGATGCATATTTTACATCATATCACAATGAATATTATTTTGAAGAAGAAAAAATTACTGTTTTAGATATTACTCAACCTCAAACAACGGCAATTTTAACCGAAAACAATCAAATCGAATATTCCTTTTGGGGAGTAAATGCTTCAAACAATAAATTTAGTTATAATGTTACATTTGTTTTTGATTATTATCCAAATGTGTAAAATTTGTAATTTAAAATAAAAACGCAAAAAAGACCTACAAAAGCAGGTCTTTTTATTTTAGGGAGATATTCAAATAAAAGAATATTTATTACATGTGCTGTCGCTCAGCACTGCTATATAATAATATGCAAATTATGGTTTGTCAATACCCAATTTTAAAAAAATATATCAATTTTTGTTGTTTTTTATAAGTGTTTTAAAAAACTCATGAACATCGGGCATAACACGATTTAACGATTTTGTGAATCTTTGCATGGTTTCTTGATTGTATTCTAATTTGTAAGGTTTTGTTTTTGCCAACTCTAACGCATCAATTTTTAAATCTTCAACAATAAAACTACAAATAACCTTTCCCAATGATTGATGATAATTATTTTTTGTAATATAAAGAATATCTGTCAATTCATCAAAATAATCACTACTTATAATTTCATCGTATGCATAATTTAAAAACAAAGCCAATTTTGTTATGGAGTGAAAATTTCCGTTTGCGCCTGCTAAAAAAAGCCACTGCATTGATAAGTCTATGTTTTCTTCAATTGCTGGATTTGAGTGTTTAAACCAATATGATAACAAATCTTGTGCAACAACATCCCCAGAAACTGCCAATTCACATTGAGAAAAATATTCTTCGGCATATATATCTTCAATTTCAATTGAACCTTTATTGTATGTTTTTTTAGATATTTGTGCTCGCCTTTCTAAAAACTCATCCCTATATTCTTCTTCTGTTTTATATGTTTTGTTTTCTGTTTTTTCAAAATCATTATCATCATGCTTTTCTTCTATATTATCTTTAAAATTTTTTTCGTTTGCCATAATAAAAACTCCTTGTTAATAATAGATATATTATAGCAAATTTTATTGTTGTTTACTAACAGTTTTATTTGATTTCTTAACATTTTTTTCTTGTGCTCGTTTTGCTTTTAAATACACATTTGCAAGCATCATTTCAAAATACGGAAACACAAACACAAGAAAAATAAACATTGTAATAAAAACAACAATTGTTAAATTAAGCCAAACCGGCATAACAACCAAATAGTTTAATAAAATTAATAAACTGCTAAAAAACAAAGCAATTAAACAAACAAATAAAAATTCTATTAAATATATTAAAAACATTTCATTTCTATAACCATAAACCATTTCTTTGCTTTTATTTAAGCACTCCAAAGCGTGCAATTCTGTGTTCTCGCTAAAAATATATGGAGCAAAACTATAATTGAGCCCCGCAATAATCCCTGGGATAATTAAAAGCAAAGACCAAAGCATAGTGATTAAAATTGAAGAAATCTTTAAACAAAAAGCGGATATACTCTTCTTATAATAGTTGAATACATTTTCAACCTTTACCATTTTGTTTTGTAAACAATCTAATATATTTTTTTTAAAACCAATACACAGAAAACACATTGCAAAAAAAGCAAGACCTATCCCAAATAGTGGAAATAATAGTAAAAAAGCTATTGATATCCAAACAGTAAAACTTGAAAGAAGCGACATCATCTTACACGAATTATACGCCTTGTTTGTTTCTATAAATAAATTATATTTATTATTTTTTTTCATAAAAAACCTCATTTTAATTATTTGCAAAATTTGTTTAAAAATTCATAAATAATAAAATGAGATGTTATAAAAATAAGAAACAATATAAATAACCTAAAAATACAACAAATGCATATTGCGCCGTTTTTGTGTTTTCGCTCACATTAGCATAAATCCAAACTACATAAAAACAAGCAAGACAAGGCTCGAAGAATAAACTCTCGCAGGAGTTTGCCACTTGCAAATGACTGTGAGAGTTTTGTTTTTCAGTAAACACAGTATTGCGCCGTTTTTTATATTTTGTGCGCAATAGCATAAATCCAAACTGCATAAAAACAAGCAAGACAAGGCTCGAAAAATAAACTCTCGCAGGAGTTTGCCGCTTGCAAATGACTGTGAGAGTTTTGTTTTTCAGTAAACACAGTATTGCGTCGTTTTTATGCAGTTTGGTTACATTATTGGTGAAAATAATCGGTATATCGCTTGCATAAGTTTTGTTGCAAAAAACTTTTTATTAAAGTCTTTAAGCGTTATTTTTTTTGAATATAAAATGTCGTTTTCAAAAATCGCTTTATTTATGTTTACAAATTCTTTGTTATATAAAAGAGCAGTAAGTTCAAAGTTAAGTGCAAAAGATCTATTGTCCATGTTGCAAGTTCCAATCGACACAACCAAATCGTCAACTAGAATTGTTTTAGAATGAATAAAACCATTATAAAAATAAACCTCTATATTTTCATCAAGAAGCTGTTTTACATAAGATAAGATAACATAATAAACAGACTTTTTATCTGGTTTTCCGGGTATCATAACTTTAACATCAACACCACTTCTTTTTGCAATTATTAAAGTTTTTAAAAAAATTTCATCGGGAATAAAATAAGGTGTTTGAATATAAATATTTTTTTTTGCCATTGAAATCATTTTAAGATATGCATCTTCTATGTGCCTTTGCTCTGATTCTGGTCCACTTGTTATTACTTGCACTCCAACATTGCCCTTTTCTTTTAATGATTCTTCATTAAAATAGCCAACTCGAACCAGTTGTTTTGCATCCAACTTTTCTCTTTTTACACACCTAAAATCATTAAAAAAAACATTTTGCAGATCCCAAACAGCTCTGCCTTCCACTCTTATGTGTGTATCTCTCCATGGCGATAATTTTTTATTTTTCCCCATATGGTCATCTCTTATGTTTATTCCGCCAGTGTATGCTATTTTACCATCAATAACAACAATTTTTCTGTGATTTCTATAATTAACCTTAAAGTTTATAAGTCTTACACCCATAAATGGTGGAAAAAACTCGGCAATTTCACCACCCGCTTTTTTTAGTTTTCTAAAAAAGCGTCTTGGCGCCCTAATGCAGCCAACCGAATCAAAAATTAGTTTAACTTTTACTCCACTCTTTGCCTTTTCAATTAAAATATTCATTATTTCTTTGCCAACTTTGTCATTTGCAAAAATATAATATTCTATATTAATTGTGCTTTTTGCATTTAATAAATCTGTTTTTAACCTTTTTATCTTTTCTTCACCGTTGGTAAAAATTTCAACCTTGTTGCTTGTTGAAAACAAATTTTCATCACAACTTTTTACAAATTTAATTAAATCATAAGCATAGTCAAATTGTTGATTTTTTTGCTTTAAATTTTCAAAATCAACCTTTTGCCATTTTAGATATTTATAATAATCTTTTGTATATCTTTTCTTTCTTCTAATAAGCAATCTTGTTCTTAAACTTAGCCCACCTCCAAACAAAATATACAAAACAAAACCAAAAACAGGCAAAACTGTTAAAACAACAAACCAACTAAAAATAACTTGTGGTTGTTTTCTTTCTACAAATATCATGATTAAAAGCAAAAATATGTTTATAGAAAAAACAGATATGAGAGCTATTGATCCTGCTGACATTTTTTCTCCTTTGTTTTATTTTTAGCAAAAGACGGAATTTCTTCCGTCTTTTTACTAATTTTTTATGTTTATACCGTAAAAGTTTTTGAATAATAAACAATTTCTTGAACTTGATTTGTTAAATTATCCATAAACGAATAATAAATTTCCAATTTAAACTCGTTTGGTAAAGTTTTTAAAATAGTCATTTCATAACCTTTATCTTGCGTATAGGTTAAAGACAAATATTCATCAATATTAAAAGTTTCACTTGTTAATCTAATAGACAATTTGCTAGTGTCAGTTATGTTGTTTATAATTGAAATATAATCATACACATTATTTATTGTTTTTTTATATTCTTCGCTTCTTAAATAAACAAATGTAAAATTGTTGCCATTGTCACTAGATAAATGTATTACAGCATTTTTAATATCCTTATTTAAAACTGCCAATATTGTTTTATCTCCATCTTCTGTAATAATTGTTTTAATAAGAATATCATCGTTATTTAAAATTTTATTATTAGTAAAAATTGTGACGTTTCCACTGAGATCGAAGTCGCCAACATCAATGTACTCATAATTTTGATCATCATCATCAGTTGTCGTAACCAGTTTATAGCCTAAAACACTTAAATCAACAAATGTTAATACAACATTTTTTGTGTTTTGCACAACCTCTGTTTGGTCATCTTCACTTTTTACTGCTGTTACTTCGTATAAAGTTATTGAACCATTATAGATATCTGTTATAGTGGTGTTTTCTTGATTTTTACTTGCAATATTTTCTGTTATTTGCATTGTATTAACACCATTTCCCAAATATACATTAACTGTAACTACACCCATTATCATTTCATTGTACTTAAAGGTGTAAATATATACACTTGTTTGACCATTGTAAGAATCTTCGCTTTTGCTTGCACATTTATATGCATTATCATTTGAATTTAAATTTTGACTAAACCTTGCACTGGCAGTTATGCTTTCGCCATAAATATTTTTAAACATTATTTTGTTTAATATATTTTGATATATGCCATTTTGCGTTGGAAGAGTTGACTCGTAATAGAAATTGTAACTACTGCTTGTTATCAAACTGTTTTCTTCAAATTCAACATCTGTTAAAACAATATCATTAAATGTAAATGTTTCAGAAATTTCTTTTGTTGTTACATCTAAACTACAAGAATCAGCAGTCCCTACGCTTACTGATGAACCGTAAGATATTACATTGTCATTTACAGAAATTGTTAGTTGATCTTTTATATTATCAACATTTAAACTATTTCCATTGTCATCGGTAACATTTATTAGCTTTATAATGTTATCATAAGAAATAATTCTATTCCCGTTGTTTAAATAATATAACAATTTATTTGTTTTAAGAGTTACTGTTGTTGGATTTATTTGCCTTGGAGCAACTAAAACTGTATCTATTAGCTTACTATAAAGCTTATTTTCCCCATACTTAACTTTTACGTCAATTGCAATATAACTATTATTAAGATCATAGCCCTCAGGCAATGTAATTGTTCCATTTTCATCAATAGTTACGCCAATGTTACCGTCACTGCTTTGTGATGTATTTATTGCAAAAGTTAAGTCATTATTTTCAGGAACAATTTGATTATTTGCATGACTTGATAATTTTAAGTCTTCATTTGCCCATGCACTTGTTGCATTTGTATAACCTGTAACCAAAGTAAATGGTCTAGATGTTGTCCCTGCCCAATTTTGAAGAGTAATTTGATTATTAGAGTAGTTGTCAACAAATCTAAGCGTGCCCGAACCATAAGCCAACACTGTGTTTACTTCAATATATTTTAAAGTTACTCTTACCATAGCAGAAAAACTTGTTTGTTTTAAATATATACCATTTTGCAATCCATATGAAACATCAACATTTAATTGTTCTTCTTTATATGTGTCTGCACTATCGGCAAAAGCCGGATCATCTGCCATATACATTGTCATTGTGTAATTATTTTGTCCACTTATATCAACACCTTTAAGCCTTGCCAAATCATCATTACTTATACCATTTATATATGTTCTATCTTGACTTGTGTAAAGAGACGCTTTTTGTCCACTTGTAATTACATCGTTTTGATATAATGAATATTTAACTTGCTCGTTGACATTGCTTAAAATTTGCATTAACTTTAACTCACCACTTTGTGTAGTGAAACAAACGTTTATAAATTGGTTGCTAGAAAGTTCCCTTAACCCAATAACAAAATTTTGGTCTTCTACAATCAAAGAATCTTCAATTGTTAATTGATAAGTAACATCATTACCATTTTCATTTATTTTAAACTCAACCATATCAGATTGACCATTTGATTGCAATGTAATTTGATATTTATCACTACCACCCAAATATTTAAAGTACTCATATCCAGAAGTTGACGAACTGGTATCAAGTGGCCAATAAATTAAGTAAAATTCATAATTTTCAATTGTTGAAATACTAAACATTTCGTTTAGATCAATATACAATTCATTACCTTCAACCACAATCGGTTTTCTAAATGTTTGATTATTTAAGGTGTTTTTTGCTTCAATACCCAATGTTATGGACTCTGTAAGTTCATCTAGTGATAATTGAGTTGTCTCACCTTTTTTGTTTAATGAATATGTTACATATGCAGTGTTTGTATCTTCAATGTATCTCTCACCAACAGAAACACTGTTTTTGCTGTCAACAACATCAATTATTTCCAACAAACTAAAAGGAACTCCATCTCTCACATAAGCTGTTTCTTCAACCGCTTGTAAATAATATCTTTGTTTTAAAATTATTGGCACATCTATTGCTTTATTTGTGCTTGAAGAGGCATTTTCGAAAGTTATGCTTAAATACCCATTAAAGGATGTTCCATTTTCAAAATATTGATCATCTATAAGTTCCATATTAAATGATTTTGTATTATACACAACATCAACCAAGTTACTCGAATCAGTTGAAATCTTTTGTATATAGTTGCCATTTTGATCTTTAATTTTTATTGTAACATTGATGTTTGGATCTGATACTGAAACATTATTAGTCCCATCTCTTGACTCGATAACAATTGGCAAAGACACATCGGCACTAGATGTTTGTTTGTCATCTACCAAAGCAACAGAATCAAGTTCATAAATTGTTTGAGTTCCTGCATTGTAAATTGGATTATATTTGGCAACTATTGTAATATAGAACATAAATTCATAGCCATATTCATCAACAAATATTATATCCACATTAGCATTTCCAAACTCCAAATCACTAAACCTCAAAGCGAGATCCATATTTGTGTCGGTTTGTTGTCTCCTTTCAACATACTGTCCACCTTGGTCAATCACAATATTGAAGTATGGAGCAATATTGCCTTTAACTGCACCAACAATATCGTTTGTATGAGCAATATAAACATAATTTTCTGCTGGGTTTGTACTTCCCGCTTTTGCCATAGTCATAAACGCTGTTGATGTAATTAAACATCTATTTACTTGGCTGTTTGTTGTTTTATCATGGTTATATAAAATAGGATCTGTATAGTCATTTTCTATAATAAAACTAAATGTATATGTTTTTGAAATAACATTATTAAATGTAACTGTAATATCAAGCGAAACATTCTTCGCTTCATTTGGAGCACCCATTGCCAAGAATGTATAATCATAAATTGTCCCATCTTCATTTGTGTATGGAGTTGTTCTTAAATATGCATTTTCATTGCCTTGAATACTTTCCAATTTTAAACTAAATGCAGTTGAAGAGAAATTATCTTTTGTATAATACTGATTGTTTGATAATTTCTTCATATTAATAAATGAACTATAATTTTTGTCTGTTGAACTATCAATAATTCTATTTAATAATGATGTGCTTTGTCCAGTTGAGAGTGTAATGTTATCTTTAGCGTCAAAAACAATATCAAAAATATAATTTACATGGTATGTTCCTATATTAATAGTTTTTTCATTTTCAACAATTGCAATGTTTTGCATCAATTTCCCTTCGTTAATTGATCCAACATTTAATTGGTTTTTGTCTATTATGTTATATGCTTTGTAGAATTCCACCTGTTTTCCGGCATAAGTTAAACCAATTCTTGATTTTAAATTAATATCATACAGTGCAAAATTTTCCACATTGTCTAATTTCACATAATTATCACCATTTAAAACATAAAGTTCATAAACCAAATCATTGCTTGATAAATTTTCGTTTGTAGATAAAGTAATATAAGTGTTTAACTCAATTTCTTGCATATCTGGTGCAATGTGTAACATTGGGTCATCTTGTCTTAATGCAATTCCACCAAGTGAAATAAATTTCATATACATTTCTTGATCTATAACAGATTGCTCTGTTATTTTAAACGATACATTAACTTTTGTTGCAACATTGTCATTTGTTCCAATGTATATAATTTCTGGATTTAACTCTGCATTTTGTTTGTTTTCCGTTAAGAAATTAACAGCCGTTGCAGTTAATATGTTAGTTTTCGAAATTTGAACAACATATGTTTCAACTGGGATAAAATCGCTTCCAACTTTATAATAAACTGTGAATAACACATCATCCACATTTCCTACAAGTTTGGTTCTATCAAATGTAAATTCCGCATTATTTAACAATTTTTTTGGTTCTGTTACTTGTTCAGTACATTCTTTAACATAACTAGATTTAACACCAATATAAATATTACCTTTTTCACTTTCTGTTACTTCAATTCTGTTATTTGAATTGAATATTGCACTTTCGTTAAATGCTATTACGGTTTCATCTTCGCTTAAATAAATATATTCTCTGTCTAAAAGGTCACTTTCGTTTGAATTTGGTTTTGGATAGTTTATTGAAAGAGTGAATGTTGGTTCCACTGAGAACATAAAATACATTTCATAAATTGTATATTGAGTTGAACCGTTTACATTCTTAATTACCGCCTTATATGAAACATCTGTTCTTGATGCAACTTTTGGCACATTTATCAATAAATTGCCATCTTGTAAAGAAACACTATAATTCTCTTTGCCCTGAACATTTGTTGAAACCATTACAAATTCAACTGTAACATTGTTACTTTCATCATTAAGCCATGTTGCAAAATCGCCAGCGCCAATGTAAGTATACAATTTGTCAAAACTATAATTTTCGCCACTTACTTGTGTGCCCGCAGTTATGCTTCCAAAATGATATTGATTGTCTTGTGAATTGTTTTTGTCTGCCTTTTCCAATGTTGGCAATATATTAATTGTGTATTGTCCAGTATATTTAAACAAATTTTCGCCAGATTTTAAATTAAACACTATTTCAAAAGTTGCAGAAACTTTTGTGTCTGTTAACCCTAGACGAATTTTAGACAAGTCACCATCTATAAATACAAAAGAATTAAAATTGTTTTCTTGTTCGTTTACAATTCTTATTGAATCAACAGACTCAATTGTTGGACTTGTGCCACCGTTTATTTCTTTTGCTGAAAATTCATTTAAAACATTTATTGTTGAGCCCGAATAAACTTCATTTAAGTTTGTTTCAACCACAAAATTTGAAAGAATTTCAACTTGTACAATTTTTAAAGCTCCATATTTGGTGTAAAACAATAGTTGTGTTGTCCAATTTTGCGTTGAATCTTTTGTTAAAATTTGTTTTGTTTGTAAATCAATTGAAATATTTTCATTTTCATCATCTACAATGTAAAAACTTAATTGGTTTGTTATGTCTTCTGTTATATTATTTGTAATTTTAGATAACTTGTAAACATTCAAATCATATGGATTTGTTGCATTTATTGTTATATCTTCAATATTTGGATCGTTGACCCCATTTTTAAGTTGTGTAAAGGACATATTAGGAATTTCGCCAACGCTTAAATAATACCAACCACTCACACCACTTCTTGTTGCAATTTCAATTTTTAATCTGATTTTTTCTGCATTGTTAGATTTTATTGTTACAATCCCATTATTTACTGTTGCATAACTAGACATATTTTCAGCATTTGCTTGTTTCCAACCATAATAATAATACCATAGTTCTTTAACCGTGAAAGTTATTGAAGATTGTTCCACAATTTCAAATTCACCATCAACAACCCTTCCAATTGAAAATCTTTTTCTGTTTAATGGGCTTTTGTTTGGAACTGTTTCACCTAAAACCTCGTTCATGTTTAGTGTTGCTGTTTTTTGTTCATCAAAACTTAAATATTCCATTTCAAAAGTTGGATTATTTACAATTAAATCTGCACCAATTATTTCTTCGCTGTTTTGAGATTCTCCACTTAAATATGGATAATATGTTTTAACAACTAATTCTTTTTTTATTTTAATTATATAAGGAATAATAAGCGACTCCGATGATGAAGCATCTAGGTTGGCGTATAAAATAACATACACATCTTTTCCAACACTTTCTGCAATCAACTTTCCATTTTCATATCTTGCATATGTGTTTACATCATTTTCATCAAGATTTCTAACATAGTAATTTGCACCTTCAATTTTTCTAATACCAATAGCATCAAGCGGAAGTTGATTTTCGCCATCTAACTCGAATGAAATATTTAAGCCATTTTCATCAGCCCCAGAATATTCAAAATAGTATGTTAAATAATTTTCTTTTAAAAATTCAACATCTAATGCATCTTTTAAATCATCAATTAAAATTATGTCCCCATCAACTTTTCCGTTTTCTCTATAAACAGTAAAAGGTAAATCAAAAGGTAATATTAATATATTAAATGTTAAACTATTTCCATTTGACAAATTAACAATTACATATAACGAATCATCAGTTCCTACTATTTTGTTGCTTGCACCAACAACATGAAGAGTAGCCCCATCATATTCAAGATTTTTGCTTTGTGGCGTAAACTCAAACGATAATTGTTGGTTGTTGTCATAAACAAAATAATTTGTTTGCAATTCATCCAAGGTAATATTTTGACCATTTATGAAAGACAAATAATATTTACCATCGTATTTAACCCAAGCCGTAGATTCTGTGTTCATTTGAATGTTTGGTGAAACTTTTAATGTTATCCTTGCAAAATTATAACCATTGTAAGATATTGAAACCATAACACTGTCAGTTCCAAATAATTTTGTTTTGCATTTTAAAACAAAATTATCACCTTGTTTTTCAATGCTGTAATTTTCATCATCCGTTGTTATATTTATATAACTGTGATTTATATCATAAACATTTTGATATTTTTCATCGGTTGCATTTACAATTCTTGAAATGTTTATTGGATATGATTTATTGGTTTCATTTCCATAAATAACATAATCACCATAAACACCGTTGTCACCATTTTGGCTGTTTAAATATAAAATTTGATTTTCTTGCGCAAGGTTTGCTTCAATATTTGGAACAACTTTTAGATTTAAATAACTTATAGAATCCGAATTTGTTTTGTTTACATCTTCACTTTTTTCAAAAGACACAATCGCAGATTGTACGGTGCTTTGAGAATTAAATACTATTTTTACTTGAAATTGATATGTTGTTGTTTCATTATCTAATTTGCTAAAAGAATTATTACTAAACAATGCATCTTTGTCTATTATGTAAACATTTTCAGTCGCGGATGAATTTATCACATTTTTGTTGTTGTTAATGGTTACAAAAAATGCATATTTAGAATTATCTGCAACTTGTGTTTTAACTGTATACGAAACTGATACATCAAGTGTAATAACACTGTCTGCATAAACCTCTATTTCATTTGTTACAGCCTTTGAACTTGACGCCACGGTGTCAACAATAGAAGTTTTAACAGTTACATTAGGCTTAATACTAAGCACTATTGTTTGACTTATTCCAAGCAAAGGAAGCGAAGCAATTATTGTTAGAGATTTTGCTTGTCCAAAATCTTTTTCAAATTTGATATATTTTCCAGTTTCTGTTGTTAAATTATAAGAAATAAGTGGCAAAGCATCATCGTAACCACTATCTTCTTTAATTTCAAACTCCATTTTTGGAGTTAGGGACACCTCTTTTGTTTCTCCTGTATCATTGTCAGTGTAACTATAAAGGTATTCAACCAAATTAATAGCGCCCACATCAGTGCTATTTAGCCAAATAGTTGAACCACTATATCCAACAACGGGAATTGTTAGTTGTGGAAATAAGTAATTTGTTTGTTGTTCTTCATTAAATTCATACTCAGTTTTTACTGTTTGCTCTGCAATGTTTGCTGATACATTTTCAACAAGTTTATCAACTTTAACAACCTGCCCTGCTTTTTGTGATGTAAAATATAACGTGTCTCTAATTTGATTTTCAGCATCAAGAAGATTTAATTCAGCATTTCCAGCGCCAACAAATGTTATTGATGTTGTACCTGTTACAACCAAGTTTTGACTTGTGCTTTGAAGTTTATATGTTGAAGAAATAGGCAATCTTCCATGTTTATCCTTTAAAACAACACTTATTGTTTGATAGTCAATTACATCATTATCGTCTTTTTCAAATAGATATTCTGCAACATCTTGATTGTTTATTGTGTAAGAATTTGTAATGTCATTTATATTGCCCGTTGCCTCATCTGTTGAAATTTCAAGTTTTGTTTCTATTCTTTTTGATGGGCTTGTCATAAATTCTTCATTTAAATTGATGTTAAAATTAAATTGCACTGCTTTTCCATCATAAACCTCTACATATCCAATTTGAGTATCGTTGTTCACAATTGTTACCAAGATATCGTTTGGAATGGATGTTGCAGACTGGTTATAACGCACATACAAACTTAATTTCATTTCGCTAATTCCAATAGCAAGTTCATTAATACTTAAACTAAATCTATAATATGTTTTATCAGCAGTTGAACTCTCTTCTGTAACATTTATAGTTTCAATAATATCAGTTTCGACCCCATTAGATTTTGCAATAATTTCAATTTTTCCATCTTGAATTGCTTGTTTTAAAATTGCTTCTTCAACATCATTTTTTTCTCCGCTGTATGTCAATACAACATCGAATGGATTTGCCATATTATGAACAAATGCTAAGTTTGTTTGACCATTGTCATCAAAAGCGTAATCTTCTAGATCTCCATTTAATGTAATATTTGAATCAATAGACTTTAAAGTTTTTGTTGCAGTTACAGACACAAAACTAACTGCACCATACTCATCTTGTACATATTGATTAATTATATATTTGCCATTTTCATCCAATTTTGGAGTGCCAGAAACATCGGTCTCAATTGTTACAAAAACAACTCTAAAAGTTTTTCCGTGAGCCTCTAAGTTTTTTGCCTTTATTATTCCATTTTCCAATTCATACAAACTATATGTCTGAGTTCCAAGCACATATTCAACAGAATTTTTACAATATATGTAATTGCTTAAATCTTCATTTGAATATGCAAAGAATCTTGTGGTTTGATACAAATTTTGTGCTGGAACCTCTTTCCTGCTTGTTAAATCATATTCTTCATATTTTATTTCAGTTTCTTCAATGCTGTCAAAAATGGTAAGTTCAACAGGAGTTAAGTCATTCCATTTTATTGGATTAGATATTGTTTGATTTGTTGAAAATGATTGTCTTATTGGCTCCAAATCAATGCCTTCTTCAAAGTATGCTATTTCAACAATTAAACTTTCTGCATCAACATTTTTTAAAACGCTATATTGCCAATAATAATCATTATAACTATTTGTTAAAACAGGTAAAAAGTATGTAACACTTTCACCATCATTGTTTGTTTTTACCACAGTTTTAGAATACCCATCTTTTGGCAATGAAATTATATTATAATTTTCATTTTCATTGTTTATCGCATTAAAATATGAGTTTCCTTGCTTATAATAAAATGTTATTCCAATATTTGACAATTTGTTTTGAAGTGAAACATCTTCGTTTATACTTGATGACAAAACTATTCCCAAGTTAGAAGCATTGGCTTCACCATCTCCAACCTTTTTTGAAGCATATAATGTATTTAAAGTATCAATGTATGCGTTGTTGATTGTTCCAGTTGCAGTCATCTTGTCAACAGTTAAGTCAACAACTGTTACCGTTCCTTCTGCTTTTACAGCATTTTTTACACTTGAAGATGTGTCATTTGTCATTCTTTTCAATTCTGCCATTATTTCGGCAAACTTTGTTTCTTCACTTTTATCTTCGTAAAGTTTTAAAATTCTTTCTTCAATTGGTGTTGTTGCAAAAGCGTATCCCTCTATTGTACTACCATCACCAATTGCAGTAACTTTATTCGTTGTAAAAATATTAGACATTCCAACTTGTGAAATGTATTCATCGTTGTTAGATTGCAACATGAAATATGCATTTTTATATTTTGTTTCATAGCCATCTTCGCCATTAAAACTATATTGATATGCACTTCTTTGTGGATAGAATTTTAAATATGTATTAAATGACGAATTTATAACAAACACATTTTCACTTTCACTTATCGAACTTGTGCTTGTAATAAGCTCAACTTTATAAGCAGGCACATCAACATTTACATTTGTTTTTGCCGATTCACATTCTGCATTGTTTGGAGATGTTGCCCTTATTACAGAATGTCCGCCAGCTATCCAAGACAAACCATCACATTCGCTATCATTTATTTTCTTTTCAACATTAATTGTAAATTCTTCGCCAATATTTACAGTTTTTGGAATTGAAATAACACCATCTGTTAATCTTCCATTTTTTTCTGTCACATTAGTGCTTTGAGAAAATGAAAGTTGAATTTCTAGTTTTGTGACATTTTCTGTTGGAGTTATCACCTTTGCTGTAAAATCACCATCCACATTATATTCGGAAAATTCAAAACTAATGCTGGTTGGATAAACATCAGGTTCATCAAAATATCCAATGGCAACCATAATGCCATAGCCGATTGCAAATGCCCCTATAAGAGATGACAAAGATATTGCAAAAATTTTTAAAAATGTAACAAATTTCATAATTTCTTTCTCCAAACTGTGCGACTACAAAATATTATTTGCATTATTACTCGAAATAATTATATAGTTTATAGTTTTGCAAGTCAAATTATTTTAAAATATTTAAATTATAAATATTTATTTTTTAATAAAATAAAAAAATAAAAAATACAAACAAAAATTGCTTTAATAATAAATTATTAAATAATTAATATTTTTTTGTTTTTTAGCTATTTTTTTAATATTTTTTTAATATTTTTATAATTATTAACCCACTTTAATTTATTATTTTTCGTTATTGACAAACACTAGTTGTAGTTGTATAATTATATCGTATAAAATCATGTGCTTATAAAGTTGTATTGGGAGGGACAAATGGACAACAATAATACATATTTTGAAATACCTTTAAAAAAGAATAATGTGGTAGTTGCAAAACAAAAAATAAGTGTTGGAAACAGCAATTCTTTTTGCTTTCAACAACAAGGTAAAGCTGACAGTATAATTAAAATAGACGCACAAAATAAAAAATTGATTTTAAACAACGCTGGAAATGAATTTGCAAACTTTTTTGCAGACAAAAATAAAAACGGCAATTTAATTACAATTGACATTTCAAAAATTTCGGCATCGTACAATCAAGATTTTACATTTGTGGTAGAAGAAAATGGTGAAAAATGCACATATAAAATTACCCCTTTTGCACTTCAACAAAAATTGAAAGGAGAAAAAAAATTTGTTGATGTTTGCCGTTTTGAAAACCCACTTGATGTAACCTTGCCAAACGATTTACCAAATCAATTGTCTGTTGGAAATTTAGAAATGAAAGAATTTCCATCACAAATGTTTGAAATGTTTAAATCTCAATATGGTTATTCATCTTTTCAATCAGCATATGGAAAATTAAATTTATTAAAATCCCCTAACAATGAAATATTGATAAGTCGTGGCACAAAGATTATTAAACCAAGCGGTTTTGAATATTTTAAAAAGGGTCAAGATTATATTTTAGCGGTAAAACTTACATCAAGCAAAGGTGTTGTACAAGGAAAGGAAACGCTTGGAATAGCCTATACTTTAACTGAACAAGAATTAAAAAACGCATGCAAATTTATTCAAGATAAAGAACTTGCTGATGCAGACATTAAAGATAAAAGCAATGTTGATATAGGCGTTGACTTTAAAAGAACTCACAAAATTAGAGAAGCAACCAAAAATATAGATTCTTATGAAAAAGAAAGTTCTTTGAAAGAATCCAACGAAGAAATTCCAAACGAAACCGACAATGGCGAAAACAAAGAACCAATCTTACAACAACCAAACGAAGAAGATGATGGTGAAAATTTAAGTCCCGAAAAGCCAAGCCAAGGTGGCGACGGAATTAGAGAACAAAGTCCCAAAAAACCAAGCGATAGGGATGATGGTGGCAGTAAAGAACCAAGCGAAGAAAAGCCAAGTCAAAGTGGTGATGCAGAAGCCCAACAACCCACAGCAGAAAAGCCAAGCCAAAATGGTGATTCCGGAAACAAAGAACAAAAACCAGCCAAAAGCGATGAAAAATCCGATGCAGATAAAAAGGCTGATGCAGACAAGAAGAAAAAACAAATAGACAAAAAAACTTCAAAATATAAAAAAAGAGTTAAACTTTTTATAAAATTGTTTATAGGCCTTGCATTGCTATTTCTTTCCGGAGCAGCAATGCTGGGTGCGGCAGCCCTAACAATTGCACCAGTATTAGGATTCTTTGGCCTGTTTTCAACATTTATGGCTCTTGGTCTTTCAACATATGCTCAAACAGACTTATTTGCCAATTACACAGCCGACAAAGGGTTTTTTAGTAATTTTAAAGAAAATATAAAAGCCTTAAAACAAGATAAAGCCAACGAAAACACACCACACAACTCAAAACAAAAAGAAAAAAATAGAAAAAAAATAGAAAAAATACAATACAAAAAAGCAAACGGACTAACAGAAAAACAATTAAACAAATACTATAGTTTATTAAACAAACAACAAAGCGGACAAAAGTTATCAAACAGACAGATGGCAACATTAAATGAACTTTCGTTTTATAAAGAAAACAAACTTACACAAAAAGAGCAAATTCAATATAATAAATTATTACAAAAATCAATTCAAGAGAAAAAACTTTCAAAAAATCAAACAAGAAGACTTGATGAATTGTTGTTAAAACAAAATGAAAATACACTAACCCAAAAAGAACAAGAACAATTAGAAAAATTGCAAAATCCTTTAACGCAAAAAGAACAAGAACAATTACATTCTTTGCAATTTAAAAAACAAAACGCAATATCAATAAAAGAGCAAAACATTTTAGATAACAACATAGACAATATGTCAAAAGATGACATGAAATCATTAAAAGAGTTAACATCAAAAGTTGAAAATTATGAACCTTTAACAAAAGATGAAAAAATTTCTCTAAGCAGTTACACTCAAACAATTGCCGACAATTACGATGAAATTTTTGAAAAAGATAGACAAGAATATTTATCAAAAACAAGAAAACAAATTGTTGAAAGACAAAAAATAATTGAAGATAATGAAAAATTACTAAAAAACAACCAAACTCCATTCTTAACACAAGATCAAGTTGAAACATTAAACAAAGAAATTGAATCTTTGAAAGAATACGGAAAACAAGTTGCCGAACTTAAAAATCCTAATTTTGAAGATAACAACAAAGTTATAGATCATATCGCTGCAGATGAAACAACAATTTATACTCACAAAGATTTAAAAGATATTTCTTTCATGGATTATAAAAACTCTCAACTTTCTAGCCCAAAAAGTTTTCTTGGAGAAAAAAACAATTTATTTGAAGCACAAATGTTGCAAAGGCAAAATTTATTAAATAACAATGAAATGACTCATAATCAACAATAAAAAATAAGACTGTGAAAATGGAAAACCATAATCACAGTCTTTTATTATTTTATAAAAATATATCAAACAAAATAATGCTGTAATTTTTATTAAACAACGTTTTATTTATGCTTTTACTTTAACAATTTATATAGTTGCTCTACCCTTTTTTCATCCATCTCTTCAATTCCTTTAAGTTTGTATGGAATTTTTAGTTCTTTATATTTATGCACGCCCAAGGTTTTATATGGCAAAAGTTCAATATTTTCAACATTTTTTATGTTTTTTATAAAATCTTTTAAATTTTTAATGTTTTCTTCTGTGTCATTTAAATTAGGAACAATAACCTGTCTTAACCATAACTTATTGTTATTTTTTTGTGTTGCATTTAAAAATTTATTAAATTCTTCCATTCCTCTGCCTGTTATTTTTTTATAATCTTTTGGATTTGTTGCTTTTATGTCTAAAATAACAAGGTCTGTATATTTTAAAATTTCGTCATAATCACCCAGTCCCACTCCGGCTGTGTCAATTGCAGTATGAATATTGTTTTGTTTGCATAATTTTAAACATTCAACCAAAAATTGTGGTTGCAAAAGCGGTTCTCCACCAGAAAAGGTAACGCCGCCGTCGTCGCCAAAATAATTTTTATATCTCAAAATTTTTTTTATCAAACTATTAGGTGTTATCTTAATTGCTTTTAAATTTTTGTTCCATGTTTCAGGATTGTGACAATATATACATCTTAATTCACATCCTTGCATAAAAACAACAAACCTTATCCCCGGTCCATCAACAAGCCCCATTGTTTCTATGCTGTTTATATTTCCATATATTTTTTCCATTTATTTCCCTAAATTTTTTCGTGAAAGGTTCTAGCAATAACTTCTTCTTGATGTGCTCTTGACAACTTATTAAAATTAACTGCATATCCCGAAACTCTAACTGTAAGTGTTGGATATTTGTCTGGATGATTCATTGCATCAATCAGTTTTTCTCTATCTAAAACATTTACATTTAAATGTTGTGCGCCCTGCGTAAAGTAACCATCCAAAATAGCAACAAGATTTTTAACCTTTTTTCCTTCATTGCTACCAAGTGCGCTAGGAACAATTGAAAATGTATTTGAAACCCCATCTTGACAACAAGCACAGTATGGAATTTTTGCAACAGAATTAAGCGATGCAAGTGCCCCATTACAATCTCTGCCATGCATAGGATTTGCACCCGGAGCAAAAGGTTCTCCCGCCTTTCTCCCATCAGGAGTTGTCCCTGTCTTTTTCCCATACATTACATTTGATGTGATTGTTAAAGCACTAAGTGTGTGTATTGCTTCTCTGTAAAGTTTGTGTTTTTTTAGAGATGATATAAATTTTTTAACAATTTCAACAGCAATTTTGTCAACCTTATCATCATCATTGCCATATTTTGGAAATTTGCCATCAACTTTAAAGTCCGTTGCAATTCCTTGTTCATTTCTTATTGGAGTAACCTTTGCATATTTTATTGCAGATAGAGAATCTGTTGCAACGCTAAGCCCAGCAACACCAAATGCCATAAGTCGTTCAACAAATGTGTCGTGAAGAGCCATTTGCCCCGCTTCATAAGCATATTTATCATGCATATAATGAATAATATTTAACGCATCAACATAAGTTTTTGCAATTTTATCTAAAACTTCATAATAGTTGTTTTTAACTTGTTCGTAGTTTAAAACGCCTTCGTCTACTCTTTTTATGTCATTTACAACAAGTTTACCTGTTTTTTCATCCACACCTTGATTTATTGCATATAATAACGCTTTTGCCAAATTGCACCTAGCACCAAAAAATTGCATTTGTTTTCCAACTTTCATAGCAGACACACAGCAAGCAATTGCATAATCATGACCATAAACCGGACGCATAATATCATCATTTTCATATTGAATACTATCAGTTAAAATTGATATTTTTGCGCAATATTTTTTAAAATTTGTTGGAAGATGGGTTGACCAAAGAATAGTTAAATTTGGTTCTGGGCTTGGATCTAAATTTATTAAACAATGCAAAAATCTAAATGAATTTTTTGTAACCAAACTTTTTTTATCATTAAGCATTCCACCTATACTTTCTGTTACCCATGTTGGATCCCCACCAAAAACCTCATCGTAGTCAGGAGTTCTCAAATGCCTTACAAGTCTTAACTTTATTGTAAACTGATCAACAAGTTCTTGGGCTTGCTGTTCGGTTATGGCTCCATTTTTTAAATCTCTTTCAAGATAGATATCCAAAAAGGTTGAAACTCTGCCCAAACTCATTGCTGCACCATTGTTTTCTTTTACCGACGCAAGATAAGCAAAATATGTCCATTGAAAAGCCTCATAAGAATTATTTGCTGGGTTTGATATATCAAAACCATATCCTTTTGCCATTTCTTTTATTTTGTTTAGTGCTTTTATTTGTTCACTAACCTCTTCCCTCAACCTTATTTTTTCTTCGCAATCTATATTTAAGAGATTATCGCTTATTAAATCTTTTTGTTTTTCTTCAATAAGTCTATTAATACCATAAAGTGCTACTCTTCTATAATCACCAATTATTCTTCCTCTTCCATAAGCATCTGGAAGTCCAGTGATAAGCCCTGCACTTCTAGCCCTTCTTATGTCAGGGGTGTAAGCGTCAAAAACCCCATCATTGTGTGTTTTTCTAATCATACAATCAAATATTGAAGAAATAGACTGTGGCACTTGTTTTTTGTACGCCTTTAAAGCATTTTCTGCCATTCTTATACCACCAAATGGATTGACAATTCTTTTTAAAGGTTTATCCGTTTGAAGCCCAAAAACTACTTCGTTTTTTTTGTCTATATAACCAGCCGGAAAATTATTTATTCCAGAGATATGCTTTAAATCAACATCAAGCAAATGCACTTTTCTCTCTTTTTCTAAAAGTTTTTCACAAATACTCCAAACCTTTTTTGTTTTTTTTGTTTTTTCAACTAAAAAACTATCATCCCCTTTATATTCAGTATAATTACACTCAATAAAATTAGAAACATTTATTTCATTTTTCCACGTTTCGCCTTTAAACCCTTTCCATGCTAAAACTTTATTATCTTTTTGTTTTGTCATTTAACACCTCTTTATAACTTTTCTTTGTTGTCTGTTTTTGCAAACATATTTTATTTGTTATCCCAAAAAAAGCAAAGTACAAAGTTTAATAAATCTAAATTTAAATTGCAAATTGTTTTTTGCTTGCAAAAATTTTTATAATAATATTTAGGTTATCATATAAAAATGTTTTTTAAAAATATTTTATACATATTTTTAAAAAATATAAACTTCTTAATATTTTAAATATAAAACAAAAAATTCTTATAATTATAAAATCTTACTTAATAAAAGCAAAATATTATAATTATAAGAATAAATTTTACAGATTTTTATCATTAAATGCTGTTGCAATTTCATCAAAATTCATATCTTTTAAATCATCATCTGTTGGCATTGCTGGCGCACCACCGAATGCTTCATCAGGAACAATCTTAACAGCATCCCCATAGTCTTTTCTGTCTATTTTTTTGTCGGGATCAACAAATGCCGTGTACTCTCCTATCCACCTCATTTTAATGTTTGCCAGTTCACCATTTCTATGTTTTGCAACAACAAGTTCACAAATCCCCGGTTCGTTTGGATTTACTATATCGTTGTATTTATCAGGATTGTCAATAAACAAAACAATATCAGCATCTTGTTCAATTGCACCACTTTCTCTAAGGTCGCTAAGCATTGGTTTGTGATCTTTTCTTTGTTCAATTGCACGAGATAATTGAGATAATAATATGATTGGAACATTTAATTCTTTTGCGGTGATTTTTAAATATCTTGTAATTTCGCTTATTTCTTGTTGACGATTGTCCGTTTTTTTAGAAACTCCACTCATAAGTTGCAAATAGTCTATTACAATAATATCTAATCCTTTCTCTCTTTTAAGTCTTCTACACTTGTCCAAAACATCCATTGGAGTGTTCATTGTAGAGTCATCAATAAATATATTTGCTTCACTAAGTTTTTTGTTTGCAAGCCAAACATATTTCCAATCATCGTTATTTAGTGTGCCTTTTTTTGCTTTTGACATACTCACCTTGGCAACAGAACAAATTGCTCTTTGCGCAAGTTGAATTTTAGGCATTTCGAGTGAGAATATAGCACAGGTCTTTTTTTGTTCTAGTGCCGAATTAATTGCTATGTTAAGAGCAAAAGATGTTTTACCAACACCCGGACGAGCAGCAAGAAGAATCAAGTCAGAATTTTGAAGTCCGTTAGTTAGTTGGTCAAATTCAGTTATGCCAGTTGATATTCCTTTAATTTTACCACCATTTTTTGCAACTTCATCCATATTTTTTATTGCCAAGTTAAGCGATGGTCCAATGTGTTCAAGGTCGCTGTTTTGTTCGTTTTGAGCAAGTTGATATATTAATCCTTCTGCATAAGATAAAGATTCATTGCCATCTTCGCAGTTGTAAGCCTTTTCCGCAATTTTTTGTGAAACATTTATAAGTGCCCTGTTTAAAGAATCTCGCTTAACAATTTCCATGTAAACTTTGTAGTTTACTGCACTTGGAAGTGAATTTGCAAGAGTTGTAATATATTCAATTCCCCCAACACTATCAAGGGAATTCGCTTTATCCAATTTGTCAGTAACTGTAACAAAATCTATTGGTTGATTGCTTGAATATAAAGACAACATATTTTCATATATCACTTTATTAGATTCCATGTAAAAGTCTTCCACTTTTAAATTGGAAGCAATTTTGGGAACAACTTCACTATTAATTAGCATACATCCCAAAACTGATTGTTCGGCTTCTATGCTATGTGGCATCATCTTTACAATATTATTTGCCATACTTTACCCCTTTTTAGTTAGAAAACGGATCTTCATCATTTGGTTCTAACAAATTTTTTAATCTTTTCTTTTCCTCTATTTTATCAAAAATAATATAAACAAGTAAACAAATAAAACCACCAATAACAACATTTAAGAAAATTGCAAGCCAAACGGGAAATTTAAAAACAGCAAAAGCATATGTTATAAGAAGAATAACCGGAATTAAACATCCCACACATATCCACATGCGTTTTAACATTTTTTTATAATCTCTTGCTTGTTGCTTTTGTTGATTTAAATTTGTTTTTTTATTCATTTAATTCTCCCCTAAGCATTTTTCCTCTTTCACGAAGTCTCATGTTATGGTCTAAAATTTTCTTTCTTATTCTTATGCTCTTTGGCGTAACTTCCATAATTTCATCATCTGCTAAAAATTCCAAGCAATCTTCAAGACTCATAATTACAGGTGTTTCAAGTCTTAAAGCATCATCAGCCCCACTTGAACGACAGTTTGACAAGTGTTTTCTTTTGCAAACATTAACAACCAAATCTTCACCTTTTGGATTTCTGCCCACAACCATTCCAGTATAAACAGGAACCCCTGCTCCAATAAAAAGTTCTCCTCTTTCTTGTGCGTTAAAGAGTCCATAAACAACAGCCTCTCCTGTTTCAAAGGCAATAAGAGAACCATAAACTCTTCTATCTATTTCACCTTTAAAAGGTTCATAGTCATGAAATACGGTGTTCATTATACCTTCACCTTTTGTGTCTGTTAAAAATTCACTTTTAAAACCAAAAAGTCCACGCTCTGGAATATAGAACTCCATTTTCATTCTTGATTGTTTTGGTGTCATTTGAATAAGCTCGCCTTTTCTTACCCCCATCTTATTCATAACTGTTCCTACGCTTTCTGCTGGGACATCTAATGTCAATATATCAATTGGTTCACATTTTTTGCCACCTATTGTTTTAAATCTTACTCTTGGCATGCTAACTTGAAACTCATAACCATCTCTTCTCATATTTTCAATAAGAATTGACAAATGCATTTCACCTCTTCCCGCAACCGTAAATGATTCCGCAGTACTTCCGTCTGCAACTCTAAGAGAAAGGTCTTTTACTGCTTCTTTATACAATCTATCTCGTAGATGTCTGCTTGTAACAAATTTGCCTTCTTTTCCTGCAAAAGGACTATCATTTACCATAAATGTCATTTCAACGCTAGGTTCTGCAATTTGAACAAATTCTTGTGGTGCAACATCAAGAGGAGAGCATATTGTGTCGCCAATCATAACATTTTCAAGCCCCGCAACGCACACAATATCTCCCATTTGTGCACTTTCTGTTTGCACTCTTTTTAGCCCTTGATATACAAACAAAGACACAACCTTGTTTTTTACATTTTTTGTTTTATCATAATAATTACATACAACTACCTGATCTCCAACTTTTATGTTTCCTTTTGCTATTTTCCCAATTGCAAGTTTTCCAACATAATCATTGTGTTCCGCAGATGACACAAGAATACTAAGCGGTGCCGAATCATCTCCACATGGTGCTGGAATATGCGATAGAATTGTTTCAAAAAGTGGAGCAAAATTTTCTCCTTTTTCGTCAGCATTTAAACTTGCCATTCCCTCTCTTGCAGAAGCAAAAACAAATGGAGAATCTAATTGCTCATCATTTGCATTAAGATCCATAAAAAGTTCCAAAACTTCATCAACAACTTCTTTTGCTCTTTGGTCAGGTCTGTCCATTTTATTAACAACAACCACAACTTTTAAATTTAACAAAAGTGCCTTTTCAAGAACAAATCTTGTTTGTGGCATAGGACCTTCAAATGCATCAACAACAAGAAGAACTCCATCCACCATTTTTAAAACTCTTTCAACTTCGCCACCAAAATCGGCGTGTCCTGGCGTGTCAACTACATTTATTTTTACACCTTTATACTCGCAACTTGCATTTTTTGAAAGAATTGTTATTCCCCTTTCTCTTTCTAGTGCGTTACTATCCATTACTCTATCTTCAACCACTTGATTGTCTCTAAACACATTCCCTTGTTTTAGCATTTCATTTACAAGTGATGTTTTGCCATGGTCTACATGGGCTATAATTGCTACATTTCTTATTTTTTCGTTTGTCATTTTTACCTCTTATATTTTTAAACAAAAGATTATATCACAATAAATAAGAAAATTTCAATATTTTTATCAAATCTATAAAAATTTATCTTAAATCTATACATTTTCTTGTATGCTTTTCATTGCAAGAAATGTATTTTAATAATTCAAAATAGCAGTTAAAAATACGCGTCCTTCTTATTTCGTAATTTTTTCCATTTTCACTTTTATATGTTAAATTATTAAATGCACAATCTTTTGCGCATTGTTTGTTAAAACAAGTTTTTTGTGGACAATGAACAAAAGTCATTAAACTTGCTTTGCCCGAGTATGAAAGTCCTAGGTCAAAATGTTGTGCCAAACTTGGCTCTATTGTTTTTATAAAATCATCAGCATATTGCAACAAAACATTTTTTGCAATATCATTTGCAATATTTAAAAAGTAAGACAAAACAGTTTCATATTTTTTGCAATATTTCATACCCCAATAATTATTTATCATAACACCAACAAATCTTGAATTTTGAACTAAAATTTCATCAATTATTTTAATATCAATATGATTAGAAACTGTTGGCAAATTTAAATATAATTTATAATTTTGTGGAATTAAATCAATTTCTTTTTTTATTTTTTCATTTTCATAATTTAAAGGAGAATAAATAAATATATTATTTTTGCTGTCCATATTTAAAATTTGAGTTTTATCATTAAAAATGTAATAATTTTGCGTTGTTTTGATATTTATATTTTTTATTTTTTTTAAACAATTAACATCTGTTATTTTAGATGTTATTTTTTTATTATAATTTTCAATTATTTTTTCTTGTAACAATTTAAACGCCTGTCGTTTATAATCATTTAATTTGGATTTTACAACAAAAGCATTAGATGTGTTTATCTTTATATTTTCAATTTCAAAATTAGTGTCATTTATTTTATTAAATGTTTTTTCTATATCATCGTTATTTAATGGACAACTTTTTGCATTTTCAACAATATCACCATAAAAATCAATTTCTGTTCCATTGCACAAAAGATTTATGTGTGCACTATTTCC
Organism: uncultured Clostridia bacterium; assembly: GCA_944376825.1. Taxonomy (GTDB): domain Bacteria; phylum Bacillota; class Clostridia; order Christensenellales; family UBA1242; genus UBA5893. The sequence goes on from CALWDY010000014.1 coordinate 112,517, forward strand.
ACTTATCAAATCAACAATCACACTGGCTTTTAATTTTGCTTTTATATTGCATAATTTTTCTTCATTTTCGTAATCGCATGTTAAATACACATCACTGCCAACCTTTGGATTTTTTGTGGAATAAATTGTATAAATGTTCCCATTTTTTTCAACATTGCCAACGCCAACACTTATTTGATTGCTTCCATTTATAAATTTTAATCCATCATTTGAAACAATTGTGTGATATTTTGAAAAAATAGATATTTTATATAAATTTTTAAAAGGTTTTACGCTTGTAACATTGCCTATTTTTACACCAATATGATTTTGAAAAGATGAATTTATCACATCTTTATTTCCATAAAGATATTTTCCCTGATTGTAATCTCCTCTGTTAAAAACTTTTTTTAATAGATCTATTTCTTTGTTCAAATTTGCACCATTAAACAATGCTCTTTTATAACTATCTATTGTTTGAGCAACATATGCACCGCGTCTCAATCTACCTTCAATTTTTAATGAACAAACCCCTGCATTTTCTAGATCTTTTAATTTTTTTATTAAACACAAATCACTCGGCGAAAGCAAGTAACCATTTTTTACTTCACGATCATTACATAAAGCACTATATTTTAATCTACAAAGTTGCAAACATTCGCCACGATTTCCGCTTGCATTATTTTCTATACTGCTTAAATAGCAATTGCCCGAAAAAGCAACACAAAGTGCACCTTGCACAAAGTACTCTATTTCAAGATTCGTTTTTTCATGAATTTGTTTAATGTCATCTAGCGTTGTCTCCCTTGAAAGCACAACCCTTTTAAAACCCAATTCCTCCAAAAATTTTGCACCATCATAATTATGTACACCCATTTGCGTACTTGCATGAATAACAGCCCCAGCGTATCTATTTTTTAATATATAGTAAACAGCCAAATCTTGAATTATAAAAGCATCAACTTTTGAATTTATTGCACAATCTAATAACTCAATTAAATCATTAATTTCATTATTTTTAACAATAGTGTTTACTGTTAAATAAACTTTAACATTAAAAAGATGTGCATAGTCAACACATTCTTTTAAATTATTTAAATTTATTTCTTGACACTTTGCCCTTGCATTAAATTTGCCTGCACTAAGATAAACCGCATCAGCGCCGTGTGCTATTGCTATTTTTAAATTTTCAAGTGTGCCAACAGGTGCTAAAATTTCCATTTTTTTTCCTTTTGTTATTTATTTAATAGATTTTGTCAAAAATATTATAATGCAAGAAATTGATATTGTAAATATAAGAAAAAAAGCCAAGTTTGTGATATTTAAAAGAAACTTTTATCACATTATTTTTAACTTTTTTTATTATTTTATAAAATCTTTATATTGGATAATAAAAATTGCAACATTAGGTATTATTTCAATTTTTACATCGGCATTAGTATTCCCTTTAACAATTGATAGGTCTAGAAAATATATTAAACTATTTGACACTAAAAATCAAAATATTGACATAAATTTTTATTATTTAAAACACCCATTATATTCAATAAATAAAATCATAATGAAGTTGTTTTTAAACATATTTACATTTTTGCTTGCCCTTATATTTATAGTTCCAGGGATTTGGTTCTATTTTAATCTTTTCCCATTGCCATATGTAATTGCAGAAAATCCAAACATTACCTATAAAAATGCAATAAACCTTTCTGCATCCATGACAAAAGGTCGACTTCAGGAAATAGTTTTTTTGTATCTTTCATTTTTTGGGTGGTTTGTTTTATCTATTTTAAGTTTAGGAATATCATCATTTTTTTCATGGCATTACTTTGAGTGCTCCAAATGCCTATATTATATTGAATTAAAAAAACAATATAAAAACCAAATATTAATAGATACCTCTCTTTTAAGCAAATAGTTAAATTTAAAATTTTTACTTTAAAATATTTCCAAAAGTTTAAAGTACTCATCAAACATGTGGTCTCTAACTGGATATACTTTTCCGTCTTTAAAATACAACTTTAAACAAGGAGATATCCCGTGATACTCATCAACTATTTCAAATTTTTCAAGTTCTCCATTTTTAATTTTTGACATTATCTTATTATGATATGAAAAATACCCCATAAAAATAGTATGTCAAAGATAATTATAAATACACATAAAAAATCACCACAAAAGTGATGATTTTTTAAATTTTATAATGGTAAATCTTTTTTATCAAATCTAAAAATTCCAATAATGAATGTTATTACACCAACTGCAAAGAGTACTCCAAATTGCCATAAATAATTAAGTGATCCTTCTAATATTGAAACTGTATCAAAAAGTGTGATAAGAGATATGTAGTTAAAGAAATTCATAGCCGAAATTCTCATTGCAGAAGGAACAACCTGAGAACCAAAAAGTCCCAAAATTGTGCATACAAGAGAAAAAATTGTAAGCCCGCCACCAATACTTAAAGAATACTTTGTTCTGTTAAATATTGCAGAACACATAAAACAGTATCCCGCTATGGCAAACATTGTTAAAAATGCGCCCAAGTTAAACAATAAAATTTCCACATAATTTATCGCAAAGTTATTGCCGCCAACAATCCAAACTGCAATCACACTAACACAAGTTAAAAGTGCAAACATGCTAAAAAGTGCAAATAATAAATATAACATTTGAGTTACAGTAACTGTTCTTCGTTTAGTTGGAGTTGAAAGCACATATGCCATTGAACCAGAATCAACTTGACCAGCAAGTAGTCCGTTTGCTGTCATAATAACAAATACCATAGGAAGAAGTAGTCCTGCAATTCTATAAAATATTGACCCTATAATAAGTCCATATATATCCATGTTACCAAGTTCTTCTAATGCAATGGCAACTTTTTCGGGAATTTGATCTGAAATGCTTTGACAAGCATATGTTCGCGCCTGGGCAATTTGTTCTGTTGTTATTGCGTTATCAGGGTCTTCGTTTTCATATTCGTTAAGCCAAAGTTGATATGTTGAAATTGCCGAGTTTGAAATAACTTTCACTGAAACTGCATATTCTTTTGCACTTTGCTGACTTTCTCCTTGGTCAATTTGCATATCATAAACTGTATCATACATGAATGTGTTCACATAGTTTCTTGCAATAACAAGATAGTTATCCCTACTATAAACATAACCGGAAGCGCTTGAATCTTCTTTATACTTATTTATTGCATCTTGTGCAATAACTTTTGCTTGCTCTGCCTTGTCTAGTGCCTCCTGTTCTGTAACATCTTCCTTTGCTATTTCATTGTTATATGCCCCAACATAAACTTGATCAAGAAAATATGCATCTAGTAAATTTTGTCCTTTAATAGATGTATCTTTTATATAGAAATTTAGAATTTCAGTTACCAAAACTTTTAATTCTTCTGGTGTTTTACCAATAAAACTTGCATACCTTCCAAATTCTTGTGCAACTTGTGCAATAATCTCTTGTTTTGCTTCATCATTTGGTGCAACACCATTATCTTGCTCATAATCAGCAACTTTTCCATCATAATTATTTGTTACCATATTTAAAAACGAACCAAACCCTGCAATTTCATTATAATTTGTAAGAGTTGTAAGATATAATTCATAACTATCAACGGAGTTTTCTTTTAAATATGACTCTTGATCTGCTTGAACAAAAACATTTTTAAGCGAATCTCTTATATCGTTTATTCCCAAATTTCCTAAAACAATAATTACAATTGCAAGCATAACACAAGTTGGAATAGTTACAAAGATCCACTTTGTAAAATTTGCTTTTGCAGATTGTTTAAAAAGTGCTTTACTAAACATTGTTTTTTTCTCCTTTTTTTAATTTTTCTTTAAAGTATTTTTCTAAACTGTTTTTAACTTCCGAAATAAACTTTACATCATATTTTGTTAGTGTTTTAAAAAGTTTTTTAATGTTACTTTTTTCAATTTTTACAGTAACTTGATTATATTTTTCTTGATCTCTTACAATTTTATATTTAAGTTTTTTAAAACTTTTATAATCTTTTTGGTTATTAAATTCAATTTTATAATTTATATAATTAGAATTTTTTATTTCATCAACAACGGCAATGTCAATTATTCTACCATCAAATATAAGTGCAACTCGATCGCAAGTGGTTTCTAGTTCATCAAACATTTGACTGCTCATTAAAATTGTTTTGCCTTTTTTCTTTTCTTTTTCAATGATTTCAAGAAAAACATTTCGCATAAGTGGATCAAGACCCGTTGTTGGTTCATCTAATATCAAAATTTCTTTGTCTGCCATAAGTCCAGCAACTATTGCTGTTTTTTGCTTCATCCCCTTGCTCATTCGCTTTAAATTAGCTGTTGGATCTAGTTGAAGTTTTTTTATTAGTTCGTTTGCATAGGTCATATCTTTTAGGCCTAAAAGTTCGGCTTGATTTTTTAAAAACTCTGTTCCGTTCGGCAAATCTGGAAAAGCAATTTCCCCTGGTATGTATTCAACATATTTTTTTATTTCACTTGCACTTTCCAAACTGTTTAGGTCTTTTACATAACAATTCCCTTTATCCGGTTTACAAAAGCCCATTATGTGTCTTATTGTTGTTGTTTTGCCACTTCCATTTGTTCCAACAAAGCCAAAAACCTCACCTTTTTTTACCGAAAAGTTTATATCAAAAATTCCACGATTATTTTTGTAATCTTTTGTGAGATTTTCTACTTTTATTGTTTCGTTCATATAATACACCTCCAAAATCTTTATCTTCTTTGTAGAAATTCATAAAATATTCTTGTAGTGTAAGTTTATCTTCTTTAAATTCTGCCATATCGCATTGGCTAGCAATATCTATTAGTTTGTTTATGTTTTTATCATGAATAAGAATTTTAGCTTTTAATTGATTTTCATTTGTTTCTTTTAATTCTATAATTTTGTTTTCTTCTTTAACTTTTTCTATAAAATTTTTGTAATTTTCGCTCTTTTTAAAAATAATATCAAAAGTTTTGTTTTGATTGTGTTTTAAATTGGATGTTTTAAATGTTGAAACAATTTTTCCATCTTTGATAATTGCAATTCTATCACAAGTCTCTTCAACTTCATTGAAGATATGAGAAGACAAAAATATTGTTTTTCCGCGTTTTTTTTCTTCTTTAATAAAATCTATAAAAATTTGTTGCATAATTGGATCAAGACCGCTTGTTGGTTCATCTAACACCAAAACATCTGGATCATGCATAAATGCAACAATAATTGCCAACTTGCGCTTATCCCCAAGACTCATTTTTTTCGTTTCAAGCATAGGATTAAATTTAAATTTTTCAATTAAATAATCAAGCATTTTATTATCTTTAAGATGCCTTAACCTTTTCATTACATTAATAAAATCTTGCCCATTGTTTGAATTAGGGAGTGCAATTTCGCCAGGCAAATATCCCACATTATTCAAAATTTCACTATAATTTTTAAACGATTCTTTTCCAAACACAAAAATATTTCCACTTTGTGGTTTGCTAAACCCCATCATGTGCCTTATTGTTGTAGACTTCCCTGCACCATTTGGTCCTAAAAAACCAAACACTTCTCCTTTGTTTACAAAAAAAGACACATCAAAAATACCTCTGTTGTGTCCATAGTCTTTTGTTAGTTTTTCTGCTTTTATAATTTCCATATTCACCTCTAATTATAAAAACTTCTACACATGTAGTATAACATACTTTTTTATATTTACAAACATTTCTGTGCTTTTGTATTAAGAATTTCTTTTGCAACTTGACAAAAAATTTAATTTGTTCTTTAATACAATAAGGAGAAATTATGAAAGTTATACTTGCATCATCTTCACCTAGAAGAAAAGAACTATTAAATCTTATGGGGGTTGAGTTTGAAAGTATTAGCCCAACAAAAGATGAAGATATGACACAAAAAATGTCTGTTGAAAAATTAAGTGAAACCTTATCATTTCAAAAAGCAAAAGAAGTTTTTGACAACACAACAGGCGATAGAATTGTAATAGGATCAGATTGTATGGTTTTTTTTAAGAATAAAAAACTTGGAAAAGCACACAGTAGAGAAGAAGCATACAAAACTCTTGCAATGCTATCTGGCAAATGGCACAAAGTTGTTACAGGACTTTGTGTTATGGTTCAAAACAAAAACAAAACAAGACTATATTTGACGCATGACACAACAAAAGTAAAATTTAAAAAACTATCAAAAAGTGCAATAAATGCATATTTGGACACAAATGAATATGTTGGCAAAGCTGGCAGTTATGCAATTCAAGGGAAATTTACTATGTATATAAACAAAATTATAGGCAATTATTCAAATGTGGTCGGCTTGCCCACTCAAAAGCTCTACGATATTTTAAAAATAGAAAACATACTTAAATAATTAACAAAGTTTTTTAAGTTTATATAAAATAATATATGAAAACAATACAAAAATTAAAAAAGATTGAAAAACTTATTGGAAATACACCCTTAATAAAAATTACATATAAATATGATGGCGAACTTCGCTATATGTTTGCAAAGCTAGAATGGTATAATCTTTCTGGAAGCATAAAAGATAGACCTGCATATTATATGATTAAAAATGCATATACAAAAAATGCACTAAAAGAACATCAAACTATATGTGAAGTAACTTCTGGCAATATGGGAATATCCATTTGTGCAATAAGTAAACTAACAAGCAATCCCGTTGTTATTTGTATGCCAAAAACAATGAGTACCGAACGAAAACAGCTTTTAAAGCTATACGGTGCCCAACTTGAACTTGTCAACGATTTTAAAGAAGCATTTAAAATGGCAGAAGAATACAAAAAGAAAGGTGCATTTTTACCTTATCAATTTGAAAATAAAAATAATGTGCTTTCTCACTATAAAACCACCGCAAAAGAAATATTAAAAAAAATAAAAGATGTTTCTTGCTTTGTTAGTGGTGTTGGGACCGGAGGCACATTAATTGGGGTTGGAACACTTTTGAAACAAAAATGCAACTCCAAAATTGTTGCCATCGACCCAAAAGAGAGCAAACTTTTAACTTTGGGCAAGAGCTTAGGCAAGCACCAAATTCAAGGAATAAGCGATGAAATTATACCAAAATTATACAACAAGGAAATTGTTGACCAAATAATTCAAATATCCTCAACTGATGCAATTGTTATGGCAAAAAAACTTTCTAGCGTTTTGGGGCTTGGAGTTGGAATATCAAGTGGTGCAAACTTCTTGGGTTGTGTACTAAGTAATATAAATGGTGCAACAACAGTTTTTGCAGATGACAATAAAAAATATCTTTCAATTTTAAATAAAAATCAACAAGTCTCACAACTTGCAAACAAAATAGAACTTGTTAATTATGAAATAATATAAAAAATTAAGTTATCTCTTATTCTTATAAAACCAACAAAAAAAGATAATGTATAAAACAAATACATTATCTTTTTATTTTATATTAAATTTATTTCTATAAATTAACAATTTTTATTCGTTTGCAACTTCAACTGGTAAAAGTTCTCTATATTGTTTTAAACCTGTTCCTGCTGGAATAAGTTTTCCAATGATAACATTTTCTTTAAGTCCACGCAAATGATCAACTTTTCCTTTAAGCGCAGCATCAGTCAGCACTCTTGAAGTTTGCTCAAACGATGCAGCAGATAAGAAACTTTCTGTTGCAAGTGCAGCCTTTGTTAATCCAAGAAGAATTCTTTTTGCAGTCGCAGGAACTCCACCTTCTGCAAGAACTCTTTCATTTTCATCTTCATATACAAACACATCAACAATTTCACCTGGGAGAAGTGTTGTATCTCCTGCACTTTCAATCTTAACTTTTTTAAGCATTTGTCTTATTATAACTTCAATATGTTTATCATTTATAGAAACATCTTGTGCTCTATAAACAGATATAACTTCGCTAAGCAAATAATCTTGAAGACCTTTTAATCCTTTTATTCTTAAAAGGTCTGTTGGATTGATAGAACCTTCGTTAAGTTGTGTGCCCGCTTCAATTTTATCTCCTGATTTTACTTTTAAATAAACAGGTTTTTTAATTTCATACACAGCTTCTTCTTCGCTGTTTTTTACTGTTACAATATAAAATTTTGGTTCTTCTTTTACAGTAACTGTTCCAGCAATTTCACTTAGTCTGCTTTCACCTTTTGGTCTTCTTGCTTCAAAAATTTCTTCAACACGAGGAAGACCCTTTGTAATATCGGCAGCAACGGCAGCACCACCAGTATGGAATGTTCTCATTGTAAGCTGTGTTCCTGGTTCACCAATACTTTGTGCAGCAATTACACCAACAGCTTCCCCAACTGAAATTTTTTCAAGATTTGCCATGTTTCTACCATAGCATTTTGCACAAACGCCATGACGAGAGCAACATGTTAAAAGTGTTCTTATTTCAACTGATTCTATGCCTGCATTTTCAATTTCTTTTGCTTGGTCTTTTGAAATCATTGTATTTGCTTTAACAATAATTTCGTTTGTTTTTGGGTTTGCCACATCATTAACAGCAAATCTTCCAGATATTCTATCTGCAAGTGATTCTAACACTGCTTTATCCTGAATAAGAGCAGAAACTTTTACACCTTTAATCTTTTTGCCAATACTTTCAAAACAATCTTCTTCTGTTACAACAACATCTTGACTTATGTCAACAAGTCTTCTTGTTAAATATCCAGAGTCCGCTGTTTTAAGTGCTGTATCGGCAAGACCTTTTCTACCACCACGAGATGACAAGAAGTATTCAAGTGGTGTAAGTCCGCCACGGAATGAAGATTTAACAGGAATATCAACTTTTTGACCTGATGCATTGGCCATAATTCCTCTCATTCCACAAATACCGTTTAACTGAACGTTATTACCACGGGCACCAGAAATAACCATCATTTTTAATGGGTTATAATCGTCTAGATGTTCTATAACTGCATCTTGAACTTTATTTGTTGTTTCAAACCATACATTCAAGTTTGCAGTAAGTTTTTCATCTAATGTCACAAGTCCCCTTGCCAATAGTTTTTCGTTTTCAAGAACTTTCTTTTGTGCGTCTTCAATTATCTCTTTTTTCTTTGGAGGTTCTTCCATATCGTACACATTTATTGTTAGTGATGCCAATGTTGAGTACTTATATCCAAGTTCCTTAAATCTGTCTACCATTTTTGAACATTCTGTTGTTCCTAGTTGTTCAAAACAAGCAACTGTGATTTTCTTTAAATCTCCTTTCATAACAGGATAATTTATTTCTAAATCACAAATATCTTCTGGATTTTCTCTTTTAACAAATCCAAGATTTTGTGGAATTGCTCTATTAAATATAATTCTACCAACAGTTGTTTTAATACGCTTTGAATAATTAACTCCATCAACACAAACAGTTCTTCTAACCAAAATTTCCGCTTGAATGTCAACTGCCTTTGTTTGATAAGCAATTATTGCTTCATCTTCACTTGCAAAAATGCTTCCTTCACCTTTAACGCCTTTTTTAGTTTGTGTAAAGTAATAGCAACCAATAACCATATAAAATCCTCGTGTTATGATTGGAGCACCATCACTAAGTTTTAATATGTTATTTGATGCAAGCATAAGTGTTCTTGCTTCCGTTCTTGCATCAATGCTAAGTGGAACGTGTACAGGCATTTGGTCACCGTCGAAGTCTGCGTTAAATCCAGTACATACTGATGGGTGAAGTCTAATTGCTCTTCCTTCAACAAGCACAGGTTCAAACGCTTGAATACTCAATCTGTGAAGTGTTGGCGCACGGTTTAAAAGCACTGGATGGTCTTTTATAACCTCACTTAGAACATCCCAAACAACTGGTTTTTCTTTTTCAATAAGTTTTTTAGCACTTTTAATGTTGCTTGATTGATTAAGTTCTACCAATCTTTTTATTATAAATGGTTTAAAAAGTTCAAGAGCCATTTCTTTTGGAAGTCCACATTGATACATTTTAAGATCTGGACCAACGGTAATAACAGAACGACCAGAATAGTCAACTCTTTTTCCAAGAAGATTTTGTCTAAATCTTCCCTGTTTACCTGTAAGTATTGCAGTTAATGATTTTAAATCTTTTTGTTTTGCACCTTGAACAGCTTTTCCTCTTTTTCCGTTATCAATTAAAGAGTCAACTGCTTCTTGCAACATTCTCTTTTCATTTCTAATAATAACGTCGGGAGCCCCTAGTTCCATTAATTTTTTAAGTCTGTTGTTTCTGTTTATTACTCTTCTATATAAATCGTTTAAATCGCTTGTTGCAAATCTGCCACCATCAAGTTGAACCATTGGTCTAAGTTCTGGTGGAAGTACAGGCAACACATCTAAAACCATCCATTGAGGTTTATTTCCACTAGTTAAAAACGACTCAACAACATCAAGTTTTTTGATTGCTTTTAATCTTTTTTGACCTTTTGCTGTTTCTAAAATTTCTTTTAGTTCTTTGCTTTCTTTTTCAAGGTCGACTTCGCTTAAAAGTCTTTTTATTGCTTCCGCACCCATGCCTGCAACAAAACTGTTTGGCCCATACATTTCCTGAGCCTCACGATATTCTTTGTCGCTTATTATTTGCTTGTATGTGAAATTTGTGTTTTTTGGATCTAATATTATCCAGTTTACATAGTAAACAACTTGCTCTAATGCTTTTGGCGAAATATCTAGTATTGTTCCAATTCTTGATGGAACGCTTCTAAAAAACCAAATATGAGTAACAGGAGCAGCAAGTTCTATGTGTCCCATTCTTTCACGACGAACCTTTGCACGAGTAACTTCAACGCCACATTTGTCGCACACCACCCCTTTATATCTAATTCTTTTATATTTTCCACAATGGCATTCCCAGTCTTTTCTTGGTCCAAAAATTTTTTCACAAAACAAACCATCTTTTTCTGGTTTTTGTGTTCTGTAATTGATTGTTTCTGGTTTTGTTACTTCACCATGAGACCATTCTCTTATTTTCTCTGGTGAAGCAATGCCAATTTGTATGGAATCAAAGTTATTAAGTTCAAACATTATTTTTCTCCTAATTTTAAATGTTTATATCAATGAAAAATTTCATATAATAACTATTCATCAAAGTTGTCAAACTCATCAAATAAGTTGTCTACATCAAATTCTTGTTTAACTTCTTCTTGCGATATTATATCGCTAGTTGTGTCTTCATTATCAAAATCAAGACTTATGTCTTTAAGTTCTTCTTCAACTTCATGTCCAAGTGATGGAGTATCTAATTCATCATTTGAAAGTTCTTGAATTGAAACTTCCTTGTTGTCTTCTGTTAAAATTTTAACATCTAGACCAAGTGATTGTAATTCTTTAATTAAACCTTTAAAGCTTTCTGGAATTCCAGGTTCGGCTATTGGTTGACCTTTCACAATTGCTTCATATGTTTTTGTTCTTCCAACAATGTCATCCGACTTAACAGTAAGAATTTCTTGAAGAACAGAAGATGCACCATATGCTTCAAGCGCCCAAACTTCCATTTCACCAAATCTTTGTCCACCAAACATTGCTTTACCACCAAGTGGTTGTTGTGTTACAAGTGAGTATGGCCCTGTTGAACGGGCATGCATTTTACTATCTACCATGTGATCAAGTTTCAACATAAACTTATATCCAACTGTTGCTGGGTGATCAAAAGGTTCACCAGTTCTGCCATCATATAATTGAATTTTTCCATCTTCTGGGAAATTATTTGCTACTAAAAGTTGTTTAATTTGATTTGCATCTGCGCCATCAAATACTGGTGTGGCAACTTTCCAACCGAGTGTTCCGGCAACAAGTCCCAAGTGGACTTCAAGAACCTGACCAACATTCATACGGGATGGAATACCAAGTGGGTTTAGCACAATGTCAAGAGGCTGACCGTTTGCCATAAATGGCATATCTGCTTCAGGAAGCACTCTTGAAACAACACCTTTGTTTCCGTGACGACCAGACATTTTATCACCAACAGATAATTTTCTTCTTTGTGCAACATACACTTTAACAAGCATGTTTACACCAGGTTCAAGTTCGTCTTTATTTTTTCTTGAAAAAACTTCAACATGAGTAACAACTCCACCTGCACCATGCTTAACTCTAAGAGATGTGTCCCTAACTTCTCTTGCCTTATCTCCAAATATCGCTCTTAAGAGTCTTTCTTCTGGTGTAAGTTCTGTTTCGCCTTTTGGCGTAACTTTACCAACCAAAATATCGCCCGGTTTAACTTCTGCACCAACTCTTACAATGCCGTGCTCATCAAGATTTTTAAGAGCATCTTCTCCAAGATTTGGAATATCTCTTGTTATTTCTTCATCTCCAAGTTTTGTTGCCCTGCATGGCATTTCTTCAACTTTTAGAGTAATTGAAGTGTAAACATCTTCTTTAACTATTCTTTCACTAATTAAAATAGCATCTTCGTAGTTATATCCTTCCCAGTTCATGTATCCAACAAGAACGTTTTTGCCAAGTGCAAGTTCTCCGTTTTGTGTTGCATAACCATCTGCAAGAAGATCACCTTTTTTAACTTTTTGACCTTTTACGCAATTTGGTTTTTGGTTGTTACATGTATCTGCGTTTGTTTTTTGGAATTTTATTAGTTTATATACATCTTCTTCGCCATTGTCAGCTGTTACAATTATGTGGTCAGCACTAACATACGAAACAGTTCCATCTCTTTTTGCTGTAATCATATCACCACAATCTTGAGCGATAGGTCTTTCCATTCCGGTTCCAACAATTGGAGCTTCAGGTCTTAAAACTGGAACTGCTTGTCTTTGCATGTTTGATCCCATAAGTGCACGAGCAGAGTCGTCATTTTCAAGGAATGGGATAAGAGCTGTTGCGGCAGAAATGAATTGTCTTGGAGAAACATCCATATATTCAACTCTTTCTTTTGGAACTTCCACAATGGAATTTTTATGTCTGCAAAGCACACGACTGTTTACAAACTTGCCATTTTCATCAAGAGGTTCAACAGCTTGTGCAATATATGAAGTATCTTCAATATCTGCCATATAATATTCGTAAGATTTTGAAACCACACCTGTTTCTTTGTCTACTTTTCTATATGGTGTTTCCATAAAGCCATATTCGTTTATTTTTGCGTAAGATGCAAGTGTGTTTATAAGACCAATACTTTGACCTTCTGGTGTTTCAATTGCACATATTCTTCCGTAATGAGTGTAGTGAATATCACGAACTTCTGCTGATGCTCTTTCTTTTTTAACACCCCCAGGACCAACGGCAGAGAATTTTCTTTTTTGTGTCAATCCGCTAAGAGAGTTAATTTGGTCCATAAGTTGTGATAGTTGAGATTGCGCAATGAAGTCTTTTAATGCTTTGTTCACTGGTCTTGGGTTTACAATTTGCGCTGGTGTAACTTCGCTTAATTCTTTTCCTTGGAGTGTTTCTTTTATATTTGCACCAAGTTTTTTAACACCTGCTCTAAATGCGTTGCCAATAAGTTCGCCAACAGAAGCAACTCTTTTATTTGACAAGTGGTCAATATTATCAACTTCGCCAACACCTTCAATTAAATCAAGATAATAACTTATTGTTGCCAATATATCATCCATTGTAAGAGTTGTAATCATAAGTTCTTTGGCGTTTTGTTTAATTGCTTCAATGCGTTTTTCTTTTGTTTTGTTTTCTTTTAAAATTTGCATTAGTTTTGGATAGTAAACATCTTCAAGTATTCCAAGTTCTTTTTCATCACATGGGAAAATTTTGCTTAACTTAACACGATTGTTTCCCCTAATTAAATGATGTCTACCATTAAGTTCAACATAAACTTCATTTATTCCACTATCCTGTATTTGTCTTGCAACTTCACCGTTAATTTTTTCGCCAGCCTTAACAACAACTTCATCGTCAATAACAATGTTTTGAGCACTAAATAGCCCAGTTATTCTTGTTGCAAGTGAAAGTTTTTTGTTTATTTTGTATCTTCCAACCCTGTTTACATTATAGTATGCATCAGAGAAGAATAACAAATTGATATAGTTTCTTGTGCTTTCAGCGGAAGGAACATCAGCAGGTCTTGTTTTTCTTGCAAATTCAATAAGTGCTTCTTCCTGAGTTGTTTGTGGTTCTTTTTCTATTATTTGTTTAATTAAACGATGATTGCCATACATATTTAAAATTTCTTCGTTTGTATAGCCAAAACACTTTAAAAATAGTCCAAGAGTGATTTTATGTGAACGGTCTAAAACCATTTTCAAAACTTCATTTGCACCTTGTTCAATTTCAAGCCACATACCATGACTTGGATAAATTTGACCTCTAAGTGTTGAATTGTCATCTTTATCTCTTGTAAAATATACACTAGGAGAACGAGTTACTTGACTAACAACCACTCTTTCAATACCGTTAAACAAGAAAGAACCTTGTTCTGTCATAAGTGGGATATCTCCAAGATAAACATCTTGATCTATCGCTTCGCCACTATCTTCAATAACAAGTCTTGTTTTTACTTTAAGCGGAAAAGAATAAGAAAGTCCTCTTCTTCTTGATTCTCTTAAATCGTACTTTGGTTTTTCCGTCATGTCGACATCAAGAAAATATAACTTTGCTTTTCCACTATAATCTGTTATAGGCGATAATTCTTGCAAAATTTCATATATTCCGTGTTCCAAAAATTCTTTATAAGCATCTTTTTGAATTTCAAGAAGGTTTGGAAGGGTTGCAATATCTTCAAGTTTTGCAAAAGTATACCTTTCATTTTTACCACATTTAATTTTTTTAAGTGTTGGCATTGTTTGTTGCATTTCTACATTCTCCTTGTATCTAAATTATTAGTGAAATTAGAACAGCATTTTACATATTGCGTTTTGCATGTTTAATTTACTTTGCACTTAACATGAAAATAACAAGCAAAATCACACAGTTTTCCCCGTGTTATGTGCCTGTCTTTCATTCTATTAAATTAGAATATTTTAACTTTTATCACTATTCGAATAATATTCCTTAGGAAATTATAAACATTTGCATTATTTTTGTCAACACAATTGCAAAAACATTTTTTATTTTTTGTTAAGTTTTTGACAATAAAAGTGTTTTTTATACATTGTTTTTCCTAAGGAATACCTTCAAACTTATTAAATTTTAAATAGAAAATTAATTGTTATCACCTATAAATTGTTTATAAATATCGTAAGCATTATCTGTATGTTCATTATCAGGCAAGTTATATGCTTGACCATTTATGTTAATTACAACTTGCGTTGCTTGGCTTAGTGTGAGTTGTTTTTCTGCTTCAAACCCTATCACGTAACCAAAACTAATTTGAAATTCTTTTGGAATACCATTTGAGTTGTTTCCATTTCGTATGTTTTGAACATTTATTTTTGTTTCAATATTTACAGTTGGTTCTGTTATATCAAGTGTCCATTGATCAAAAGCCACTCCTCCATATGAACCGTTACCATCATATCCACCAAACAAATATCCCACACTTAAATAGAAATTAGTTGAAATGCTATCTCCTGTTAAAATTGAACCATAAACTTTTACATCTGTTTCAATTATTGCATTTAACGAAATTTGGTCTAATGTGATTGATTGTAACAGACCTTCAATCTTTGTGTAGTCACTTGTAATTTTTCCAACAACACCACCTACATACATCTGTATAGTATCTTCATCACTTGCAGGTTTTTGCATTTTTATTGTAGTCTTGTTATCAACTTCACCAATATTTGCATTTATAAGGCTTACATTTACATTTTTATTTGCATCAAGTTTAAGTTCTCCAATAACCCCACCAACAATATTTCTTCCAATAATGTTTTGTCCATAGAAGTTAAAGTTATTTACGCTAATTGTTTGCAAAACTTTTCCAGCAAGCCCACCAACAGCACTTGGCAACTGCGATTTTGTATATTCAAATGTTATATCTTCATATATGTTCACATTTTCAAGTGTTCCACCTCGAATGATACCACCAACACCACCAACTGCCAAAGGAACTCTTGGCTCTAATCTAAATAGGTCATAAAGTTTTTCTTGGTCTTGTGGTTTTTCTACTAAAACATCTTTTAGTATACCCTTTAAATCTCCAACAATTAACCCTGCATATGCGCTTGCTCTAATAAAGTTTTGTTGGCCATATGATGTTGTTAAAATAATATTTTCAACCGTTGCGTTTATACCAATTCCGCCAAACATGAATCCGCAAATCATACCAATTGACGCAACATCGTTTGTAATTTTTGGATTTATTATTGTTCCCGTTCCAGCAACATAACCAACAATACTACCAGCATAAGAAACCGTGTCGGCATTTGTTCCCATTTCTTCGTAAAGAATTTTGTCTTGAACATTATTATAATCAGCACTTAAATTTGTGTAATATGCATTTGCCGAAATTGATGAATAAAGTCCATTTATATCAAAACTAGATATTGTTCTTCCAAAAATTCCACCAACAATATTTCTGCCAAGAATTACCATGCCTTGACTATTTAATTTATAAGCATCAACATTTATGTTATACACATATGCCCTATTTACTGTACCGGCGACTGTTCCAACATTATAAGCATTTGGAAGATTTATATATTTTGGAGCAAACACCAAGTTTTGAACTGTTGCATAATTTAGTCCATCACCAATTTGAGAGAAGTAACCTGAACTTAAAAGATTTTCGTTTGTATTTATTGAGAATCCTGAAATTTCCATTCCATTACCCTCTATGAAACCTGCAAAAGTTGTTTTGTATAATGAACTTACAACCAAGTTTTCATCGGTATAGTTTATATCTTTAACAAATCTGTAATTTAATGTGTTTATATTTTTTAATGAGTTGTTAATAACATGATTTTCAAACTGCGATGCACTATAAACTATTATTGGATTATATTTTGAACCATCTTCAGCATAGATATTTGAAGTAAAATAGTTATAAGTATAAACGCCTGTTTCATCATCATAAGAAGATGTTAATTCTTTTTCGCTATAAGCAAGTGTATTTGCCGAAACAAGTTGCAATCTGTTTGCAACAAATTTTTGTTGTGTTCCATTGTATGTGTATTGAGAGTATGTAACATAACTTGTGTTTTGTATATATTTTTGATGGTCAATTATTGAAATTGTGTCACCAACCTCAAACTCGTGAGCATTATCCGTTTGTGCAAAGAACCATACACCACTGTTTATTTCGTTGTTTTTATTTACAACAAATTCAGTAAAGAGTTGTTTTTCTTGCACAACATTACCAACAACTTCATGTCGTGTTACAAATTCACTTAATGAAGTTGGTCTTAGCCCATCTATACTAGCATTTGATTGATTTACGTTTACATTAAACAAATCATCGCTTAAATAGTAACAACTTTCTAATATAGAACCCTCACCTTGACTTACAATAAACGGATAGTTTTCGTAGTCGCCGTCACCAAGTTTAGAAGTTGTATAACATCTCTTAATAGTTCCATTATTTGTGTAAACAAACCCAGAGTTTCTTGAAGAAGCAACAACTGGTATATTTGCATAGCAATCTGCAATTTCGCCTGCATTTTGATAAACAAATGCACCCGCAATTGATGAAGCACTTACAATATTTATTGTATTTTCTGCAAAGATTTTAATTATACCTTCATTATACGAGCCTTCAATAAAACTTGTTAAAATTGTTCCGTTGTTCAAAACTACAAGTCCACCGGTTGAGTTGTTTGCGTTTGAACTTGAATTTTTTATTAAACTATCTTTTACATAACTTGAAGCAATATGTCCATTGTTTACAGCAACAAGGCCACTAAGGTTTGCACCCGTTGATTCAATTTTGATATTTGCCCTACTATTTGTTATAAATCCATTGTTTATACCAACAAGTCCTGCAATATATGATGTGTTTGTATTTGTTACAGAAGAATTATTTGAAACAATTAAATATGATGATGCATTTGCCATTGTAACAAAACAGTTTGTTATTACACCGTTATTCACTCCTGCCAAAAGTCCAAAATTAAATGAGTTAGAAGAAAGTGTATTATCGAATGAAAACATAGTTGTTCCAAACCCACCAATTTCAATTGTCAAATTTGAAATTATTGTATTATTGTCAATAGTTTCAAAAATGCCATAATTTTCAACATTGGTATACGCCTCATTATCTTTATAAACGCCACTGTTTATTATTATTTTTTTACCATTACCATCTAAACTTCTTATTTTTGCTGTAAGCGGACTAAACGCATAAGGAAGTTCTATATCTGCCATAAGTCTGTAATAGTTTCCATCAATCATTCTTGTCAAGTCTTCTGCTGTGTATACAGGTATTGGAGCATCTTCCAAACTACTTTGCACAACACTAATATCAAAAGTTTTGATATCCGTTTGGCTAATCTCTTCGGGATTTTCCACTTCTTTTACAGCTAAATAACCTTGCAAATAATAGAGTTCAACATATATTCCAAAATTAAATACATTATCACCAACTTTTAGTGGGGTATAAACAAAACCATTTAATTTGTATTCCTTTTCACCCTCATCTTGTGTTTGGCTTGTTAATAAAGAATACACACTGCCTTTTTTATAATAAAATGATGCTTTTTGCTTTAAACTTTCTTTTAGTAATGATACTGCACCCGTTGCACTGCTTGAATACTCAATATCAAGATTATCTACAATCTTATCACGAATATCAACCGCATTTCCAACACCCAATAAAATTTCACTTTCTGCAAACATATTGTCCACATTTAAGTCATCAAACACATATTCAACAACGGTACAAACAAAACTATTTTTGCTACTTTCAACCATTTGTCCATTTACCAAACGCTTTCCGTAGTATGTTATAAGTACATCGGCACCTTCTTGACCTGAAATATAGTTTATGTTTTGTGCTACTTGCAAATAGAACGATGAGCCATCACGCACAACTGTGATATATGGTGATGATGAAGTTATATAAATTTCATCAATATCATATCCCACAGACTTAACATCTAGTGCATACGACATTCCACTTGCCAAATAATATTTACCGCTTGAATTTTCTTTTCCAACAACTGCAACATCAACAGATTTATCAATTGCAATAGTTAAAACCTTTTGTTCCTGACTATAAACAATTTCGCCGTTTTTGTTATAAAAATTTATGTTTAATGTTACGCTATCTCCTTCAATTACATTTGTGTGTAATCTATAAAGAATTTGCAAATCTCCACCTTGTATATCTTTTTTATAAACCCTTATTCCATTTGCCGTTGTATAACCATTTGTTGATACAATTGCTTGATTTGGCTGATTGTTATATTGTTTTAAAAGTCCAAACAACACAACTTTTCCATTATTTATGTTTGAATCGTCGTTTGTAACTTCAACATAAGAGTAATCTGCGTAATGTGGATTTATAACAACTCTCAATATATTTGTTTTCCCTGCTGTGATTGTGTTTGTTTCTTGCATTGTGTAACTTGTGTTGTAAATTATGTTTCCATCCTCAAGCGTGCCAAGTTCTATGTCTTTATTGTCGGCAAAAGTATAATTTTTGATAATTACACTATCCATTGGCTGACTTGAATAATTTACGCTTAATGTTTTTGATATTCCCGAAATTGAACTTGAAAATACGAATTCATACCTTCCCAACTTAACTCCACTTTCTGTGTTGAGTTCAAAAGTGTAATCAACATAGTATTTGCCATTTTCTAATTTTGGTTGGCTTATTTTTACGGTGCTAAAATATTCATTAAATGCACTTTCATTTTGTTTACTATATTCAATAAATACATCATCTTCTAGATATTTCATAACTAGATTTAATCTGTCATTTTCGTCATCAGTTAAATATTGTACTTTTACATTTATAACATCGCTTGGAACAATATCCATGTTTGTTTTATCTAATTCAATGCTGTATATACCTTGTGTGTAGTTCATGTTTAATTGCAAATTCGCATTGTTTTTTGAGTTTGCAACAAACATATTACCATCTTTATTATTTACAAGATAATATTTTGTTTCTTCTCCACCAGAAACAACAGGAATATAAACATAAAAGTATATTGGCAAATTATCTGTTGAATTGTTTGTTCCATTGCCTTGAAGCATAATTGTTCTTCCAGACTGTTTAACGTATACATAGTTATGATCTGCCTCAATCTCTATAAGGGCCTCGGTGTTTTCTACTGTATCAATTCTGTATCCATTTAAAGTTGTAACTTGTCCTTCAAATTTTGGATATAAGTTAAGTATATTTCTATTGTTGATATTTAACACATTTACAGATGTAATAGCGCTGCCCAATCTGTCTGCGGTTAAAAACATTTGTAGGCTAGAAATATAATTTGTTACAATAACTTTAATTTCTACTTTATCTTTATAATTATTAGATGATGATAATGTTAGCACACAAGTTCCGGTTGAATTTAAAACAAGTTCTCCCATTGATGAAATTGAAATCACTGAACTGGCGCTTGAAGATATGTTAATTTCTATATTTCTATATTGCTCTAAAATTAAATCTTGTGGAAGATTTTGAGTGTTAAATTCTTTTAACAAACTTTGATTTCCCAAATCAACTGCTTTATAATACATCAAAACAAGTGTGTTTTGAGGATATTTGTTTGTATCTATTATTTCACTAAAATTATTAATGTTTAAAGCCTTATTAAATGTTTCTCGTTTTGTTATTCCATCGGTAGAAATTTTTATAACATCGCCATAGTAATTTGTTAAATTCTCATTCTCGCCGTCAGCAATTATATTTCTGTTTACATATGTTTGACAAATATTTTTTCCGTCATCTTTAACTGCACTTGCACCTAAAAAGTATAGATGTGCACAATCTTTGCCGTCATCGCCTTTGTTACTTATAATAAGTGAAGCGTTTATTCCTGTTTTTCCTTCATCAATTGCTTCAACAATATTTCCCGAAATAATTACATTTTCACCAGCATCTTGTGAAACAACTCCCACAAGACCAGCCACATAGTTTTTGCCTCTAACAAAAACTTTTGTTGTGTTGTTTAAAACTTTTCCTTTGTTTAACGCTCCTAATATTCCTGCAACACGACTAAAATTGCTTGCCTCAATATTTCCCTTTGCAAGAATATTTAAAATATTTCCGCCATCATTATGTCCAGCAACGCCACCGATATATGAATTTTCATCAATTCCATTTACCACCATGTTTAAAACACAAGATGTTCCATATAGATTATATTTAATGTAATCATTATTGTTTCTAAAACCTATAAGTCCATTATTATTTCCAACAATTCCACCAAAATACAAGTTTTCATTGTTTGTTTTGTCAACATATACCGTAAATTCATCATACATTTGCACAATTATAGTAGAATTTGGTTTCACGGTTTGATAATTTGGATTGATTACGCCAGAATTTGTGGTTTCATAACCATTAAATAATGTGTTTTCGCCAATTCTTTTTTCATTTTCAATATTTTCAACTGTGTCACCGGCTTCTTTTTCTATAATATCTGCAATAATACTTCCGTTATTTTCACCACATACACCACCAACAAACAAATTGTTTGTTCCATTTGAAGAAATATTGCTTTCAAGCAAACTTACCGTTGTGTTTTTTATAAGGCCATTGTTAATTCCACAAACCAAACCAATGTATGAGTCGTTAGATGTTGTTTCGCTAACATCGATTTTTCCTGAAATTGTTAAATTCATAAGATATCCCGTTTGGGCTATATTTGTAAACAGACCATAATAGTCAACATTTTTAATTGTGTATGGTTTTTTTATTACAAAATTAACAATCCCCCCAACATTTTCATTTGTTGTTTGATTATTAACAATGTTAGACACATAACCTTTTATTCCTCCTGTAAGTTCTCCTAGCGGTGCAATTTCTTCACCTTGTGCATCAATTATTGTGTCTATTATATAATACTTTGTTAAATCTATATTTTTAAACTCTTCCCATGTTCTAATGTGCAATGGGTTCTCTATGCTACCTTCTCCAATATAAACATCTAAACTTAAAGAAGACTCATAAAGTGTTCCATCTCCCGATGTTTCTCCACTAAATTTTGAACTAGGCACAATATGCAATGTTCCTTGTCCACCACCACGACCAGCATATGAAAGTTTTATATAAGAAGAATCATATTCTAATTGAACAACCCCCGAAGAAGTGCCGTCTTTTGGTTCAAACCAAGCAACATAATTTTTGTTTGTTGCATCACTTGGAACAACATATGGGTACAATGTAATTTCATTATAAACAGCATCTAAATAAATTTGATTTACATAATTATTTAGCCAAATACTGTTTACTTGCACATATGATTTTATTTCAATTTGTATTGATGCAGAAACAGGTTTTCCATATTCCATTATTTCTGCGGTTATTTTAATAAGTCCACTTGAATTTGAACTTCTACAAACAAATCTCATTTCATTTGCATAAAAATATCCAATTTGTGAGCCAGATTCGCTAAGCTCATATACTCCATTTTCTGTTTGTAATGATGTAACAGAAAAGCTCCATTTTATGCTACTTAACCTTTCATCATCATCTTGTGGTTCATTGTTGTCAATTAAAAGTTTTAAATTAACCTCTGACATAAGTTTGTCAACTTCGCCAATGTTTCCAACATAAACATCGGTTTTGCTTGAATATGTAGAATTGTTTTCTCCTGCATTCGCCCCCACCAAACTAAATGAAGATATAGGCTTAAAGCATTTAACATCAAAAGAATATTCTGTATTGTTTTGGAACAATTCATCTTCTACAATTTTAAATTGATCAACTTTCATCAAACTCAATTCAACAGTAATTCTATAAGACTGATTGTCAATTCTATTTGCTTTTATTTTATTTCCTTCAATACTAATTGCATCAGGATTTGCACTTCTATATGTTAATAAATACATATCTTTGTCTATATTTTTTGGCAAAATGTTTGTAATTATTTCAAACTCTCCAAGCCCTCTTAAAACAACCGAACTAAGCGTAGAATTATCTCTTATGTTTTTATAAGTAACCTCTGCCACACTGTCGGTGTTGTTTGGCGAAACATAAAGCCAAAAATCATCAATACTAAACTGTTCTTTAACAACAATTGTAAGTCTTGTTGATATTCCACTTGACAAAATTAAAGTGTAGGTTGCTTGTCCTTGCTTTAAAGGTTTGATATCTATTGAAGCCAAATTTTCTTGTGTTTGCGAAACTTCAACATATCCCGAACTCAAATAATCTGCAACAGCAACAATTTTGCCAATATAAGCATCTGCTTCTTTAACAACAAATCCATTAAATGTTACCACATCATCTTTTGTGCTTATATAAATTGTAGAATTTAGATATTCTTCTGCAACATAAAAATCTGTTGCACTTTTTCTTATTATCACCGGTATTTCATTGTAAATTGGAGTTTCTAAATAGTTGGAATAACAAACAAACCTTATGTAAATATTTTCACCATACAAATCACTTGGTATCACTTTTATTCCGTAATATTCAATTTCTGCCGAAAGATCGTCTATAACTTGATTGTCGGTTATTTCAATTCCTTTATATTTTACGCACAAATATTCTCTAATTTCGCTGTAATTCAATTTTGTCAATTGTCCAGTTTCGGCATTTGTAACATAAAATTCGATATTCAAACTAGAATATGTTGATTTTGTTGGATTTATAGAAATTTTTGCTTTTTGAATGCTAGACTTTAAATTATTATCAAACAAATCTACTTGGCTTACAGTTGTTTGTCCATTTATTTTTATAGATTCTGGAATATAAACAAATTTAATTTTGTATTCAATATCTTTGTAATATTGAGTGTAAGTTGAATCGTAAACTCTAATTATTAAAGTGTCTTCTAATAACTGTTCACCTTGTTTAACAATGTCAATGCTATATTTATTTTCCAAATCAAATTTTGTGTATGCAAAAGTTTCATTTGTTGCTTTTGAAATAAACTCAAATTTATAATTTTTTGTTTCGTCATATGTCATTACATAAGTTTTTTTATAATCAGTGTCATCATTTGCTAATATTTCTATAAAGCTATTTTCATCTTCAACAAATGGAAAAACAATCTCGTCGTTGAAACTAAGTTCAATTCCTGTTGTATCTATTTCATCAACAACAATTAATTGAATAGGCACGCTTAAACTAGTGTTAGATAAACTTGTTGCTGTAACCGTAACAACACTTGGAGAATCATCATTTGCATAATATGTGTTGTTTTCCAAAACTGTTTCATTTACGCTAAACGAAAGCCCCTTTTGTGTTGTTTGTGGATAGAAATTAAACATATCACTATTTAGCGTTATGCTTTGTCCACGAACAACAAACAAATTTACATTATCTTTTAAAGAAAAATCTGTAAGTGGTTCGTAAACTGTAACTGGAACATATATGATTTTATTACCTTCTAAAAGAGTAATTGTTAGAGTTGTTGTTCCACTCACTAACCCTTTTACTTTAATTCTGTATGTTCCATCACCTAAGTTTTGTATATTTTTTGAATCTACACTTGCAATGTTTTTGTCGAAGTTAAAATTAAAATTTAATTTTGTTTCAAAATAATTTTCAATTTTTATATCATATTCTTTTTCTTCATTAAGCATTACTTCAATGCTTGAACTAGAAAAAGAGAGAGAAAACTTATCAAAATTTTCACCACACGCCGTTAAAGTTATGGCACAAAGTGTCAATATAAATATATTTATAATCACTAAAAATTTTTTCATTTTTCTCTCCATTTCTTTTGCTCTTTTTATTTTAAATTTTAATTGTTATCATTTGTTGTTGTGCTTTCGCCAGTGTCATTTTTATTTAAATAACAATACCTGTAATTGCATCAACTTTTGTGTCGCCTATTGTGATAAATGTTCTTTGTAGTCTTGTGTCTTCTGATACAATACCATACAAGTTTTCTGTTGTAATTGAATATACATCACTAGCATCGATATAAATAGTTTCAGCACCCAAATTAAACAGATAATATCCAGCATTTGTTGTTCCATCAACATAATTAATTGTATCTGTTATTGTGCATTTGCCATTTTCTACACTAACTTTCCTTTCAATAGTTGTAATTGTTCCATTATTAACTTCAATCGTTATAGTTGAGTTTGATAAAGAAATTTGCTTTTTAACAAGTACATATTCATCAACAGTTACAGTTTCGTTTTGTGCATTTTTGTAAGTTGCATTGTTGTGAACAAGTAAAACATTATTTGTTATTCCAAAACTTGAATGAGAAGCATTATCAACAACTTTGTTTCCAATTTCGCCCGAAATCACAAATCCATCTCTTAAAGTATAGCACTCTATTTCTCCATTTTCACCTACAACTTTAATCGCATAATCATTATCAAACGGAATTAAGTCTAACGATGAAACCTTGTAATCAATATTTAAAACCGTGTAATATTCATCAATAAATAATATTGTATAAGCATTAGCCAGATTTGTAAAATCATATCTATAATAATTTACTGAAACATTATCAAATGATGATGATAAATTCTGCGATTGTTGCTCGCTTAAATCATATTTATAAATAGTATTATTTTCATAAACATAACTTAATTTTGACTGATCGTCATTATCAAAAGTAATTTGAATTGTATCAAATAAATGAATTTCGTTGTTTCTTGAAGCATAAACAGGTATAACTTCAATTGATTGTACTCCATAGTTATAGTAATTTGCCATAAAGTTACTTACTCCCTGTTTGTTTATAACACAACTATAACTTACATCTTTATTAACATACAAACTATGAAGTGTATTTTCATTTACTATATTTGAAGCCAATGTTAAATAATTAGTTCCACTTTCATTTGCGTTTTGATTATAAATGTATAGTAATGCATTTTTTTGTATGTCTTCATAAACATATATCGTGTAAGTTAAATCAGTTGATAAGTTAAACAAACTCTTTTCATTGCCTTTTTCATAAACCGACAAGAACTCATTGTCACTGTTCTCAATCTCACTATTCATTGAAAGTACAAAATATGCATCACTAACATTTCCAATTAAAGTTGTTGCGTCAATGTTTGTATAAGCCGAGTTTTCAGTTACATATTTCAATGTTTTATCTAAATATGTTATATACAAAACTTTTTTTGTTTCACTTTCATGAACTTCCGTAACACTGTAATTTGTTTCGCCAAAACTAACAACATAATCAATTTGCTTAACAATAAACTCATTATTCACAAAATCAACAACGTAAGATATGTTTTTATCAGCACAACTAATTGTAAGTGTGCCATCTTGATTGTTTGCAAAAGTAAATTCGCCCTGTAAAGTTATAAAGTTTGATAAAATATTGTCATTTAAATCTTTAAACCTAAACATTGTTTGTTTTGTAGCCTGATTATATTTATAATCAATTTTAAATTTTGTGGTTTCATCACTATTTGTAATTACCAATGTTTCTGTATTTAATGGATTGCCGTTCAAATCAAAACTATCACACTCGCCTTCTTTTGTAAGGTTTGGTTTTTCTCCTGTTAATTTATAAACATTTATACCATTTATAGTATTCGTTTCATCATCCTTTGTAAATTCATAATAGTAATAGCCGTTTTCATCACTTAATTTATTATCTATTACAAAACCTTTTTCTGGTGTAACTTTTTCTTCGTCAACTGTTACATTATCCAACACTTCTAAACTTTTACCAAAAATATCAATTGAAATTTTATTTTTGTAAGAAACTTCTTCACTTGCCTCTGTTTCGGATTGTGACAAACTAAAAGAAACATTTATTTTATTGGATGTTATATCAAATTTTGAAATTGTTAATGTATTTGTCACTATTTCTCTTTGTAAAGTTTCTTTAATTTTATAAACACCTTCATTTTTTGTAATCAAACAATCAACTGTTGTTTTGTTTGTATTAAATTTAAGTTCAAAATCACTTAAATCCAATAACTCTCCACTAGCAAATTGCAAATCACCTAATGACAACAAATGATTTTCATATTTTTCAATTGTTATGTCATTTCCATATGGGAAGAACAATTTATTTCTATTTGTTTGTGCATTTATAGAGCCACTTTCCAATGTATAAGAAACATAACCTAGATATGCAATTTGTAAATTATTATTTATAACAAATACATAATCTTTATACCAACTGTCTTCAACATTTTCTTTTGTTGAGATAATTAGTGTCTTGTAGTTTTTACCACTATCTCCATCAATATTCATTGTTGGACCAGTTGTTAAATACATTTGTGGCTTTTGATCGCTTGAATTTTGTGTTTCTATATCTTCACAAATTTTTAATTTGTTGCCATTTCCCAAATCAACATTAAATGTGTATAAATCTTTACCTTCAACTAAATTAGAAAGATCTTGCACTTGTCCATTGATATCGTAATTAACCTTTTCCGTGCCCCAGTTATTGTTAGAAGTTGTGTAAATATTTTTGTAGTCTACTAGTTGAATAGATGACAAGTTTTCTGTTGTTGAATTTACATTTGCACCATTCTCATCAATTTCGCCATCATGATCATTATCTGTAAGATTAGAATTAGATGTTGTTTGTGTTCTATTTAACAGCAATCTAATGCCATTTGATGTATCAAGCGTTATTGATACAAATTCTGTGGTTATTGTTGTTGTAGAAATTGTTCCACCTTCTATAGTACTATCGCTTTCACTAACGCTTAAATTTAAATCTATCTTCCCGTTCTTAACAGAATAATTTGAAAGAGTTGAATTGTTATAAGATGTTACTACTGGCTCATTGTCACTTTTGTATTTAATTATGGAATTTTTATCAGTGAACTCATAGCCGACTTCCACCAAAAATTTTGTGCCAGTTGTAAATGTTGGTAAAAAGTCAATGGTTCTATTAGTCATTTCATAATTACTTGTTGTGTTATTTTGATATGGATTTTTTGTTACAATATACTCATTTGCAACAATAAATTCAAAGTTATAACCATCAACAATATGATAATCACCTAGAATATTCATAGAACCCACAATTCTTAATCTATAAACTCTATCAATAATAGCATAAATGTCATTTGTTGGTTTGTTTTCATCAATTAAAACATTATCTTTTTTAATAGTTTGAATTTCAGTTACAACAATATAGTAGTCTTTTTTGTAGTTATAAAGTTTATAAACTTCACCATTTATGTATGCGTTCCCTTCGGTTTTGTCAAATTCCGTTGCATATTCAAAAGTTTCAACTTTAATTGTTTTTTTGCCTACTGTATCGTCTCCACCAGAAATGTAATTAATAGTAGATTTTATTCCACCATCACTTATTTTATTATTTTCATCATGCGTTGGAAGGTCATTATAGTTTGGTTTGCTTACAGCAAGTGCCGAAGCATAAACTTTGATCGTTTCATTGTTTTGTATATTATTTGTTGTATTAGCAAACTCATTTCTATTTCCAATAAAGTAATCTGCATAAGCAACATGGCTATATTCTGTTGCATTTAAGCCCGACATGATAAATGTTTTTTCTGCATATCCTTCATAATCAACATAGCCGACATTTATATTTTTAAATGTATCAGCTGTGATTATTTGACTTAAAACATCGTCACTACCGAGAAGATATCCAATTATACCTGCTGAATAAGATGTTACGCCTTGAACCGATGCTTTGGCAGAAATCTCTTTTAGGCTTATGTTTATTGTGTCAAGTGAAATTGAATTTTCTTGATTGGTTTGTTCCACTATACCAAAAACACCACCACTAATAACATTAGATGCATTATTTGTTTCATTTATAATATTTCCATCAATATCAATATTTTGTAATGATATTTGTGAATCTTTTAATTTTCCAATTACACCACCAATAACTTTGTTTGATGATACAGAACTAATGTTTATAGTTTCATTAACACTTATAATATTCACAATTGAATTTTCGCTTAAACCGATAATGCCCCCAACTGCTAGTTCGTTGTCTAAACTCTTGTTTTTTAGGTCTATGTCACAACCAATAATATTTACTTGTGATATTTCAATGTTTGCATTTTGTGCATTTCCTATAATTGCACCTATGTTATTTGAAACTGAACTTGTTTTATCTTCTTTATTTTCAGTTTTAATATAATCTTTAAACGAATAAACAACGTTTACATTTTCAATTATCACATTTGGTTCTTGGCTTGTTGTGTTATCATTTACAACTTTTCCAACAACACCGCCGACATCAATTTGACTATCTCCGGCAACTGCATTTTTATCACTATATGAAATGTTTAAATTTTTTATATCTAAATATTTAACATGTCCAAACAATGCACTTGTGCCATTATCTCCTTTAACCCCAGCAACAACATTACTTAACTGATAAAATCCACTTTCACCATAGTTGCCACCTTCAACGTAACCATTAAAAGGATAATTATTTGTTCCAAGTGGGAACACTCCGTCCATCGAAATGTTTGTTTTTCCATTTTTTGAAACAAATTTAATTGTGTATGATGGTTCACTACTTCTTACAATATTATATAAAACCTCTAGGACTTCATCATAGCTGTGGTTCGTATAATAATTCCAAAAGTCAGTTAACTGGCTATAATCTTTCTCTGGTAAATCATTTATTAAAACTTCAAGCATTCTATAATCTTCCAAACTTGAAACTTCAATAACAGCCTTATCCTTATCATTGTTTATTGTAATATTATTGTTAAACATATCGGCAAGGTCGGTTCTCTTAACTTCCACCGAACCACTTGGCACCCAAGTTCCATCTGCACACTGCTCCCAACCTTCACCCATACTGGTAATATTGGTATTTTCAGTATAACTTACATTAGCATTCAAACTATAAACCAATCCATACTCACTAAACACATTTCCTTGACCATATACACTGCTGTTATCGTTTGCACCATAATATGTTGTGTTGTTAATTGTAATTTTTTCAAGCGCTCGACCAGCAGTCGAATAAACATCTTCTTTTGTTCCATTTGCAGAAATGCCTATTGAATCAAAGTAAATTGTTTTAATATAAAGCAATCCATCTTTTGTGTAATAGTAGTCTTTTTCACCAATGGTCTCTTTTTGAATATCCATCCAAATTCCATTTGTTGCACTTTCAACATTGTTTTTAACAATATCAAAGCCTTCGCCTTTAAAATTATATTTTGTATAACCCAACGGCAGTTTAAATGGATCAAAGTCATTAACAAAAATTGGTATAATGTGATTCACAGCAACTTCATTTGGAGTAAATGGATTTGCAAAATATCCAGTTTCATTATATTCGTATCCATTTCCCGCAAAATAATATTGAGAAATTGGAACTGGTGTAAGATTTAATATCCCATACGTAAAAGCCAGATTTGCTAATCCCACGAACCACGAAGAACTTGCAAAAGAAGCTAACGCCTTTAAATAATATGCAAATGCCATCGCATAGAAATTTTTTAAGTAGTTAGCGTTTAGATAATAATAAGAATACAAGTTTCTAGATTCCATTCCACCTTGAATGTTATCGCAATAGTTTACAACAGCATTTAAACTCTCATAACCATTTGCAATTCCAGCAACATGTGCTTCTTGATTTACAGTTCTGTATATTGCTTTTTTGTATCTGTCAAATCCCAAACCATTTTCTGAATAAATGTTTAGTACACTACTGTCAAAACTCTTTCCCGTTGTTGTTCCATCGCTTTGTTTTGGGGGGTCTTGATCCAATGCATTAAAGGTACTTACATAATATGTTGCATGACCAATTAAAGATTTTGCTTTACTGTAACAATTTTTTATGTTGCCACCAAATCCACTTATGCCACCCAAATATGTTGTTTTGAAACCAAAACTGTTGCCTGCAATAATTTCAACATTACTTAAAATGTAACAATTATCTATTGTTTTTGTATCATCATCATAGGTTGTTGTGCTTGCTGAATCTTTGCAAGACCCAACAATTCCACCTGCATATAGTGTTAAATTTGAAATACTATTATATAAATTGCCAAGTTTGTTTAATTTTTCTTGCTCTGTTAAATTTAGGCCAATATTATGCAATTCTCCATCGAACAAATGCATGGACTGATTTACATAAGAATTTGTGATTGTTCCAGAGTTTTGAATTCCAACAATTCCGCCAAAAACAATTGTTTTGTCAGAAATTCTAACGCCTGATGCAAAATCAATATATATTGGCTTTGTTAAACTGGAATCTCTAACAGTTCCCCCATCAAGAGATCCAACCATTCCACCAATAATGTAGTTTATGTTATGGGCATATAATTTCAAAGTATATTCAACTCCACTTTGGGTTG
The DNA here is from genome assembly GCA_944376825.1 of uncultured Clostridia bacterium. Classification (GTDB taxonomy): domain Bacteria; phylum Bacillota; class Clostridia; order Christensenellales; family UBA1242; genus UBA5893. The sequence goes on from CALWDY010000014.1 coordinate 143,665, forward strand.
AAGATAGCGAACTTAAATCACAACCAGAAAGCGTTGAACCACCGCCTAATGAGCCAACAACATTTCCCAAAACCAATGTTTTTGGTTGATTTTGATCATTTACATTAATTTCAGTAATTGATATTGTGTCAGTTGTATCATTATTTGTTCTTATTTCGATGTTGCTAAAATTGGAATTCGTTGCCGTGTTTGCCAAAAATCCCACAAAAGTCTTTTCTTTCCCCAACAATACATCAATTGTTATATTTTCTAATATCATTGATGTAACAGTTGAATTTGAAACTGCATTAAAAATTCCGCCATTTTTAGTTGAAAGATTTTTTATGTAATGCATTGGAGAAATTTGGTCGTAACCACTAATCACAACATTTGTTATATCTTTACCTTCCCAGTTTATTCCATTTTTAATATATTCCGCATTTATGTTATTTACCAAAACATAGTATGTTGTTGTTTCTTCATCTGGCAATTGTTTCAGTTTACCAATATTTGGAATTTGATATGGATTTTCTTGTGTTCCATTACCTGTATAATGCCACATATATTCAATATTTGTGTAAACCCCATCAACAAACGATCCATATCCAAAGTTGTAATTTATGTTTTGTTTTAAGTTGCCTTTATATTGTGCTGAAGTTTTTGTGTTTTCTTGCTGTTCATAACCTAATGAAACATCATCTGTCTTCTTTGCCAAAGTTTCTGTTGACAGCATTGCCTCACAAGCATATTTATCATAAAAACAGCTACTAGAATTTTCATCAAATGCAAATTTTTTATTTGCAGTTTTTGTTCCTAAATCCAAATCCACCAATCTTGTGTTTGAGAAACTATCATAAACCTTTCCCGGTCCAAACAGATACATATGTCCGTTATAGTTGCCATTTATTTTGTTTGGATCATAGTTTTGAATTGAACCAGATGAATAACAATTGTATATAAGTCCGCTATTTGAAATTACAAATCCTGCAACAGCAATAGAATTAGCATTGTTTGCCTTTGCTTGCTCTTCATAATAAGAAACAGTATCAACACTTGTGTAACACTCTTTAATTAGTCCATCGTTTAAGTATACAAAAGCACTTGCTCTAAGATTTGTTGTAATTGAGCCTGTTATTTTTAGATTGCCATTTTGTCTGCCTCTAACATTGCAAGAATAAATTATTCCATCGTTTGTACCAGCAAACCCCGAAATAACTTTGCTTTCATTTGAACCATCTCCATCTCCATTGAAGTTTGCAAGAACAACAACACCACTAATAACACTGTTGTCATCCAAACTTACTATTGGGCTGTTTTGGGTACCATCTTCAAATACAATTTGAGCACCATCACTAACTACAATTTGATTTACAAGTGCTGAAATTTGGAAAGAATATTGATTGTCTTCAGTTCCAAGATAATAATATTTTTTTCCACCCTCCCAAGATGTTTCGCCACTTGAATAAGTGTATGGCAAAATTTTTGTTCCAGAGTTCTCTTCACCGAAATAGTTTTTATCCCAAACATTATACTCATCATTTTTCAATGTATTTTCGACAATTCCAAGTATAGAATTAAGCATCACATTTTCGCCAACACTTGTATCAGTTGTAAGTGTGTACACATGAGCATATTTGTTTGTTGAACTATCAGCAACACTGGCATCTTTGCTTGTGTTGCCAACAAGTGCGTTGGCAGAATATGTTGTTGCTAATTGTTTGTCAAGCTTATTAAACAATGTGTTTATTGAAATATTTGAATCAAGTGTTACTTCACCTTTTGCATTTCCAACAAGTCCACCATAAGTAAATTCAATTGGTTTATTTGTTTCTGTTTTTGATTTTGTTACTACATTTTCACCATTTTCTTCTTTTATTCCATATGATGGATAAACATTGCCTGTTGTAATGGAATTTTGAAGGGTTCCACCATTAAGTTTTGCAATAAGTCCACCAATCGTTAAACTCAACTGTGTTTTAGAGTCAATATTTGCATTGTTTGTTATATCACCTGTTGCGTAAACATTTGTAAATGTTGAACTTTCCCCACTTCCAGCAAGTCCACCAATATTTGTGTTATCCACCAAATCTTTTGAACTTTCTGAAACATTTCTACTACTATAATTAACATTTGCGTAGTATATTGCATTAGAAATGTTGTAATTTTGAACACTTCCTACAAGTCCACCAACATTGTTGTTGATTGTTACTTCACTATTATTATTGAATGTTGAAACAAATAAATCTACATACGATTTTACTTTGTCAATATTGTATTCTTCGTTACTATTGTATTCTTCGTTACTATTGATTTCTTTATCAGCCTTTGCATAACCAATTAAAGAACCTATATTATTTTCGTTAGAAGAATCAATATTTAAAATGCTAATTTTATTTGTTGATTCTTTTATTACACCTTCTTCACTTGTTTCATTTGTTGCTTTTACTTCACAATTTGTTATATTTCCATTTTCAAAACGTCCAACAAGCCCGCCAATACTTACATTCATTACTTTTGTGTTAACGCTAATTTCAGGATAAAGAACAACATCACTAATATTTGAATTTTTAGTTTTTCCAACAAGTCCACCAATGTTGCAATTATATAAAGCATTTGAATCGATTGCATCAATAATAATATTAGCATTTTGACTTGTTGTGTTTAAAGGTGAACTAATATTAATTTCTTCTGCATAACCAAACATATAGCCAACATTTGCTTTTATTAAGCTAGTATTAATGATTATCTCTCCTGTTAAAGTATTATTAAGTACAATAGGCATTATAGTTTTGTCGCTAGAATTGTTTGTTAAACTTCCCCCTATAAGCCCAATTGAACTTTCGTTAAGGCTATCAGCTAAACCGTTAAAAATTCCATCAATAATTAAATTTGAATTTTTAATTAAAATGTCAAAAATGCCACCACTTTTGGTTTGTGATGTTGTGATATTTCCAATTCCAAACAACATTCCAACATTTATTGTTTCTTCACTCTCCTTTCCATATGATGTTGAAATGTTCATATTGCAGTATGATATCTCTATATCGCTAAATACCGTTGTCCCTTTTGCGTTTGCTGTTACAAGTCCAATTGTTGCACTTGCGCTTGGTGTAGCTTCAAGATAAACATTTTCAAATTTTAATTTGTTAAATGTTGTATTGTTTGCCGTTCCAACAAATATTGAACTTTGACTTAAAGAACTATTAAATTTAATATTATTAGCGTATACAACTTTAAAGTTATAGAAAGTTGCTCCACTTGTTGAACTAAATAATGCTCTATTTTGATTTGTTTTGAACAAAAATCCTGATGGATTTAAATTGTCCAAACTTCTAAGCGTGCCCGAAAAATTTGTTATTGGTGCTATTCTTTTTGTTATACCAATTAAATTTTCTTCGTTTTCCGGACTATTATCAGGGTCAATTACAAAAATATCATCATTTGTTGCAACTCTTAATAAATCTAAGTCGTATTGATTTCTTATGTATCTAATTTTTGTTATGTATCCAAATAAGATGTGTGGGAACAACTCATCTTCATCTCTTTCCCAAGATTGTTTTTCCCAACCATTTCCTGTAAAGAAACCATCATATAATTCTCCATCATCACCAACACCTGTTATATTTGATAAACTTGTTATGTGTAACACACTTTCATCATTATAAAAATTTTGAGATGTAACTGCAACGCCATCAAACACAACATCTGTATTAAATAAAGCAGTAGATGTCTTATAGTTATTATTATCACTTTCGTTATAAGATACAGCATATGTTTTGTTTACATAGCTTTCGTCTACAAGCCTATTGCCCCAATAGTTTACAGCATTTACTTTATCAAAATTAAACCCACCTTTGTTAATTCCAATTACACCACCGGCAACAGTTGCGCTAACATCGCCAAAAGCATACACTTCGTTTAATGATAGTTTAATGTAATCAGTTTGTGATGTTGCAGGTTTTTCATTAATACCAATAATACCACCCGCATATGTGCCACTTGCATCACTTATAACATTTATTTTTGAATAAGATTTTTCAATTTTTCCACTTACATTAAGCCCAACAAGCCCACCAATTGCAATAGGGTCGCAACCCAAATTAACAAATAGTTGTTCGTTTCCTCTGTCAACGGAATAATTACCTTTATAATAATCATCAACACCATCTTCAATGACATCTATTTGCCAACTTTCTTCATGCTGTGAACGAACTTGTCTTAAATAACCTTTATTATAACCAACAATGCCACCTGCAAAACCATTATAAGAGTATAAGCCTTGCATTGCTCTGTTTTGAGCATCCACAAAATTAAGTTCATAAAGTGCATCTTGCACGATTGTAAGCGGTCCAACATAACCAATTACACCACCAACTGTTCCCGCTGTTATTTGACTTGTTCCCAAAGCTTTAAGCATAACAGCATTTCCATTTGTTGAAACAATAGAATCAGCAAACATTTCTTGTGTAATTGAATCATCTGTATAGGCATCAAAAATTCCAACAATTCCGCCAGCATATGAAATATTGTTGTTTTGTGTTTCGTTTAATCTTGAATATTGATTATATGTTGTATAACTTGTACCATTAACATAATGATCAGGGAATTTTGCTGCGGTAACACTAACATTTGTAGATGTCAAATTAAATATGTAAGAATTACCAATCACACGGCCAATTAGTCCACCAACAACATTTTTACCTCTAACAGTTACAGTGTTTGTGTTTTCAAAAGCAGAATTTAAATTTACATTTATAACTTTTGCATCATAAACTGTTCCCGCAATTGCTCCCACGTATTTAATGTTTTTGGCTTCAACGCCCAAAACGGCACTTTCTGCGTTGGTTGTTCCAATTATTACATTTAAATTCATCAATATCGCACCAGACTCGATGCTTGCAAACATACCAAAGTTAGTTGCAGTGCTTTCAACATAAGAATCAGAAAGAGCAAAACCCGAAATAGTAAATCCATTCCCATCAAATTTTCCTATTCCATTGCCATTTCCATTTTCTCTATAAATACCTGTAAGTGTTAGATTAGAAGACGCCAATCTATATGTTTGTTCATCAGCGCTTGAAACAAGGTCTTGTAAATTTATATCATTTACAAGTCTGTAATTACCAAATGCTTGCTTTTTGTCTAAATTGACAAATTTTGAAGCACTTGTACCACTAACCCCGCTAAACACATTATTAAATTCTTGAGCGCTTCTAATTAAAATAGGATTGTTTTTTGAGCCGTATTCATAATTTGTTGCATAGTTAAACATAGGTCTGTCATCATCACTTTCAACACTGTATCTCAACGATACTGTACTTGTGTTTGCACTGATGAGTTCTGGCCCAGTTAAAGTCATAGCCCAAATGCCATCATCGTTTTGGTTGTTAGTAGCAAAACTAAAACCATAGAAATACTCTTCAAGAGTAACCGAAGAAACAAGTGATGCACTTTCACCGTATGCTTCTTCTATTAAAATATTTGAATTTTCAAGCGCAACTGCATCATAGTAGTATGAATTTTCAATTGTGCCAAAGTTTTGCCAATTTCCCCAGTCGTCAACACCCGAGAAATTCATTTGTGTTGTTGTTGCACCGATTATTCTAGAAAGAGATAAAGATGTTTTAATTACGCCATTTGATTGATTGTTATAAACAAACCCAGCACTTGTTCTTCCAGGATTATCTCCAAGGTTTGTAAGTGTTATGTTTGAATAACTATCACTAATGTTGCCAGAGTTTGAATAAACAAAACCAGCGCTTATTCCCGATGTTTCTATGCCAAATTTTGTTGCGTGTACATCTTGAATATTTTCCTTTGCGCCTTTTGCATAACTCATGCTTATTCTTCCAGAGTTTTGAATTGCAAAGCCACTTGTTATTGTTGTATAGTCAATGTTTGAATTGTTAATTTCTCTTAAATTTGATACATAACTGCTTGAAATTCTTCCTGTGTTAGTGTGAACAAAACCACTTATTTCACCAAATGAAGAAATAACAAATGTATCTAATTTTATAGTTTCATATGTAACCGAGCCCTTGTCATTAACATTATAAACATTTATGCTTTCACCACCAACACGGCTGTTTGTTATAATTCCAGAGTTATACAAAACAAAGCCTGAAGTTTGCGCTGAAACATTTAAAGTGCTGTTCGCCTTTATGTTTATACCACTTATTTGTGGAGTTAATTGATTTGCCAAGTATCTATAACTAACAACTTCTGTATTTGTTATAATTCCAGCATTGTTTATTGAAATTGGTGCAAAATTCACCTGATTGGTTATGTTTGAATCTATTGTTATTGCATCAATGTGATATATGTTTAACCTTAAATTTTTTATTGTTGTGTTAGAACTTACATTTTGGAACAAGGCTAAACTAACCGTGCTTTGATTTAAAACTTCGTCACTAAAACTTCTTATTATTATTTGATGTCCATTTCCATCCAAACTATTTACTTTTGATGTGTCTTGAATTGGTGAAAAGTCATATAGAATTATATCGTTTGTAAGTATGTAATCTTGTGCCAATTCACCATTAAAGGCGTTTATAAATTCTTCAGCGTTTGATATTTGTTCAGGTTCTTCTTCGCTTGAATAATTTGATATTACAATGTCAAAGAAATATTGATATGTTCTTATGCTTCCATCAGGCATTTTTGCCTTAATTTCTAAAAGCATTCTTTGAGTTCCAATGTTTTTCCCTAAAAACTTAATAACCTTTTGAATTTCTCCGTTTACAGTTTGTTCTTCTACAACAAAATCTGCAATTATATCACTTGATACATTGTTGCTAACAACAGGAGTATAAGCATTGCCATTTACATAATAAAGGTTTTCAAGCAAAGTTTCCTTATTTTGTGTGTTATAGTTTACTTCATAACCTATTGAATTGTTTACGAAATAATTGTTTTCTACAAAAGTGTTAAATGCCCTTTCGCTTGGAGTTACAAATCCATTTTCTCCACTAACGTACTTGCCGGCAATTTTGAATTCTAATGAGTTGTAAAAATACTTGTTTCCATAAACAACATCACTTCCCATCTCATTATTTAAATGCGTATTGTCAAAATCCAATTCAAAATCAATAACATAAACTTTAAGAATTGAATAAACTTCTTCTTTTACTCCGTTTAAATATCTTGAAGTTGTTATTTGAATATCCACATTACCGCAATTTTCGCCAATGGTTATGCTTAATGTTCCCTTAAAATATTTTGTTGCATAACTTGTAAAGTCTTGATTATTTATTATTTGAACATTTTTATTTATTGTGCTTGTATTCATGTCATAAGCAACAATACTTTCTATTTGTTGTGTTTGCTCATAAACAACATCTGCCGTTATGGTGTCGCCTTTAACTGCAAAAATCTTGTCTTTGCCCTCAACTGTTATTCCAGCTTTTTCTTGTGGCACAATTAACAGAGCATATACAACTGTATACACTTTTTCATCGCCATTAAATATGTCAATTTGGATATTGTATGTAGTGTTTACGCTTACAGTAGAAGGAACAACCACTCTAACATAATATCTGCCAACTTCACTTTCACTTTCTTTTGCATATATTTTTACACCATTTTCAATAAATTCAAAATTTGTTGCAGAATCTATCTCATATGTTGCATTTTCGTTTTTCTTCATTGCAATGAGGGATACACTTTGGTTGTTTACTGGTTGAGCTGTAACATTAACATGAGTATAATTTGCATATGATGGGTAAACCATAATGTCCAAAAGTCCACTTGTTCCAGGAGAAAGTACATTATTTGGGAAATAGTTATAAGACGAACCGCTTGAATTGCTTTCTTTTTGTGCGTAATTGTTTACATCAACTTTTAAAACTTCTTGTGCAAGAATGTAAACTTTTACATCAGCAAAAATATACTCATCTAATATAAACCTTATTGTATATCCTTTTGGATCTATTAAAGATGAATTTAAGGATTTATTTATTTTAATTGTTGCACCATATTTTACAGTGTCTATCTCATTTTCGTTTTGTGTTTCACTTAATATTGTTAAATTTATATCTTCAAAAATATTTAACGCTTCAACATCGCTTCCTTCGCTGTCATAAATTTCCACATTAACAGTTTTATTTGTACTTTTTGAATCATATGTGGCTGTTAAATTTATATCCAGTTCATCGCTTGCAGAAATTGTTGCGCTATTGATTGAAGAACTTATAGACAATGCCCCGTATGTTCTTTGAACTGTTAAATTTTTTGATGTGTTTTGTCTTATTATTTCTTGTATTTTATCAACATTATCTGTATCGGCAATTGCATCCAATAATTTCAAATAAATGTCAAAATCTACGCTATCTAGAATAGATCCATCTTCTTGCTCGAATTTTGAAACAATTGTATGCGTTCCAATGTTATTTCCAACAACAAATTTAGATGGTTGATTATTTGTTTCAAAAACAACTTCAAAACTGTTCTGCATTAAAGGAATTTCTCTATTTGTAAGAACAATTGTTGAAGATAGAGAAGATTGCACACTATCACTAACCCCATTTTTTATTGATATTGTTGCATCTCCAATAAGGTTTTGCCCTTTATAGTTTAATTCAAAATTGTTTGTAGCATATATAACATAAACATCAATTACTTTTGGCTCTAAACTCAAATCATATTTAGATTTTAAAATTAATTCCACCATGCCCAAGTTTGAAACTTGAATTTCGTTAGTTTCACTTTTAATAACATTTAAGTTGTTAGAAGAAACAAGTAAACCATCTGTTTTGTCAACGCCAAATAGTTCACCCAAGCTTATGGTGTTAACCATATTAAGCACTTGTTTTTCATAATCAGTTAAAACATAACCATTAGGTTTATACAAATACATAACGGCAACATTTTCATCTTCGGCTAGTGATAATCTAGAATGTTGAATTTGTATATTCTCTAAATCTTCACCGGTTAATGCTTTTGGGGCAACAACTTTTGTCAAATATGGAAAACCATAGTTGTTTGTTGAATTTCTGTTCCAAATTTGAGAAGTTCCCATTGGAATATTTAAAAATGTTTCGTTTGTGTTTTGAGTTTTTCCAGATATAAATTTGCCACTGTTTTGAGTCATGAAATAACTGTATTGAATTTGTAAACTTTCTTGACCTTCAATACTTTGATTAATTTTACTAATAATATAACTATTTTTAATTAAGTTTTCATCACTTTTGCTAACATTTTCATTTTTTGAAATGTAAAAACTAGAAGTTTGTCCAATTTCAGCAAAGCATTGTTCAATTGATATGTTGTTTGATGAAATTATACCCACAAATGCACCCATAACTTTTGTATCAAAGTTTGCATTTATACTAAAATTATAGAAATATGATTTTTCAAGGCGTGAATTTCCTATCATTTCCCCAACAAGTCCGCCAATAGACTTACCTTCAAAGTTCATTTGAGAGTCTGCTTCCATATTATATATAAGCACTTTTGAATTAAATATTGTGCCATGATTAATTGCACAAATTCCACCAACAACTGCATTTGGCGCTATGATAGAACCAGCAAATGTACTGTTCTCAATTTTACCATTATTTATGTTTACCAATCCACCAGCACTTGCTTGGTCGGTTTCTATCTTACTTGCGACATAAACACCATTATCATTATATATGTCAACTGTAACATTTTTAATTGTACCATTGTTAGTATTGGCAATCATCGCTTGTGAATTAACTTGTCCGCAAACAATTATATCTTCTATAACTGCCGAACCGCCAAGTGTTTCAAACAAGATTTCTCCATCAAGTTTTATGGTTGCAACAAAGTTGTTATCAATTATTTTACCATAAAGTCCACCGTTAAAGATATTTGGTTTGTTTTCCCAATTTTGTGGATAACTAACACTATTTAATAATGTATAGTGTAATGACCCATCGGTGATTTCATCTAGGCTTTGAATTCTTATTGATGTTTCCCTTGTTGCACCATCTCCAATGGTAATAGGAATATCAAAGTAAACAATATCATCTCTATAATACTCGTTTCCATTGTCATCAACAAAAATACCATCTTTTGGCAATATCCTAATTATTCCACTTCCGCCATGCTCTCCAACAACACTAATAAGTCCGTCATCAGTTATATTAATAACATTGCTTGAAGTTCCCACATTTGGAATAAATCTAAATGCAACATCTTTATTTAATGCATTTTCGGGTTCAACTTTTGTTAAAATCTTAAATGTTGTATCCCCGTTTATAACATCTTTAAGATTTTCGGTTATTAGATATATTCCGTTATCAGCAACATTTGTTGCCACTATATTTTGAACTAATACAGGTTCTTTAATAACAACATTTATAGAATAATCTATTGTGTTTTTATCAAGCCCCAAATCTTTTGCAGAAATTGATAAAGTTGTTGGCATAAAAGCCAAATTTTCATCATTTGCATTTCTTGTTAGTGCCGTGAATTTAAACTTTCCACCACCAATATTTTCCACGGTAAAATAAACCACATCTGAATTTGTAGCCTTAAACTCGTAAACCGTGCCTTCTTCAAGTTTAATATTACCCCAAAAATCCCAGTATATATCACTATATGTTGGAGATGTTTGACCGTTATTAAAAATAATGCTAATTGTTTTTGTAGATAAATCTTTGTTAAATTCACCAACTTCATCATAAGCATAAAGTTCTATTGTTCTTTGTGATGCTGTAAACGATGAAATAGGCACATAGATTTCAACAAGAAAATATTTATCAACAATTTTATCTGCATACAAATATTCCAATCCGCTTTCACTAAGTTTAATTTCTTTGCCCGTAAATGATGCTTTAATCCAAACCTTGCCAACTTTTAACGGAGAAATTAAATTCATTGCTTTTAAATAATTTGCACTTATAATATTTGAATTTGTTGTATAAACATCCTCACTTGTTGGAGGCAAAAGTCCATCTTCTATATTAAAATCATCATTTTGCAAGTCATAAAATCCGTATGAAACAGCATTGTATGATGTGTTTGATGTATATGTAAGAGGCAATGATTGCCCTGATTTAACAGCAATATAATTTATGGATCCATTTTCAATATTGATGTTTCCAACAGCCGATGATGTATTAAAGGTTGGATCAATTGCAATGTTTACATAATTTAATTCTTCAACAACCGCCACTTTGCATATTATTTCTTGACCAGATTCAAATTTTATAGAAATTTGCCCCTCGCCCGTTTTGCCTGCAATGGAACTTATAACTAGATCATATTTATAGGAATTTCCAACCATTGAATTTTCTAGCAAATACACCAAATTGCCATTTCCTGCATCTTGTTTTAATAATTCAAACATGTCACCATTTGCACTTATAGTAAATGTTGGATATTTTAAAACAATATTGTTTTCACTTATTTCAACATCTTCTGGCGTTGTATTTTCTATTCTAGGATTAACAACAAAACTTACCGTTGTTTTTGAAAATTCATTTGTTGAATTATTTAAATAATATGTTCTATTGTTTTGAATTGTTGCCCCTTCATAAACAAAACCAAGTTCACTTATGCCATTTTTAAAAACAAAAGTAATATTTTTTTCAATAAGAGGGTTTTCTTCACTTATAACTTTAACTTGTATTTCGGCATTATCAGCAAAACCTTCTTTTGCCATGAAATAGAATGTTTCTCCACTATCAAATAAATATTTACCATTATCAAAAACTATTTCACTGCCCAAAGAATTTTTAATTGAAATAAATTGATAATTTGCATCATTAGTATCTATGCATAATGACAATTTGTTTGATGTTGCAGTTGTTGGTATTGCTTCAAATTTTATTGCATAGCCTTCTATTTCATTATTAGAATTATATTTTGTGTAAAGGTTTATTGGCGATTGCAAACTTACATAACCTTCTTCCGTTTTGCAAGATATGTCGGTTATTTCATCAAAAGTTGTAATTTTCAATTTGCCGTATTCTTTGTTTAATGTACTAGATTTTATATCAGGATAATTTTCATAATAAAGTTCAAAATACAAAAAGTCTGTGCCTGGTGTTGATATTTTTTCATTTACTGTGAAGGTAAACAAATATTGATAATATCCACTTTGTTCATCTTTTGTAATAACAACGTCATTTTGTTGAAGTAAACCTTTATCTTCATATACAAATTTTGGAACGATGACAATAGGCATATCATATTCACCAAATGGCACTTTTACTATTAAAGAAAGAATTGCAGCTTCAGCATTATTTCTTGAAACATTAAATTCAGTTTCTCCTTCGCCAAGTTCATTGCCCGACTCATCACAAATTTGAACGCTTTCAACATCTATAACTTTTATCACATCAATTGTTAAACTTGTTTTTACATTTTCATTATAAGCAGAAACAACCTCAACACTTACCGAACTTGGCACAGTGCTAAGGTTTGAATTTAATAATAATTTGTTATTTACAATTGAAACACCTTCCATTTCATTTGTAAGTTGATATTTTAATTGAGTTTGAGTTGTTCCCAACGGCAAAATATTAAACAACGATTGGTTTAACAAAAATTCTCCACCTGTTGCTTTATCATATGCCATATAATGGTTTGTATTTTTTGGAACAATTGAAGAAATAGGAAGCGTTGCAGAAACAGTAAAGCTAGCCGATTTTTTTGCACCCTTAACAACAACATCAACATTTGAACATTGTCTGTATGCCAGCACATTAATTTCGGTAACCCCTTCGCCCAAATAATTGGTTGTAACTTTAATATCAGCAGAATCATAAAGCACAACGACATTATAATCCGAAGCGTTTTCTACCGTTGCGGTCAATGTTGCTGTGTTGTTATTTTCTCCCAATAAAATTTCTATTTTAGATGAGCTTAAAGTTATTGTCATTTTGTCGTTGTTGTTATTGCATGCAGAAAAAACCACACCTGTTATTGCAACAAGAACAAAAAGCATTGACAACACTAGTTTTTTTAATCTGTTCATCCTTTTCTCCTTTTTTTATTGTCTTCAATTGTTAGGTTTTTATTATATAATAATAAACAAATTCAAGATTATTATATTATCATACAAAATTTGTGTCAAATATTTTATTATATAATAATAAATTTTTTAGCAATTTTCGACAATTAAAAAAATAAAAAAAAGAATAAAAATTAAAAAAAATTAAAATAAATAATTAAAACATATTTTAATAAATTAAAATATGAATTTTTAAATTTTATTTTTTTTATTTAATTTTAAATATTTTTGTCTAGTGGATTCTCCACCTCTTAAATGTTTTTCTAAAAAATTATTTTGTAATACATTTTTTACATGCATATATAAATTAACATTTATTTTTTTTAATTTTTTTTGAATATCATTATGCACTGTGCTTTTTGAATATCCAAAAAAAATTGCCGTTTTCCTTATTGTTGCATTGTTGTTAATTATATAATTTGCAAAATCAACTACCCTATCGTTTTTAGACAAAATAACACTCTCCTAACAAAACCAATGTATGAAACAAAAATTGAGATTATGTCATAATTTGTCGGTTTATAAAGTCAATTGTCTAAAATGTTAAATTTTGTTTATAAAAAAAAATCACAAACTGTGATTTTTTTTGCGTTAAATACTATTTAATTCTTTGAATCAATTAAATCTACAATTGACCTTACTGTGCTTAATTTCATTGCTTCTTCATCTGGAATTGCTATACCAAATTCATCTTCTAGTGTCATAAGCATTTCCACCGTATCCAAAGAGTCGGCACCCAAATCTTCAATCAATCTTGAATCTTCGGTAATTTTATCTTCAGAGATATTTAATTGGCTTGCAATCAATTTTTTTACTTTATCTAATGTCATAATTTCCTCCATATACTCACATAACATGCTATCATTTTTTTTGTTAAAAGTAAAGTATTTAAGAAGCATTTAACTTTAAGTTTAAGTTTTTATACAAATTTATAATTAAAAAAGTTTTGTGCATATAAAACATATTATGCACAAAACAACAATAATTTTTATAATTTATTTGTCCGAAAGTGTTAAATAATTTGCAGGATCTACTTTTTGACCATCCTTATAAAGTTCAAAATGAAGGTGATTTCCGCTTAAAAGTTCGTTTGATGCCGACTGAGACATTGTTCCAATTTTTTCCCCAGACTTAACTTCATCAGAAATTGTAACATCGGTTTCTTCTGCAAGAGATGCATATTTACTAACAAATCCATTTTCGTGAGTAATTGTTATGATTGTCCCATTTTCATAAGATGTTGTAACATCAGTAACAACTCCATCTAACACTGAATAAACTTCTAAATTTTCTGATGTCATGTCAATTGCCATATGACTTTCCCATTGTTTAAGCGTTTCGTTATACATAAGTTCACTGTCGCTATACCACTTAATTACACTTGGCGAATTTACAGGCAATGAAAATACAACTGGCTTAACATCTGTTTCCACATCTTGATTTGGATTTTCTGTTGGAGTTGTTGAAAACACAACACCTAATGTAATGCCAAGTACAAGAACAAATGCCATTACATAGTATCCATATTTTTTTATAAAACCAATCACCTTTCCTTTTCTACTATTTTCCATTTTTACCTCCACACGAATTATTGACACATTTTTTTGTGTTATACATATAAATTATAAAATTTTAATAACTTCCAAGAAGAAGTGGCGTTCCTATATAAATTTTTCCTTTGTTGTAATATCCTTGAATGTTGACCTTTTTCCCGCCATAAGAAACACTTTTGTTAAAACTGTTAGTATACCCAACAAAATTATCATAGTTATTTTCTAATAAGGTTACATTTAATTGTTTAATAATATTGTCATATAAATTTTTATTACCTTCAAAAACAAATGTAACTCCGCTTATATTTTTAACTGTGCTACTTATATCTTTGTATTTTTCATAATCACAAAAAATAATTTGTCCTTGACCATTATCAACAACTTCTACATTATCAAAATTTATATTTTGTTTGTTTGAAGTAAATATTTGAATTTCCAAATTATTGTATTTAGAAAAGTCAAAATCTTTTTTAAAAAGAGAAGCCGTAAACAAAAATATACAGAGCATTAAAAAAACAATAAATTTTTTCATGTAAAATTTATTGCCAATAAAAAAAATTTTAAACAAAAAAATCAGACAAAGCTGATTTCTTATCATATTTTTTTATGTATAAAATTAAAATGCATTAACAAATCCAAATCCACCCATTAAATCAACAATAAAATTATTTTCGCAAACATAAGGCAAAACTTTCACTGCCGTAAAAACATCACTAATTTGTGGGATTTGATAGGTGAAAATATTTTCATATTTTCTAATTATTTCAAGCATTGCATCTTGCTCTTCTATTCTTTTATTGCATTGATACAAAAACTCTTCTTTTAAATTATTTAATCTTGTTAATAGTTCTTTTTTTGTTAAAATATTATTAAAATAAGCAAAATTATTGATTTTTTTATAAAAAATTGAATATTTTTCTATATTTTTTGCAATTTTTGGAAAATTAGGCAATTCTAATTGTTTTATTTTTTTTTGCAAAAACAAATTTTTATAACAAAGTAAAAGAGTTTTTGATGCAAGCAAATACGCCTCACCACTCCCCATTAATTCATTTGAATTATCAAAAATTTTTTGCATAATTGTGTAAAGATTAAAAGTTGCAAACTTAAACAAATCAATTTTGTCTAGCTCGTATGAAAGGTCAATTATAATATCCATCAAAATCAGCTTGCTGTCCACATCCCCAGACATAATATCTTTTAATTCATTATGAAGTTTATTTATAATTCTATGCATTGCCGACAAATCATTGTGTTTGTCAAACAATATGTTTTCTATTGTAGCCATAGCCAGCATTTCTTCCATTGCCATAACAAAAAAGATACCTTGTTTAACCATTTTTCTTGGCATTGTTTTTACAACGCTTTCGTTTATAAAAATTTTGTCTGGATAATCACATTTAAAATTTCTTGTACTGTCATATGGATTTATGCAAATGTTTGAAAAAAACGAAGAATTTGAACAAGAAGATGGACACACAATATATGGCACACAAAAAATATTGGCAAAATATTTTGCAACCATTGTTGCCCTTCCCGCCCCAAAAACCACATAAACATCAAAGTTTTCAAGAGTTAAAAGGTCACTTATTTGTTTTAATTCAAAATTTGAAAAATTATTTTTTGCAATAAAATGCTTAAAACTGCATCCAGAAAGTGATATCATATTCATTATTTCTGTTAAATGTGCATTTACCAAACTTTTTGTAGAAATAAGCAAAATTTTTTTTCCGTTATAATTTTGGCTTAAATATTCTTTTAATTCTAAAAAGGCATTTTTTTTATATACAATTTTACTATAAAATTCGTTTTCCATAACAACCTCATTCTTGTTATATCACAATTTCTTGCAAGTGTTTTTATATTATTTTGATTTTTTTTGGCTAATAATTGTTTATTTTATAAAATTAACAGCATACTATCATTATGAAAAAGTTTGCATTTATATTTTTAATGCCTTTATTATTTATGTTTTGCAGTGGTTTTGCCAACCACGAATATGCCAATGAATTTTACTACACTTCAACAGTTGAACATTTATTCACACATTGTTTAATAGCATATCCCGACATAGCTTTTACAAAAAACAATCCAATGAGAGAAAATTACAATATAGACTGCATAACAAAAAATGAATTTACAGAAATATTAAATTCGCTTTATAAAAACAATTATGCACTTGTTGATATTAATGAAACATTTAAAAACAATAATGGCATAATTGAAAAGCAAAAAATAAAGGTTCCAGTTGGCAAAAAACCACTTATTCTTTCTTTTGATGATGTAAATTACGACCACAAGAAAATAGGCTGTGGCATGGTGGACAAAATTATTGTTGACGATAATGGAAACTTGGCAACATCAACATTTGTAAATGGCAAAGAAGAAATCTCTTACACTAACGAATTTATTCCACTTCTTGAAACCTTTATAGAACAACACCCATCTTTTTCCATTCGTGGTGCAAAAGGCACTTTAAATTTAACTGGTTATGATGGCATTCTTGGTTATAGAACTCAATCAAAAAATTTAGTAAACAGACAAGAAGAAATCACAAAAGTAAAGCCTGTAATAAAAAAGCTAAAAGAAAATGGATGGAATTTTGCATGTCATTCGTATGGACATTATCATATGAATAAAATTTCATATGAGCAATTTTGTGAAGAAATAGAACTTTGGCAAAATGAAGTAGAACCTCTTATTGGCAAAACAAAAGTTTATGTTTATCCATATGGAGAATGGGAAGTGTACAGTAATGGCGAAAAATCCAAAAAACACAAAGAACTTGAAGCCGCTGGCTTTGAATTATTTTGTGGTGTAGGAATGAAAACTTTTTATTCTTATCTCCCATCAAAAAATCCGGAAAAGGTTTTGTTTATGGATAGAAAAGTTATAGATGGCACAACTCTTAGAAAAAAAGATGCTAATTTGTATCCATTTTTTAATCCTGAAATGGTTTACGATTACAAATTTAGACCTTCGGCATAAAACAATTCTACAATAATGTTAACATAATAGATTTTATTTTTATTAAGAGATATTTCATCTGCAAGTTTAATTTCACTTGCCATCCCAACAGTTTGATTTTGATAAATTTGATCTTTAAAATAATAATAATTATCATTTTCATCCAATTCCCACAAATCAAATCCGCTTATGGCAACATTACCATCGCCAAGAAGAACTTTTGCTCTTAAAACTAAATTTGTGGTATCTATATTAGGTAAAGTAATTTGAATGTTCTGCTTTATGGTATCATTTGGCAAACTTGCACCGCTGATTGCCAATGCCTTACTCTGTGCCCCGGTTGAGTTTAATTTTATTATAACATCATCTCCAACAACAGCATTTAAATTCATTAAATTATCAAATTTAAATCCGCCCATAAAATTATAAATAGCACTTATAGCCAACAAAATAGACAAAACGCAAATGGCAAAGATATAATTTCGTTTAATATTTTTAGTCATTATCACCTCACTAAATTTTTAACATAAAGCAAAAAATTAAACCTTTATAGAAATTAAAAAATTTGATAATACAACTTAAAACAAATTAAATTATAAAAAAAACCTTAAATTAAGGTTTTTTTAACATTTTTTTCTTTTTTCTTTGTTTGTTATATTTTTTTATTTGTTCTTCTTTAAACAATGCACTTTCCGTTTCAAGTTCCCATTTTTTTTGAAGCCACTTAAATTTTCTATTCCCCACAAAATAGTCATAAATAATAATGCTTATTCCTTGCAAGATAAAAATATAATATGTCATAAATCTCCAAAACAAAAGTCCCCAGAACACAGTCCCTTCCGGAAACACAGTTGCATATACAACAGTAAATGAAATTTCATTCATTCCCGACCCTCCGGGAATTGGTATTATACTTGAACCAAGTTCTATTATTACACCAAAAACCAACATATTTGCCCAAACGCTATAATCTGTTCCGCCAAGCATAAGATATATCACATAAGGCATTGTGTATATTAGTATATAAATTAAAATTGATATAAACAGTGTGTATATAAAAAACCATTTGTTTTTTGCATATGTTGTCATTGTATTTTGATAGCTAACAACAACTTTCATAACTTTATCATATTGTTTTTCATAATTTTTTACAATATGCATTTTTTGTAAAACCCTTAAAACTTTTACAACCAATTTATTACCTAATCTTTTGCTCATGGAAAGAATTAAGCAAATTGACAATAATGTTACATTAATTGTAAACCCTAAAAGTCCAATAATTAGAACAACACTTAGGTCCATAACATTTGTAAAGATAATACATATAACAGCTATCAATCCTATAATCATCCAGGACATTTGGGAAACTACATATCTAGCCATAGGCACAGAAATAGACGAACTTGCATCAAGCCCCCTATGACTCATATAAAATATTTGAGATGGTTCACCACCTGACGACATAGGGGTTATGTTGTCGTAATATCGACCTACGGCACACATTTTATAGCACAAATAAGGTCTTGATCTGTTGCCTGATTTTTTTAAAAACAAGTTTGTTCTATAAGCATCAAGAATCATTACAACTGCAAAAATAATCAAAAGTATTGGCAAGAAATAAAAGCTTAGCCCCTTTAACTCTGAAAAGGAAGATATATTTTCATGCGTAATTTGATAATATAAAATGCCACAAACAACAACAATATTTATTATAAAAAATATAGCATTCCATATTTTCTTTTTTTTGCCTTTTTGTTTAGAAACGCTTTGCTCTGCATCTTCTAGTTGTTCTTGTTCTGTGTAATTTAAATTTTCAATTTCATTGTTAATTTCATTGTTAATTTTTTTTGTATTTGTTAAATCTAGCTTTAATTGCTCTGCGCTAGTTTTCGCAGTATCAATATTATGTCTTTTTTTACACAAAAAAATTTGGGTTGTTTTGCCCATTTTTAAAGAACTATTAGAATTTTTTAATACAAATTTTTTCATGCTTTTCAATTGTACCAAAATAATATATAATTGTAAAGATTATTTATTATTGACATTATAAAAAAAAAGCATGCTTTTTCATGCTATTTTTTTATAAGTTTTCATATACACTTTTATGTTTTTCTATTTTTATATCCTTTTTCAAAACATTCAAGTTCATGTTTTCAAAAATAGAATAATTATCTTCACTTAAAAGTTCAAAAACTTTATGAAAAACTGTTTTATTGTTAAGTGCACTTAATTTTGCATTTGTTAATACTTCAATATCGCTATCATTTAATGTAAATGTTGAAACATCAGTTACTGTAAACAAATTCTCAACCTTTCCACCATAGAATAATATATGCACACCATATTCAGAAGCAACAAGTTTTGTGCTTATTGAACCAAACACTCCGTTCTCATTTAACTTTCTTGCATCTTCTGTGAAACTTTCAACCATTTGACTTGACTCTGTTCCTACAACATACATATATTCAGCATTAACAGTTCCTGTATCTTCGCTAAATTTATACATATAGTCTCTAAAAATTTCTGCTTTTTCTTCATCGGTTTTTGCAATTTCAAGATCTAATGTCAAATCCATAAGAACTTTGCTTGCACTAACAGTTTCACCTGTTTGCTCTCCATTTTCGTTTCTTACTTTTGCTTGTACCTGATTTGCAAGTTCAACAAGTTTTTCTTCATATACCTTTTTTGATATATATCCGTTTTCGTATTCTGTTTTTAAATTATCATATTGTTGTTTTTGACTCAACTGCCCTGGCACACTTGTTTCATCATATTTCATTAAAATGTGTGATACAAAGAAATAGTTATCATCAACAACATAGTAAACATCTTTAAACGATTCTAGCATTGCTTTATCATAATTTTCAGCATTTGCTTCGTATTTAAATTTTGATTGAAGTAACAAAGATTTATATTTATTTAAAACTTGACCAACTGAAATAGTTGAATAACCTTCCTCAGTTTTATAATATTTTTCCAAATTTGTGATATAAAAGTTTTCTTCTGTGCTTTTGTATAATTTTTCAACATATCTTTCTAGAATGCTATCATAGTCAGTTGAAAGATTAAGATTTTGCTCGTTCTTTTTGAGTACTGTTAAAAATCTTCTGTATGCCTCTTTTCTTATTTTTGTATTAGTTGTATTGTCATTATAATTCGCAAAGTTTTTAAATTGTTCTATCACTGCTTCAAGTGATGCAAAATTTGTTGTTTGTTTGTCTTCCGTTGTGTCTAATAATTTTATTTTATATTGACCATCAACAAATACAACTTCTGCTGTTGGAACATATTCTTCATATAAAACAATGTCTGTTTCTTCATCTTCTGGCGAAGTTGGTTCATCCATTCCCCACTCTTCACGAACTTCGGTTTCGTATGTTTCCAAGTTGGATTTAAGTGAAGTGTAAACATCATCATATATTTCTTTTTTGTCATCTTCACTTATTGTTATAACACTTTTTGCATGGTTTAAAAGAACATACCTATTTATTAAAACTTCAATAGTTTGCTCTGCCGCCTCTTCGTATGTTGAACCATTTTGCACCAAACTAGAACCATAACTATTAAATGCATTTATATATGCTTCTGTGGTTATTTCTTCTTTTTTGCCATCGGCGTATGTTAATGTGCAAACTGATTTGTTTAAGTATGCAGTATAATTTTTGGGAAACAAATCGCACCCACTTAACATAACAACAAATGCTAACAGCAAACATAATACTAAACTTGATAATTTTCTTTTCACAATTATTTCTCCAATTTAACTAAGTTATTATATATTATAAAAAATTAAAAATCAATTAAAAACTAATTATTTGTAGCACTTACTAAAAAATTAATTACAAAATCTAATTTTTCTTGCATCGACATACTTTTTAAATTTAAAACAATTATTGGCACATCTTCAAATTTTAAAACACATATATCTTTATGTTTGTTAATTGTTTCAGCACATTTAGGTGAGATAATTTCTTCCTTTTTATAAAGGTATATTTTTGTATTAATAGCATCGCATACAATTCTTTTTGCTTCAAGTTTAACGCATAGATTTTTTATCAACGCTATTTTAAACAAATTCAAAAGTTCTTTTGGCAATTGACCAAATGCTTCAAATGTAGATTTTTTCAACTCTTCAAGTTGCATTGGCGAAGATATCTCGCTTATTTGTGAATATAATTTAATTCTTTCACTATCACCTTTAACATACTCATCAGGAAGAAATGCCGGGCATGAAATATCAACTTTAAGTGGCAATTCTTCTTTTTTCTTTTTGCCTTTTAGTTCGCTTACTGCTTCTTCTAGAAGTTTACAATACATTTCATATCCAACCTTTTCCATATGTCCATGTTGTTCTTTTCCAAGTACATTGCCTGCGCCCCTAATTTCCAAATCTCTCATTGCAATTTTAAATCCACTGCCGAGTTCTGTAAACTCCAATATAGCATCAAGCCTTTTATACGCATCTTGCGAAAGTACTTTTGTTGGATTATAGGTAAAATAGGCATATGCAAGTCTATCACTTCTTCCAATTCTTCCCTTTAATTGATACAACTGCGAAAGTCCAAGTCTATCTGCATCAATCACAATTAAAGTGTTTGCCATTGGCAAATCTATACCATTTTCAATTAATGTTGTTGCAACTAAAATATCAAACTCGCCATTATAGAGTTTCAAAATAACATCTTCCAAAATCTTCTCTGGCATTTGACCATGAGCAACCCCAATTCTTGCGTTTGGCAACAACTCACCAATTTTTTTAGCAAAATCATATATTTTTTCCACGCTATTATAAACAATTAAAACTTGACCCTGCCGAGATATCTCTCTATTACAAGCATCTACAATAAGCACTTCACTTTCTTCAAGCACATAAGTTTGCACAGGTAAACGATTTTTGGGTGGAGTTTCAATTATGGAAATATCTCTTATACCCGTCATTGCCATATTTAATGTTCTTGGTATTGGTGTAGCACTTAGTGTTAAAACATCTATATCTTTTTTAAGATTTTTTATTTTTTCTTTATCAGCAACACCAAATCTATGTTCTTCGTCTAATATTAAAAGTCCCAAATCTTTAAAAACAACATCATTAGATAGTAGCCTATGCGTGCCAATTAAAATATCAATTTTACCGTCTTTTAAATCTTTCAAAATTTGTACTTGTTCTTGTTTTGTTTTAAATCTGTTTAAAACTTGCACATTACACATAAAATCTTTTGTACGCTTTACCGTTGTTTTATAGTGCTGAATAGAAAGAATTGTTGTTGGACACAAAAAGGCAACTTGTTTTCCTTCTAAAACAACTTGATAGGCAGCCCTAAGTGCAACTTCTGTTTTCCCATATCCAACATCACCACAAATAAGCCTGTCCATAATCTTTGAAGAATACAAATCTTTTTTTATGTCGTTCACTGCTTCGTTTTGGTCATATGTCAAATCATACTCAAAAGCATTTTCAAACTCTTCCATAAGATACGAACCTTTTTCATATCTGTGTCCCTTTAACTTTTCTCTTTCTGCATATAATTTTGAAAGGTCAAATGCAAGTTGTTTAACACTTTGTTTTACTCGCTCTTTTATTTTTGAGAATTCAAGTCCACCAATTTTATTTAAGTTTGGCTTTTTGTCACTCCCCATAAAAGCAGAAATCAAATTTGTCTGCTCTGTTGGAACATATAAAACATCTCCGCCTTTATATTCCAAAATAAAGTAGTCTTTTTCAAACCCGTTAAGATTTAATTTTTTTATATCAATGCACTTACCAATCCCATGAACTTCATGCACAACATATTCACCAATTTTCGGCAAATACAATTTTGTTGATTTCTTTAAAGTTACACTTTGAGTTTTTGTTCTTTTTACAAGGTCGTTTGTACCAATAAAAATTATGCCTGATTCCAAAAAACTTGCAGAAAGTTCCAAATAGTCATCTAGCAAAATAACTTGTGCTTTATTATTGTTTTTGTATTCCAATTGATAATTAACATTGTTAGAAAGTAAAAATGTTCCTATGCTATTTAAACTTGTTTTAGATCCACAAAACAAAAACACTTTATAATTTGAAGACAAATAAATATTTATATCACTGCAAAGTGCTTTGTAATCAAAAACATATTTTCTTGTGCCGATAGTTCTAAAATGAATTGTTTTTTCAGTTTTTAAAAATGAATTATTATAATTATCAAATAAGCAATATTTATTTATTTTTAAAATGTCTTTTAATTCACAATTAAATTTACTGTGAATTGGCAATAATTCACCATTTCTAATTAAATTATTTATACTATCTAAATTATTATTGTAAATTAAATTAAAATCATCAAAAATCTTTTTAGGTTCATCGAAATATATTAAATTATCACTAAATAATGATAATAAATTATCATTAAAATTAAAAAATGGTAAAATAAAAGCATTATTTATTGGCAATGAATTATTTTCAAAATTAACTAAATAATATGATTTTATATCATTTATTTTTGAATAATTATCATTATTTATTTTTATTTTTTTTATTTCATTATTAAAATTTTCAATTATTGCATTTTTATTTTCATCAAAAATAAAAATTGTTGCTGGATAAAATATTGCTTCATTTAACTCGCCATACGATTTCATACTATCCAAACTAAATCGAGATATTTTTTCAAGATTATCCCCAAAAAAATCTAGTCTTATTGGATTATTTGCGTTTATTGGAAAGATATCAACAATATCTCCCCTCACAGAAAACTCGCCTTTTTTTGTTGCGTATTCATTTCTTTTATAACCAATTTTTGTAAGCGTATATTCAATATTTTGAAAGTTATAATCGTTTGATTTTTTAAAAGTTAAATAATTATTTAAAAACTCTTTATTTGGCAACCTTTGAAGCAAAGTTTCGCATAAAACCAAAAGTATATCTATGTTGTTTAAATAAAAATCAAAAATGTTTGATATAAATTCAAGCATAGAAGTGTTGTCTTGATTGTACGAAAAAATTGGGGAATTTAATCCATAGTTTATAATTCCAACTCTGTGACCAAAACTTGAAAGCGATGCTTTAAGTTCGCTTAGTGTAACAAAGTCCCTGCAAACAATAATACTTTTTTTATTTACATTGTGAATAAGTAAACTTTTTTCTCCACTGCCCATTCCAGACAAAGACAAGCGAATGCTTTTGTTTAAACATTCACTTGCGTTTTTTATATTTACAGAATTTTGTATAATGCTAGATATATTCATTATTCCCCAAGTTCTTTATGCAAAATTTCTATTGCCTGCAAAATAGACTCATTTAAAATTTCTTGCTTTTCATTTGGTATTTTTGACACCACAAAATCAGCCAAGTCTTTAAATCTCTCATCTCTGCCAACGCCAATTTTTATGCGATTAAAATCTTCACCAATGTTTAAAACAATATTTCTAAGACCATTATGCGTTCCACCACTGCCATTATGTCTTAATCTAACTTTTCCAAGTGGCAAATCTATGTCATCACAAAAAACATATATATCACTGCCGTTTAATTTGTATTTTTGTTTTAATTCCCTAATACTTTCGCCAGATAAATTCATATATGTTTGTGGTTTTGCAAGCAGTAATTTTGTGTTTTTTAAATAAACACTGCAAGTTTTTGCCTTGCATTCGTTTTTTGTAAAATCGAGTCCATATTCATCACTTAATTTATCAACAGCAAAAAAACCTAGATTGTGATAGGTGTTATCAAATTCTTTTCCATAATTTCCTAAGCCTACAATAAGTTTCATATTTATTTCCTTAATTTGATTTATTTATTACACTTTCAAATGGCCCAACAACAATATTTTCAGAAATTCTGCTCTCTTCAATGTATGAATATTTTATAACACAATTATTTGAAATTATGCTGTCCTTTATAACATTATTTGGCTCAATCACACAATTTTTGCCAATATATGTAAGACCATATAGTGCATTATTTTGTTTTATTACTGTGCCACTTTCAATAACAACATTTGCATCAATATGAACAGAGTTCTTATCATCGATAATAATTCCGTTTTTTATGTGGAAATCTATTATTCTATTTTTTATAATTTTATTTACTTCATAAAGTGCTGTTGCACTATCCACAACAAAAAAATCTTGTTTTGTTCCAAATTCACTTGATGGCATACCAATTAAACTTTCTGCACTTTTAATGTATTCTGTGTTAAACACATAACCGCGTTGTAATTTAAGCACATTTGTTTGTTTTGCCCTAACATACTGCAAAGCACTAACAAAAGTGGAGCTTGAAAAAAGTGGCGTATCGCTATACAAAACAAAAGTCCATTTTTTTGTGTTTAAATATGGTTTAATTAAAGTCAAAATATCACTTTCTTCTGTGCAAACTGTTGTTTTAATTTCACAATCAAGACAACTGAGTGCCACCCATTCCCACATCTTCTTTCCACAAATATCAATGTCATAAGGAGTTCTTGTGGCAACAAAATCAAAATTTTTGTTTAGTAAAATTATAACTAAAACATCATTTTTAATCCAACTATCATCGTCTTGTTTTAAAGGCATAATGCCAATTTCATTTTCTTTTTCTAATATCATTGTTTCCATGCTTTAAGTTTAATGCTAAAAAAAAGTGTTGTCAATAAAAAAACAACTCAACAATTTAAACAAAAAGGTTTTGTTGTTTCTTGTTAAGTAGTTTTTATTATATTCAAGTTCTAGAATTTAATGGCACTTCAACAAATCCAGAATCAAATGTTACATCAACATTTATGGTGCAATCCGTTGAGATGTCTATCATAATGCATGAAAACACCGAACTTAAATCAGTGTTATTTTGAACTCCAGATGCCAACAAGTCTCCATCTTTTAACACTTTAATTGAATAAGAACCTGGACCTGGCATTCCGTCGGGTTGTGAATAATCAATAATTTCTATTTCACCCACTGTCATGTCCCAATTTATATTGTTAGATGACACAGTCGGCTCCATTCCAACCAAAATTAAATATAATTTGCTTTTAACTTTAATTTTTTCGCCATCTTGAACTTGCAAGAGCTCTTGCCCACCATCGACAGCATAAGCCTCTGCCCCTGTAATTGAAACCAAATTTCCAGAAGTCGACAGCGAAACCGTTAAATCATAATTAAAATCTACATTTACCGACTTTGTTGCATCATCTAAACAATACGCTATAATAACATTTTCACCATTATTTGTTTTTTTAATGTTTGTTAAATTTGCAGTTAAATATGTTATACTATTTACATCTTGCATATTGGCACTAGTGTTTTGTAAAGTTATATCTATATCAACACTTGAACTTAAATTTTTAATATTAATAACTATATAATATGTAAATGCATCATTATAATTGATATTTATATTACTCGCAGAAGATGTACCCGTTTCCAACAAACTGTTATATGGTTCAAATTGCAAAACGGGTTGTCCATGCAAGTTTTGTATTTCTGTAAAATTTTTGTTTTGCAAATTGTCCACTTGTGTTTTTAGTGAACTTTGATTGTACTTATTTGCATCTTTAAAAATTTTTGTTGTTATCTCAACATAAGCTTTTTCTACATTGTAACTTACAGTTCCCGATATGTTGTAGTTAACATTAATTGCAGCATAAACGCCAAAGCAAAACATAAAAACAACGAAACAAAACGATGCTATTGTAACAAACAATTTTAATTTCTTTTTCATTTATCCTCCTCACAAAAATAATATCCTACATTTTGTAGAAATGTCAACAATTTGTAGGAGATTTTTTAATAATAAAATAAAATGAAGAACAATTATTTTGGAAAAACATTAAAATCTTTAAGAATAGAAAAAGGACTCTCCCAAAGAAAATTAGGAGAAGCCCTTAAAGTTGTCAACCAAACGATAAGTTTTTGGGAAAACGGAAGCAGAGAACCAGATTTGGATACATTGTTAAAAATTGCACATTTTTTTGAAGTCCCCGTTTCATATCTTATTGATGAAAACTTTATTTAGCAACTATTTGCACCTTGCCTTCTAGATATGAATTAAATAAATTTTCCAAATTTTTACCAGTTCCTTTTGAAAAACATTTAATTACATCAGTTGGAGTTACAATTTCATATGCATTATTTGAGTAATAATATTTTAAAGCACTGTCAAACTTTTTTTCTCCAACAAGTTCATAAACTGTTGAAAACATAAGCATACCCTTTACATATGTATTATAAACATATTCAGGTTCAGTATTAAACTCATCTAATGCCCTATTCATGCTGGTATCAACTTCGCCCAAAACATCACTATACACCTTCATAAAGGTTGTGTATGAAAAAGTTGCCGACCTTATCATATTCTCCATTGTTCTTTCATACTGTGGATAATTATCAAAGAAATAAACTGTACAAAACTCCGTTAGTCCTTCATCAATCCAACCATAATCAAATTGATTGTTTCCAACAACGCCATACCACCATTGGTGACATAATTCGTGTACAACAACCACTCTATATGTAGAATAATCTTCTATATCGTCGCTAATTAAAACCAAATTTGGATATTCCATTCCACCATGTACAAAATTTGTTTCAACAATACTAATATTTTCATATGGATACTGTCCAATTTTTTCTTCAAAAAAACTAAGGGCATTTTCTATTAAAAGCATAGTCTCATCGGCATTGTCATCGCTTGTGTAAAAATAGTTTATGTTTACTCTATCATCGTACTTTTTTGTTTTTGTTTCAAATTTGTTTGATAAAACCAAGCCAAAATCTCTAACACAAAAAGCATTTATTTTTGTTGTTTTTACTGCATCGTTTTCTATTTCTTCAATTTTGTTTCCACTTGATGCCAAGATGTAATTTTTAGGATAAGTAATTTGCACCTCATAGTTACTTACTTCACTATAAAATGGGTCGCCGTTAGAGTTATATAAATCGCAAACAAATTCGCCGTCTTCATACACGCATGCAATTGGATAGAAATTGCATAAATTAACTGCATTTTCTCCATAACCAAGTCTGTGATTTACATTTGCAAGCGTAACTGTGTAATCTATGTAAATTTCAACCCTATCGTTTGGATATAATTCATTATTAAGTGGAACTTCTAATATGTTTTCATCTTCTCCACCAACAACAAACTCCATGTTATTTTCGCCAATTTTTACAGTTTCAATTTCAATTTTGCCATAACTTTTACCGTTTGGATATGCTTTTTGTGTGTTTGCCAAACTCACAACACTTGCTTTTGCACCTTCTCTAAACGCGTTCGCATATAAATGAAATTTTATCTCACTAAGCGTATTATCACTTGTGTTTATGTAATCAATGCACTGAGTTGCATCTAATGTTTGCAAACTCTCATCGTAAACAATATTTAAACTGTATGATGTTAAGTCTTTTTTATACTCAAAGTTATTTGCACAACCTACAAAAATAAAAATGGATAAACCAATTAAAACAAATGATAAAAATTTTTTCATAACTCTCCTGCACAATAATTTATGCACAATTAAACTAATTTATGTTTAATTTAAAAATCATTGTAAAATAAATTTGTATATGCTAAAATGTACTAAGTTTAAAATGAGGATTTTATGAGTTTTTGCAGTTATTCATCACAAATAATAGTTGACAATAAAACACCAATAGACAATATGTTTATAACTTCTTTTATGCCATACGCACCAAGTGATTGCGTTAAAGTTTATTTGTATGGTCTTTTTGCTTGCAGTGATGCAAACTCTTCACACAATACGATAGATGAGTTTGCAAAGGCACTTAATATGTCTGCGCAAGACATTGAAAGTTCGTTTTTGTATTGGCAAGAACAAGGCCTTGTTCAAATATTAGACACAATACCATTTCAAGTAAAATATATGCCAATTAAAAACGCCCTCATTAAACACCCAAAAATAAGCCAACAAAAATACGCTTCATTTAATATTTCTGCACAAGAAATTTTAAGTGGAAGAATGATTACTCCAAATGAATACTATGAATATTATGCAACACTTGAAAGTTTGCACATGGAACAAAGTGCGCTACTTATGATAATGAAATATTGCACCGACCTTAAAGGAAACAATGTTGGATACCCTTACATTTTAACTGTTGCAAAAAATTGGGCAAAAGATGGCGTTGTAACTTCTATGGCAGTAAATGAAAAATTGCTTGGATATGAAAAACAAAATGAAGACTTAAATCTTGTTTTAAAAGCAATAGGAATTAAACGCAATGCAGACATAGATGAAAGAGATTTATACGAAAAATGGCTAGCAATGGGATTTTTAAATAATGTAATAATTTATGTGACAAAATTAAACAAAAAAGCAAAAAAATCTGTTAATTTTAAATATTTAGATGCTATATTTGAAAAATATTACACAATGCACTTGTTTTCTATTTTAGAAATTGAAGCATATGAAAATCATAAATCTGCACTATTTAATTTAGCAAAAAACATATGCAAAAATCTTGGTGTATACTATGAAGATATTGAACCTGTTGTTGAAAACTATATAATAAATTGGACAAACATGGGCTATGATGAAGAAACTCTGTTAAAAATTAGCAACTATTGTTTTAAAAGTTCAATAAGAACACTTGAATATATGGACAAACAAATTTTAAAATTTTATAAACTTGGAATAACAAACACCCAAAGTTTAAATGAGTATTTTGATGAAATTTTAAATTTTGAAGCACAAATTAAACAAATACTAGAAAATCTTGGACTAAATAGAAATGTAAACAATATGGACAGAGATTTTTATAGAAATTGGAAAGATAATTGGAAAATGTCAAACGAACTTATAGATTATGCAACTTCCCTTGCAAACGGCAAAACTCAACCACTTGTTTTTATGAATAAAATTTTAAGCACATGGCATGAAAAAAATATAACAGATGTTGAAAACGCAAAACTTTGCGAAGTTAAGCAAGATAAAAAAGAAACAAGCAAAACTAACAAATCCAATTATGAAAATAGAACATATACAAATGAAGAAATAAATTCGCTTTTTACAAATCTTGAAGAGATTGAAATTTAAGGAGAAAATATGATAAGCAAAAATGTTTTATATAATGCATTAGACAAAATAAACCAAAACAAAAAAAATGCAGATTTAATTGCTAATAACAACTTGCAAAATGCACTTAAATATAGTGAATTTAGTGAAATTTACAAACTTGAAAAACAAGCACAAATTGAAACTGCAAGATGTGAAGTTTATGGACTAAACAACAATTTTGAGTTAGATAAAATTGCACAGCAAAAAAGTAAAATTTTAAAAAAGTTAAACATTGACGAAAGCACGCTAGAACCAAAATATACTTGCAAAAAATGTGATGACACAGGTTATGAGAATGGAAAAATGTGTGCTTGTTTAAAAAAACAAATAAACGAAGAACTTTATAAACAAAGTGGACTTAACCACAAATTAAATTGCTTCAACAAAGATAATTGTAAAGTTTTTGATGATACAAAAAAAATAGAGCAAATTTACCAAAACATGCAAAAATGGTGTGATTCACCCTCTTCAAATTACCTTAACATTATTTTAACAGGAAAAACAGGCGTTGGAAAAACTTACCTTATGGAATGCATGGCAGATAACTTAATTAAAAATGAAAATATAGTGTTTTGGACAAGTGCTTTCAACTTAAATCAATTATTATTAAAATATCACACAACTTTTGATGAAACAAAATTAGATTATATTTCCAATTTACTTGATGCAGATTATTTGTTTATTGATGACCTAGGAACTGAACCTATACTTAAAAATGTTACAGTTGAAGGCTTATATAATATAATTAGTGAAAGAGTTGAGAATAATAAAAAAACAATAATATCAACAAACCTAAACCCTGATGAAATTCAACAAACATACGGCGAAAGAATTTTTTCTAGACTTTTAAATAAATCTAATTCTCTTTGCATAAACATAGAAAATAAAGATTTAAGACTTATAAAAAAATAAAACCATCAAAGGTTTTATTTTTTTATTTGCTCATCTAAGTATGTCGCTTCTATATCTGCTAAATGGAATAATAGTGCAAGTGGATATTTATAGTAGATATCTGTTAAACTAACACCTGCTTTTGCACGCATATCATATTCGCCCATATGCCAATTTATGCACATTGCTTCTTCACGAGTTAAGCGAATAAATCCATTTACAATATAAACTGATTTTTCGCCATGACCATATGGCAATCTGTCATTTACTGTATAATATGGTTTTTGTATCCATATTCCATTTTCTTTAACATTTCTAAGTTCTGTTGCATATGTGTCAACCTTGCACAAATCGTGAAAAAGTGCAATTATTGTGGCACTTTCCAAAGAACAATGCTCTTGCCAATTTTCACCATATTCACTTTCAAGTATTTTTAAAAATCTATTGTACACATTTAAAGTATGCAAACAAAGTCCACCTTCAACATTTGAATGATACCTTGTTGATGCAGGTGCAGAAAAGAAATCTGTTTTACTTAGCCAGTCAACAAGATTTTCTATTCCTTCTCTTTTTATATTATTTTTTATAAGTTCCAAAAATTTTAATTTGTTTTCATTTGTTTCCATGTTCCCACCATGATAAGTATAACAAACAATTCACTTTATTTGCAACTTTAATCATAAATATATTATATGAAAGATTTATCTCCCGAAGAACTCACTTCTCTTGCAACAATATACAGTGTTGAACTTTCTAAAAAATGCACAATTAAAGAACTTCAAACATATAGATCTTTCTTTCTTGCCGTGTCTAATAATCTTTTAACAATAATATCAGAAAGATTAAACACAAACAAATAAGACATCATATGATGTCTTATTTGTTTTCTTCATTTAATTTTTTAATTAAAAAGTCTATGTCAACACCGTGCACTTCTGCTGCTTCTTCAAGTGTTTCCATTTGACTTAATGGACAACTAAAACAATGCATCCCAAAGCCCATTAAAACATCTGCAAGATCTTCGTTTTCTTGCAACACTTCGCCAAGTGTCCATTCTTTTGTTATTTTACTCATAAAATCTCCTTTTAATCTAATTTATTATTGCATATTTCACAAATTGTTGCATCTTCGTTGTTTTTGTATCCACATAGTTTACATTCTTTTACTATTTGGTCTTGTTTATACAAATTATCTAAATTAAGGTCAACAAATTCCTCTTCTTTATTAGTGTTTTCTATTTTTTCATTAATGTCATTATTGCAATTTAATAAAATTTCTTCTTTTGATGCATCTTCAATTATTATACTTCCAAAAGGAACATAATCTTGTTTTTCTAATTTTGCACCCTTTAATGTATCTTCTGCATTTTTGTCTTGAAAATCTATTTGTTCTTGTTTTGTTTTTAAATTGTTTTCATACTCTTTTTGAAATTTTTTTGGCAATATGTATTTTATTTCACCAAGGTTAAAAAGCATTATTCCTAATTTTGATAACTTTTGAGATAACTCCCCCATTAAATTTTGTTCAATTATTGGATTTGAATAAATAAATTCCGACAATGCAAAATTATATTTATTGAGTATTGACACAACAAAATCTGAAACATACGATAAAACAATTTTTTCGGCTTCGCCTCGTTTTAAATAAGAATATTCATACAAAAGTGCTTTCATTAGTTTTGTTGCATCAACAACTTTAAATTTCAATATTGCTTTGAGCCCAACTTTAAAAACTCCCGTTGCTCGCCTTCCAAGTTCTGCCTTCTCTTGTGTTGAAAAATTCAATTCATAATCATTTATATTTACAAAATACGCTTGGGCTTTGAAAGATTTTTTATTGTTGTTATTTTTGTTTGTTTTATGAATTTTTAACCTTTTGCAACATTCAGGAAGAGTTGCAACAGACAAATTGTATTCTCCTTCTCCAAAATGGTCGAGCGCCTTACCATTATGCCCTATAACAAAAACAAAACCACTAGGAACCTTTACCTTTGAATTTATTTTTATTTTTCCATGTTTTAAAGGATAAATACAAACAAGCCCACTTAAACTATTTGGTGTGGGGGTTATGTCACTTGAAAAAAAATTTTTGAAGCTTTTAAAAAATCCCATTGCTGAACAAGTATATCACAATTAATTAAATTATGCAAACACGAATAATATTGTTTTGCCTTTAATAAATTATTTTAGGAGGAAAAATGAAATTATCTGAAATCATAGGTAAACGAGTCTTTGTTATATATGATGCAAAATTTTTAGGCACAGTACATGATGTGGCATTTGATGAGAAATATAAAAAAGTTTTAGGTTTTTATTTTTTTGATCAGGATGAAAACGAATATTATTTGAAAACGCAAAATATATTTGGCATAAAAGATTATATAACAATTAAAAACTCTTCAAAAATTACAAGTAATTTTTTGCTGGACAAACCTTTATCACCACTTGGAAAGCAAGTTGTTGATATAAATGGACAAGACTACGATATCTTAAATGATGTTGAAATTGACCAAAATTTTATGGTGCAAACTTTTATAACAAAAAATCAAAAATTTTCGTCATCTAAAATTATGCACATTTCACATTCTATTATTGTGGCAGAAAATGCAAAGATGCAAAATTTTAAACCCAAAAAAACAAAACAAAATGAGGAAATGTTAAACAATTTAACCGTTAGTATAATGAAAATGGACGATGTTAAATCTTCTCCAATAACGCTTATGCCACCAAAAATTACTGTAAACAGTGACATACTGCTCGGCAAACGACTTGCAAAAGATATTCTTGGAAAAAACAACGAACTCATTTTAAAGCAAAATCAAATAATAACCCCAAAACAAGTTATTATTGCAAAACAACATGAAAAATTAAACGAATTGTTTTACAGTGTTTATTAAAAAAACAAGACCTTTTTTAGGTCTTGTTTTTTTAGTTGATTAAGTTTTTAAAATTTTTTGCCTGATTCGCCTTTTGCCTTTTTATTAATCTTAAAGCAGCATCAATTTTCTTTTGATTTTCTTCTTCCATATATTTTATTGCGTTTTTAGCAATTTCATCACCAGCATTTGCAGTTCCATTTTTCATTTGTTCCACAATTTCTTTTTGCCTTTTGCTTACATATTCTTCTTTTTTACCAATATTTCTTTGAACATCACCTTGTGTTAAACCTTTTCCACTTACCAAAACAGTATCTTTTGCAAGTTCACTGGCCCCATTTTTTTCCCAAGTGTTAAAATCTATTGTTTTATCGGTGTTGTTATTTGTAAAATATTGCTTTAAGTAATCATTTTTTGTTGCATATGCAGCTTGTTGTGATTTTGTCATGCTTTCCCATTGACTATTTGCATCGGCATATGACCCTATTGCTGTGCTATCAGCAAATTCTTGCGCAGTTTTTGTTCCCCCGCGAGAAACATAATCGTTGTAGGCTTGTTGACTTTTTGTTTGATAACCTTTATCGTATTCTTTTTCTATTTCTTTATTTACAGAAACAAGCGCTTCTTGTCTTATTTTTTCATCTGTCTTTGATGCCTGCATAGCATCTTTTTTGTCGCGATTAGTTAAATTCCCCCTATCTCCATCACTTCTTCTTGCGCCATTCGAAATTTTTGAACCTAACCAGCCACCTAGTCTTCCAGACAATGACCCACCGCGTGGAGCAGATGCGCCTTTTGTTACAATAGCAGCACCAAGATTTCCTGCAAAATTTGCAGTGCTTACTAATCCCTTTTGAACAGGATTCCACAAATTATCGTTTACTTGTTTTTGAAGATCTCCGCCATCTTTATAAAGGTATCCAGAATGAAGTGATTTTGCAACAACATCATCGATTTTCGAAACAGCCAATAGTCCCGCCACAATAAAGATCATTTGAACAACCAAGTCCGGAAATCCCCCCAAATAATCAGGCCCAAACATCCCAAAAGTTTGAAATATTGGAATTATCATAAAGAGTATGTTCATGGAAAACACTGCCGTGTACGCACTTATTGTTTTTTCAACAAAATTTTTACTCCAAGATGACAGTCCAGAACCGCCATCAATTGGCATCATTGCAGTTACTAGTGGTCCAACCATTAAAAGTGCAAGCAAGCTAAATATACGACTTATTAAACCAAAGGTAAAAGTTATCATTGTTTTTGCTAGAATCCAAACAAGGAAAATTGCAATAATAAAATTATATTTCCATAAATCATAATAATAGTTCACAAGGCCTATATCGTATCTATTAAAATATTCAATTTGAGAAGTTGGCGTTCCCCATGCAAAACTCGAACTTGGAGCTTTGCTTCCATCAAGCGTTTGTGGGGTTTTTAGTTTTGCATTCATCATAAACATTGTATCAATTAAATCAGCACATTCACTTTGGTTATCCGGTTCGTTAAATATCTCAAAATTTGTTGTTGAACCCTCTGCACTTTCTTCATACAAAATTACTGTTTCATAAAAGTTTTTGTCATTTCTAACCCTATTTGCAGTATACAAACCAATTCTATTTGCCAATCCTGCAAGCGGGGTTGCATTGGCGGGTGCAATTTGTCCAAAAAATATGTTATAAATATATGTATCGTTTTCTTTAACAAGTTTGTTTTCAATGTTGCTATCCACACTAATTAAACTTGTGTTAGATACATTTGTTGCAGAATCTACTGCCAATAAAACTGCATTCCCAAAAAACAAACCAAAATAACAAGCAAGCGGAACAAGAACAAAAGAAATTATTGCCTTCATCATGTTTCCTATTATTTTGCCTTTACTAGTGCCCTTGCTTTTTGGTTCGCCAGGATTTGTTTTTCCAGGAGAATATTCAATTTTAATTATAGCCGCAATTGTTGTTGCAAATAATAAGATTGATGCCAATATTACAATACTCCAAAACGTAACAGCGATTACACTATACTCGTTGTTATCTCCACTAAAAAATGTTTTTTGAATTATTTGCAAAACAAAATCGCCAGATTTTTCAATTTTTTCACCGTTAAGATAATATGTATCCAAGCCTGCTAGTTTTCTAAACATAAATTGAAAAATTTCAACCATCATCAAAGCATTTGATACTAACCAGTAAAACGCTTGTGGAATAATAAGGAACAAATCACCTATACCGCTCATTACATTCTCCTAAAATATATACCTTTGATGTTAGTATAACAAATTATTTTTAAATTGTACATAGTTTTTTAAATTTTTATAAAATAAATTAAATAATTTATATTTATTTTAAAATTTTAGATAAATAATAAAAAATAATCAAAAATACAAAAAAACTCGGAAATTTCCGAGTTTTTTTTAAACATCTTTTAAGCGCCTGTTCCTGTTTCAGGTTCAGCAGGGCTTACAAACGCTGGTAATATTTGATTTATAAACAACTTAAAGAACAATATAAGTGCTATAATAATTGCAAGACCAACAATAACATTTATAAGTCTCTTTTTTGCTTCTTCTCTTTTTTCAGTAGAATCTGCCCTTGCCATGTTGACACCAATAACAACTGCATATATCATACCAAAAGCACCAACAACGATTAACAATGGATATAAAAGTGTGTCTACTGCATTAACGATATCTTTTACCCAACCCCATTCTTCTGGTAAGTCATCGACACCAGCCATTGTGTTGCCCATGCCAAGTAGATATGTAGTCATTTTTGTCAAAAATAAATTCATAACCTTCCTCCCCAAATTTAATTATTTATTTGCAAAAAATATAAACATTATGCATCTTGCAAATTAATTTACGATTTAATAGTATCACATATTTTGTAAATAGCAAAACATTTTTATAATATTTTTTTATTTTTTATCATTTTTTAAAATACTTTAAAAATAAAATTAAAATGTTTAAAAAATTTTTATTTAATTTGTTTGCGGTAATATAATTTAATTGACTTATAATATTTTATAAAGTAAAATTATTTTGATTTTAAACACAAAATACCCTTGGGAGAAAAAAATAGATGAAAAAATTAAAAAATTCAATAATTGCTTTGGTTGTTTTGTATGTAGTTGGCATTATCGCATCTATGTTTATAAACAAAACAACTTTTACTTCTGCCCTGTCTGATAGTGTAACTTTAATTGTTTTTGGAATTGGCCTTTTGGGTGTAATTTTATACATCTCATCTTCAAACAAAACTATTGTAGAAGATAAAGATGGCTTCACTGGAAAAACGCAAAGTGGTCAAAATATGAGTCAACACTATGAGGCAAGGTTTGTAACCGAACAAGAACTTTTAACAAATCCAGCATTTATGCCAACAACATGGAAACAACTTCCCAAACTGAAAAAAACCGGCGTTATGATTAGAAGTTTATATAAAAACGGTCAAATGCACATAAACATGTATAATCCTATTCACACCCTTATAATAGGAACAACTGGTTCTGGTAAAACAACTTTCGTTTTAGATCCCGCAATAAGAGTATATGCACACTCTGCTGAAAAACCATGTATGGTAATCACCGACCCAAAAGGCGAACTTTACAACAACCACTCTGTGCAACTAAGAGAAGAAGGATATCGCATTATTACAATAGATTTAAGAAACCCTTATGCTTCAACAAGATGGAATCCAATGGAACATTCCTTTGATATGTATACGCGCGCCCATCATTTAGAAGAAGAAGTTAAAGTATATAAAGGTGCTAGTCCAAAAGAAGTTGGTGGTTATAAAATTATTGCTGACAAATATGACGAACAATGGTATGGTTTTAACAAAATAGCCTATCCAGACAAAGATAAACTAATGCAAGATTTGGAAGCAAAGAGACAATCGTTAATAAACGAAGCAGAAAACGAACTTCGTGAAATTTGTAGCACAATTGTAACAATCGAAAGCAAAACAGACCAAGGCTGGGAACGTGGTGCACAAGACTTTTTGTATGGCCTTATGCTTGCAATGCTTGAAGACAGTTTAAACCCCGAACTTGGAATGACAAAAGAAAAATTTAATTTTTATAACTTAGTAAAAATTGCAACATACAGAGATACTGATGGCGAGAATATGATGAAAACACTTCAACAATACACAACCGGAAGAGGAGATTTTTCAAAAGTTCCTGCCCTAACCAGCACAGTAGTAAACAACGCCCCAAACACAACACGAAGTTACTTGGGTGTTTTGCAACCCAAAATTGCAATTTTTCAAGACATGGGCATTTGTTATTGTACAAGCGGAACAGATGTAAACTTTGAAGACTTTACCGACAAACCA
Organism: uncultured Clostridia bacterium; assembly: GCA_944376825.1. Classification (GTDB taxonomy): domain Bacteria; phylum Bacillota; class Clostridia; order Christensenellales; family UBA1242; genus UBA5893. The sequence continues at coordinate 182,280 of CALWDY010000014.1, forward strand.
ACTGTTTTATTTATAAAAGTTCCCGATGAAAAAGAAAGTAGACACAGCATTGCAACAATGTGTATTTCTCAAATGTACAAAACTTTAATTGATGTTGCATCTCAAAGGCCAAACCTTCAACTTCCAAGACCGGTATATTTTCTTCTTGATGAGTTTGCAAACTTGCCAAAGATTGAAAAAATGGACACAATTATCACAGTTGCCCGTTCAAGAAGAATTTACTTTGAACTTGCAATTCAATCATACAGTCAACTTGACAACAAATACACAAAAGAAGTTGCCGACACTATTAAAGGCAACTGCAACATACAAATTTTTATTGGAACAGAAGATCAAAAAACACGAGAAGAATTTTCAAAAATGTGTGGCGAAGTAACATTGAAAACAAAAAGTGTTTCACAAAACAAATCAGAAAAAAATGATAAAGAAAGCACAAAAACAATAGGTAGTCAAATTGTTACAAGACCTTTAATTGAACCTTATGAATTAGGTCAATTGCCATACGATGTGAACATTGTTAAAATTTATGGACAACCACCAATAAAAACAAAAATGACACAATATTTTAAAAATCCAGCATTAGACCAAAGAAAAGCGGCTGAAGAATATGTGCCTAGCAAACATTTAAATGAAAAAGCAATATTTTATGATATTAAAGCTAGGAATTCAAAAGTATTTAAAAGAAACAGCATTTTAGATGACTTTGATTTTTAATTAAAAATAATTTTATTCCCTTATTTATTAAGGGAATTTTTATTTTTTTTTACATTATTTAACATAAATAACTAATAATAAAATAATTAACAAATAAATATACACAATATATTTGTCAAAAAGACTAAAAATATGATAATATTTTTAATGAATTGTAGAGGTGTTTTTTATGAAAAAAAAATATTTAATTAATTTATTATTTAGTTTTTTTGTTTTTTCGTTTGCTTTTTGTGGCATTTATTTTTTTAATAATTCTCAAAATAAAACAATTTACGGCGCAGGCGAAATTCCCACTTATTTTACCGTAAATCAATATCAAAACGGAAATACTTTAATTGCCAGCATTGAAAACAATGGTGTTGCTTTTGTTTCGCCAACACACACTATTGTTGCAAAATTGCAGTCCAATTCCATTAAACACATATCCCCTTATTTCACTTTAAACGGACAAGCGTATGACAACAATGAGTTAAGCGAAGTTTATGGAATAAACATTTCTTACTCAACAATATCTTTCAATTTAACCGCAACTTTTACCGGAACACAAAACCCATGCGGAAAATATGATTTGTCTATTAGTTACATAATAAACGAAAATGGAGTTGATCAAACAAAATCTTTTACATTTACTTTTTATGTTGTTTTAGATTCAAATTATTATAACGGACAAAATGCAAACACATCAATTGTAAATGCAAATAAAGTAAACACCTCTTTGTATGACAGAGCATATCAATACCAATATCAATATCAAAACGAAGATAACAGTTCAACAAATCAATTACCATATTTAACATTTAATAAAACCAACATCAATTTACAAATAACAAAAACCTTTCAAAAAACAACTCAAACACAAAATATAACTTATAACGGAACAGAACTTGTTTGTGATAATAACATTGTTACAGTTGTAGAAAATGACAATAATCTTGTAAGCGTGTACTTTAATGATTTGGGATTTTATACAATTAAATATAATTTTATATATGTTTATGGACAAAATGTTGATGCAATAACACCAAAGTCTTCCACAATCTCACAAGCAAAACTTTTAGATTGCATAGATATATTTGGATATCAAGCATATTATTCTGATGTGAACAGCGGAACAACTAAAGAATTTAAAATTTATGAAAATGGTCAAATTGGAAATGAATACAGCGATGTAACATATCTTTCTGGAAACAATTACAATTTATCTTTAAATAACACAGAAACAATTTCTCTACAAAATCTATTAGACAATATAAATAATGGGACAATTTTAATACCATCAACAAACCAAGCCCCTGTTCAATTTAAATATAATGTTGAAATATTTAACAAAGACAACAGCACAATTTTTGACACTCAAAGTGGTTATTATATGCTTACACAAAATGCCGAAGGTCAATATGTTGCTGGTGAAAAATTAAATTATGATAATAGTCCACTCACCCAAAGTGGAGTGTACTTATTAAAGTTAGTATATAAAAACAATTCAAGTATTTTGGGATATAGCGATGACGGATTTGAACAATCTTACATTAATGACATCGACCAAGAATTTTTAAGATGTCAATGGTTTGTTTTTGAAATAAGCAAAGATACCGAACAAATGTCAATCATTTCGACAGATGATACATCATCGGTAATTTTAGACGGAACATATACTAATCAAAATGTTGAGATTTCAAAATTTTATGCAAACACAATGAAATCTTCGGCATTTAACGCAAAAACAAAATTAGTTGTTTATCAACAATTAAACTACTCGGGAATTTACAACGAAGTTGCAACAATTTTAAATCAAGAAACTTTCACCGCAACTGAAAACGGAAATTATATTGCCACTTTGTATTTTGGTAAAAATTACACAAGAAGTTATTCAACCACATTTACAATTGACAAACAAACAATTGAAAACATTCAGGTGTTTGCTGTAAATGCACAGCCTAACTCAACATACTACACAAGAGGTAGCCAAATTGAATTTTTAACAAATCAACCTGTTGTAATTTCTTGGAACGAAAAACATAGCGGAAGCCAAACTTATGCCGAATATAAATACATTCCAATAGTGGCAGATAATTCATCTTCATTTTCTTCTGCAACTTTAAAAGAATATTACAGTTATAATTGTGTGCCTGTAAATTACTATTTTGATTACAACAACACCGCCCTTTCAACAGTTAATTATTTAAATGCACAAAGCTATAATTATATTCCATCGTCAAATGTATTGGCACAAAGTGGAATGTATATTTTTAGAATTTATGACAGTGCGGGCAATGAACAATATTTTTCGTTCATAATTGATACAACAAAAGCACAAATTTTACAGCAAATAAATGGCGAGTTTGTTAAACCAAGTGAATTAAATATTATTTCTCAAAATGCAACAATTGTTTGGGGTGAATATAAAGTAATAAAATTTAACAATCTTTCTTATGATAGTGCACACGCTCAATTTAATTGCGCTGATAAGTGGCTTAATTTGATTTTAAACAACCAAGATATATACAATAAATATTTTGCCAACATGTCAATTAACACAAGAAATACATACTTTACAAAAACACAAATATCTCAAAATGTATTAAAATCATCAAATGGAATAGACCAAATAATAAATGGCATGCAAGACACAATCCAATTCCTAACCCAGTCAAACGGGCAAACACTTGCAGTTGAAAAAGATTATAATTACTATGTTATAGATAGTGCAAATACAAAGGTAAACTTTTTAAATCCTACCATTGAAGATTACAAGAAAAATTATAGCGGAACTCATGATATAAAAATATCGTCAGATGCATCAAGAACATTATTGTTGTTTGAGGAAACCAAACGACTTGAACTTGACTCATACTCTCCTGCCCCACATGACGACACAAAAGAACAATATTTTATTCCTACAACCACACAAACACTAGCCAACAGCAACGAAATCTTAACATTACGGTTTAACCCAACACCAGATGAAGGCGTAGTTGAAGTTGAAAGCATAACTTACACATTTAGTCCGTTTATTCCTCAAGAAAAAATAAACCCATCAACAGGGTTGGTAACAGCATATTCATATGTGTTTGGAGAAGCAAGTAGCCCTATCACAATTTATTCTCGCACTTCACCAGCCCAGAACAAAGATCTTACACTTAACAGTGATGGCTCATACTCCTGGGAAATAAACAAAGAATATGTTTACAATGGCAATTCTTATGTAAATCAAACTCAGGCTGGAAGATATACTATAACAAGAAAATATGCCAATTTATCACAAACACAAGCACAAGTTGATGAAACATATGATTTCATGACAAGAACATTTACATTTATTATCGACAGAAATGGAATAATTAGTTCGCCAACGGTTGTGGATGAAAGTGGCAGTACATATAGTTACATAGGTGAATCTATAAAAATTCAAGTTCTTGAAGAAGAAAACAATAAAATGTTTTTTGAAGACATATATCTTGCAAACAATTCACAAGCACAAAACACACCAATACTTACAACCAATAAACTGCCTGTGTTTGTTTATGTTCCAGTTGTAAAATACGGATATTCCTACACTGACGGTGGAGAATTTAAAAAAGAAAATTCAATCAACTATTACGATTATGATGCTTCAAACATAGAACAATCAAACGCTTCACAAATTTCCACTTACGCACTTAAAGCCCAAATTAAATACAGCACAGAACTTTCAACAATAGACAATTCAACAACTGTATATAATAGCATCGATCCTTCAATTTCTAACAATAGAGGATATTTAAGATTTACTGATGATCCAAACACTTCTGGTCTTTCTTTCACTGAAATAGGTTACTATAAAGTAATAATTACTCAAGGTTATACAAAATATGGCGAAAACACAATTAGTTTTATTTTTGAAATAACAGAACAAGAACCATCATTTAGTATTGTAGACCCAGTTAATAATGAAGAACTTCAAAAAGACACTTTAACAAACACCTACTACACAAATAAAGATATAATTAGGCTTTCTTGGGCAGATTCTGCAAACGAATTTATGGCAAAGATAAACCAAGAAGAAATATATTACACAATTAACAATTCTAGTGCACAAAAAATTGATGCAAATTCAATTCAAACCGAAGGCAAAAATCATTATGTAGATTTAAACTTAAAAGAATTGAAAGCATATAACCACAACACACAAATAACAATAAACATGCAATTCGAAGGTAAAGAAACCGACTATAACCCTGGAAAGTTTAAAACATCACGAACAGTGGTAATTGATACAACAGCACCTCAAACAAATATAAATAATCTTGTGTCAATAAGCGGTATTAGCCCTTCTCTGCTTAGAAATGTAGAATTAAAATATAATACATCAGTTGCAAATGGTCTTTACAAATATTTTGCATATGCTGTTGATGTAAACAACATAACAAGCATATTAGATTTTACATCTCACGAAGATGGAGAAGCGTACACTTTAATGTACAGATTATTTAGAACTACTGGCGAAGATGGGAAATTAATATCTACAAAATATAATGAAATTTATTCTCAAGAAACATTACCTGGAATTGTAGAAAACTCAACAAGCAATTTTGAAGTAATAAATGATTACACTTTAAACGAAATGCTAAGTCAAGACAATTACAACTGTTATATTGAAATTGTTGAAAAAGACCTTGCAGGCAACATAACTATATATACAATTTATTTAACAAATATCTACGCCTTAAATCAATCGGCTACACTTCCAATAGAATACAATAGCAATGGCGCACAACAATCAATAGAATATAGTCAGTTAAGCCAAACAACAAACATATATGCAAAAAGCAACCTAATCTTGACAAATGTAAATATGATGAACTATCATTGGAACCAAATAACAATAAATGGAACAACTTATTTAAAAACTCCATATTCCAATTCTAACTATTACAATTTGATGACATATGATATAAGCAACCCTTCAAAAAGCGAAACAAAACTTAGCGATTTTGCAAATTTAAAACCAAGCACCAAAAAACAAAATATACTAATTTCGCTAGTTCCTTACTATAACAACATCACTTTGTCTTGCTCTATATTAAACACTTCTTTATCTGTAATTCACACCGGTGAAACTTCTACATATTCAAGCGAGGAAGGCATTTTAATAAAAATACCTAATTCATCAAACGAACAAGATGCAACCATTTACGCTACCAGTGTTGTTATTAGTGAATATGTAAAAACAAACGATTTATATACTGAAAATATCATATATAACATAACCGACGACAACTATTTTAAAACAACTGGAAATGAACTAATTAATAACAGCATCATATCTTCGAGTTACATTAATTATCTTGGCAACACATACATAAAAATAAATGTAAAGACTCCTATAAAAGACAGATTTTATAGATACACTGTTATTGATAATTTTGAAGACACATATGCAAAAACAAACATTTATGGTGCAGAAGTTGTTGAAAATGAAATTTCAAGCGAAGTAGAATTGGTAGAAAATTATGAAAATGGTGAACTTTACTATTACTCTACAAAAGAAATAAGATATCAATATAATGATAAAAAAGACAGAATAATATTAAATGTAACCACCTCTACAACTTCTTATAGATACGATTTGTCTTTACAAAAAGATAGAGAGCGTTTAAAAACAGATAACATTGGAAATATTTTAGAACCAGTTTCAGGAAGTTCAATATATACATTAATTTTATATGCTCCAAAGCAAGATATGGCCGAAGGCATTGTTGGTGGAGAAATTACATTTAACATTGAACTATACGAAGCAATAATGAATGTGTTAGATGCTCCATATAAAACTGTTAATTTGGTTATATACAACATCATTCCTAATTTCGTTCTTCTTGGAATTGACAATGACTCTCAAAACGATTTGTTTAACAAAGGAACAATGTATGGCAATGAAATAAAAATAACCTTTAACCAAAATGTTGGAAGAATTCCTTGCGTTGTTTATCTTGAATATGAAGATGGAACAATTGAACAAATAAACTCTGGCAAAATTGTGCAAGAACCTGCTACCTACTCTTTAATTATTAAATACACAAACATTTTTACGGATAGTCAGTATAATACATATTTAGATTTTACAATAGTAGACAATGATCAAGAGTTTTATCAAGTTGTGTATAAAAATGGCAATGAATATGTTTATGCAACACCAACAGGCAACGCTTTTACTTATACAGAAGGAACAAATACTCATTCAGTTCAAAGACATTACATCATAAATACCAGCGAATTTGAAATCATTTACAATACACAACAAGGAATACAAGAATCTGAACCAAGCATTATTACTGTAAACGGCTATACAACATATATTTATGAAATAAAAAATTTAAACAGCGATAGTGTAAATAAATACTATAAAACAATTGCAATAACAGTAATACCAAAAAGCACAAGTATTCTTGCAAATTACTCTCATTACACAAACGAAGGAACGCGTCAAGATTTAAGCGGTACACTTATTACTTTTGCAGTTAGCAAAGAAGAAAACAATTCATCAACAAAAACAATTGCATGGAAATCTTATTATGGCATAAAAGAAAATTTGGTAAATGTAACAATAAAATACAACGATAATGCAACTACTTACATTCCAAAACTAAAAACCGAAAATGATATGACATATTTAACATTGTCGACATCTGGAACTTACTACTTAACATTTAGCGATCTTGCGGGAAATGTGCACATGTTTGACTCCTCATTAAGCACCTACACCATAAGATATCTAAGAAGTGTTATATATAATGTTAATGGTGAAGCACCAATAAACAATGCAGTTTATGATGAAAAAGTAGAAATCAGCATTCCAACTTCAACAAAAAAATATTATGATACTAATGCCCAACCTCAAATTCATGTGATTAGAAACGGTGAAGAATATAACCCAATAGTTAATAAAGACAATAATTCTTACGTATTTGAAGAAACAGGCCTTTATAAAGTATGGTTCTCTGCATCAATAACAATTGCTGGAAAAGTAACTGAAATAAATGAAGAACCACTCTATTTCTTAATCATAAAACCAAAAGAGTCTAGATATGCATTTGAATTCTCTGAGTATGCAGATTATTATGTTAAACAAATAATAAAAAACAACGAAGATGTAACAACTATGCTAACAAATGAGAACATGGGTAAATTGACATACAAAACCATAACTGATGAAAATGGCGTAGTGCAAACCGTTCCATATCTTAAAAACTTCTTAATTTCAGTCAACGATGCCATAACGGGAAATGGAATGTATACAGTTACAATTTGCACAGACAATGAATTTAATCAGGAATTTACATTTAGTTTCTGGATAAACAACACCACTCCACCTATACAAGTATCAATCCCTCAGGATACTGCAACAACAAACGATATAATTGTGTCATTTAACACAACCGATTTAATTGAAGATGTTGGAGATTGTGTACTTAAAATATCTGGAAATGAAGATTTACTACTCACCTATCAATTGTTGCAAGATGGCAAACTTCAATCTTCTTATAACATAACACTATCATCAGCAAGAACATACTTTGTTCAATTATACTCAGAAAGCGGAAATCTTTTATATTCATATAGAGTTATAAAAAATGAACCGTTAAATGCAATTTCTATAATCTTAATTGTTGTTTCTTGTGTTGTAGTAATTGGACTAACAGTTATGTTTATATTGCTTAGAAAGAAAATGAAAGTAAAATAAAACTTTTATTAAAACTAAACAAATAGCAAATTATCTTTGCTATTTGTTTTTTTATGTTTTTTTAAACAAAATTTGTTTTAAATTATAAAAGTTTGCAATCTGCATTTTTATTAAATAAATAATTAATTTTATGTTGTTTAGTTATAAATCAAATTAAAAATTAATTATTGACATCAATAAAAAAATTTTTTACAATTTAATTATGGAAAATAGTTATATAAAACCTGTATTAATTTTTGATTTTGATGGCGTTTTTTATTCGGGCGAGCATAAATTTGACAATGTTGAAAGTCATGTTTCAAAAAATAGAAGAAAATTTTTGCCAAATATTTCAAAAATTCAATACAATGAAATTTGTAAAAATCATCCAAATTGGTTAAAAGCCGTTA